>JAILCU010000042.1 GCA_024690405.1 Bacteroidales bacterium
GGCGATGCTATCGCCACCTATGCCGACGATGCCGGCAACAAGCTCCCCTATGCTCCCTACACCAACGTCAAGTTCGGTATGAAGACCGGTGCAGGCAGCGTAGTCAACGCCAACGACTGGCCCCTCATGCGCGTAGAGGAGATGATCCTCATCCAGGCCGAAGGTCTGGCCAAGAGCGGCAACGAGGCTCAGGCACGCACCGTGCTCGAGAACTTCGTCAAGGGTTATCGCGATTCAGGCTACAAGTCCACTTCCGGTGGCCGCAGCCTCGAGGACGAGATCTGGTTCCAGCGCCGCGTAGAGCTCTGGATGGAAGGCTTCAGCATTGCCGACTGCCGCCGTCTCAACAAGCCTATCGTACGATTCCACAAGGGCGTTGATAGCAACATTCCTGCTGCCTTCCGCTTCAACGTGGCAGCCGACGACCTCTGGCTCAACATGCGCTTCCCCACCACCGAGACTGACACTAATGCCGGTATCGTCAACAACGAAGGTGGCTCACAGCCTGTGGCCGAGCAGAACGGTGAACTCCTGGACGGCGTAACAGACTAATCAATCATCTAACTTAATCACAGATATCATTATGAAACGATTCCTTAGATATACATTGATGCTTCTGGGTGCGTGCGTTGCCTTCACCGCTTGTGACGACAACGACTCCTACGAAGCCGCATCAAAGCCTACTGGCGCACAGGTGTTCTTCAGCAGCGAACTGCCCACAGCCTACGAGATCAATCCCGAGGAGAGCAGTATCGTGGTTACTGTCAACCGCGCTAATACGGCAGGTGAACTCACTGTTCCCGTCACGGCTACGACTGAGTCCACCAAATACACATTCCCTGAGAGCGTGACCTTCGCTGACGGCGAAGCCACCGCTCAGTACGTGATCACCTACGATCCCGCTGCCATCGAATATGGTAACTATGAGACTGTTGCCCTGAACCTGAACAGCGACACGACTCCTTACGGTAACAGCACCTATTCCTTCACCATCGGCGTGACCGACTGGACAGAATGGGCCAAATGGAATGATGCCGGAACGGCCACCTACATCTACGCCCTTTACTGGAGCGGTGACGATCCCGACCTGCCTTTCTACTATCGTAAGAATGTCATTAAAGAAGGCATCTACCAGTTCCGTATTGACAACTGGGGCTATGGCGTCAGCCTTGTTTTCGATTATGACGAGAATACGGGTCGTGTCACTTGCGCACGCCAGTATACTGGTGTTGAGGATGCTTCTGGTTACGGTCCCATGTATGTGGCTGACTACACCTCTTATTATGTCTATCGCGGTTACACCCCCGGTGCAGACTTTGATCCTCAGTACGGTACGTTCGACAAGGAGGAAGGCATCATCGCCATCCCGATGAACTACAACGTGTCTGCAGGTAGTTTCGGAACCGAGATGGAATACATTTACATCGGCGGCTACGTTCGTGCTGATGCCAGTTGTGCCGTTTCTTATGTAGGCAAGCTCACCGCTGCCGACGAGAGCACCTCCCTCGTGGCGAACGTCACCCTGGGTGCCGACGTCACCTCTGCCCGCGTAGCCCTTGTTGCCGGCGATGTCACCCAAGAGGTCCTTGATCAGGTCCTTTCCGGTGAATATGCAAACATGGTTGAGGTCACCGAAAGCGGTGAAGTGAAGTTCTCCGCTGCCGACCTGGCTGATGGCAAGTACACCTTCCTGGTTGTCTCCTACCTGGGCGATGAAGCCCGCGAGACCGCAACCGCTTCCTTCAAGTATGAGGCTGTGGCCAGCGCTTGGACTTCGCTCGGTATGGCTCAGTTCACCGAGGATGCCATGGGGCCCCTCTATATGGCCGAAGGCGATGATATCAACGACTACGTCGTCACCTATGAGGTGGAGGTTCAGGAGAACGCTGAGACTCCGGGTATGTACCGTCTGGTGAACCCCTACGGAGCCGCTTATCCCCTCAACAGGGACGGCGACTACGACACCAGCCGTGACTACTACTTCGAAATCAACGCCACCGATCCCGACGGCGTCTGGTTCGAGGCTCAGGACATGGGTGTCGACTGGGGCGACGGCAACTTCATCATCTACTCCATGGCCGCTTACTATATGGAGAAGTACGACTTCGAGCAGGTCAAGGCCAACGGCTACTGCGGAACCCTCAAGGACGGTGTCATCACCTTCCCCGTGAAGGGCATCCTCTGCGCCCTCGGTGAGGACGGTTGGTACTATGGCAACCAGACTGGCAACTTCAAGATTGTGCTCCCCACCGCCTCTGAGAGCGTGAAAGCTGCACAGAAGATCCAGAAGGACGGCAAGAAGCACATGGTACGCCGTGCCATGCGTCAGCAGACAGTGCACCCCACTCCGCTGCTTACCAACGGCCTTTCCAGCAACTTTATCTCCCGTTTTGTCAAGTAAATCCGAGGCTGTCTCAACAGCCCGTAAATAGTAAAAGAGTAAGTTGTGCCTGTATTTCCGGGCACAACTTACTTTATCCGTCTTAAAAAATAATAGAACTTCATTTCTCATGAGACGACTCCTTTTCCTCATCGCTTTGAGTGCCGGCGTATTGCCTTTGTTGGCCGGTCAGCGTAGCGACGATGAGATGAAACGCATCGCAATCTCAAAGTTGAATACCACGAATCAGGTGAAGAGTTTGACCGGCGGCGTCCTGACGCTCCGTCAGGTTGCACCCGTGCAAAGCACCGACACGTATACAATCTATACTCCCACAGAGGGCAGCGGTTTCGTTGTCGTCAGCCGCAGTGAAGACTATCCCGCCGTGCTGGCCTACTCCGAAGGCGTCTTCAACACCGAAGAGATGCCCTGCGGCGTGGAATGGTGGCTCAACAGCATCCATCACGCGATGAGCAGTTACAAGGCTTCAACACGTGCTGTCACACGTGCCGGAGGTTATACACCCGTGACACCCTTCCTGACTACGAAATGGCAGCAGGCTGACCCCTTCAACCGCAAGACGCCCGTTGTTAACGGCGCCAATACACCAGTTGGCTGCGTAGCCACAGCGATGGCACAAGCCATGAACTATTGCAAATGGCCGGCCAGTGCCAACTTCACGTCTACCTATTACGTAGGCAGCAAAGGTGAAGCGCACGAAGCCACGGTGAACAGCAAGTACTATTGGCCCTACCAGGACGCTTATGGGTATTATTTCCCCGACGGCTACACCGATCGTTCACAGATTCAGGAGGCCGAGACTGGTCGTAAAGCCAATCTGGTGGCACAACTGTGCGTAGATTGCGGTTATGCTGCCGGAATGAGTTACGACACCGATGGCAGCGGTGCTTATACCTTCGTGGCAGCTCCTGCGCTCATTACCTGTTTCGGTTATCCTGAGGAATGCATCAAATATGCAGAACGTGCGTGCTATACAGACGAAGCATGGATGGATCTCATCTGCAATGAATTGCAGCAGAAATGTCCGATTGTCTATTCCGGTTCGGACGAGAAATCAGGCGGACACGCCTTTGTGCTGCACGGAATGGATGCTGACGGTCTCGTCTATGTCAACTGGGGATGGCGCGGCGAAGACGACGGTTACTACGACATCAGTCTGCTGAATCCCACCGGTATGGAGTTCTCCAGCCAGCAGGATATGATCTATGGTATCCGCACGACACCGCTGTCAACTGACAAACCCGAACCGCGTTTGTATTCCTACGGCTCGACGCCTTACACCTTCTCGATTGACACGGAGAAGGACGACAATGGCAAGAACCGTGTCACCCTTCATGTGAAGTTCGAGTACGGATTGGTGAATTTCTCTTCCACTACGTTCGATGGCGTCGTGGGCTTGTTTGGCTCCGATCTCACGGCGAACACGAATTGGGAAATCGGCGAGCCAGACAGCATCGTATTCAATCCGGTCGAAGGCTATTTCCTGGAACAACCGGCCGAACTCTTCTATTATTATATAGATGATGCACTCGTGGCCGGACATACCTATCGCATCAGTTTCGGTGGCCGCGACACGAAAGAAGGCGAATGGCATGGTATCCTCTGCGAGGGTGGCGAAATCGGTTATGACATCAAATATACCGGAAACGCCGCTACCACCACCATTTCCGAGGTGAAGGAAGCCTTGCAGGTCGGCATTCGCGAAACGCGCAAGAGCAGTGTCGTCGACGACGGACTGACCCGCGTCTACGATACCGCCGGCCGTCTGGTCTACACCACACCCTCTACCGGCTTCAATCTCTGGGAGGTTCCCGCTCGGGGTGTTCTCGTCATCAAACAGGGCGAGAAAGTGAAGAAAGTGGTACGATAACGAAAGATACAGCAAGTGCAAGGGCGCAAAAATGTGTCCTTGCACTTTTTTTGTGCCCTTGCTTTTTTTTGTTCCATTGCACAATAAACAAAGATGTGTGAACGTTCTCTAAGTAGAATACTACACCAAAAAGTCTGCCTATGGATCAACCGATACTCATTCCTATGCAGCTGACCAACGTGTTAACTGCCGACCAACTTGCCGCCCGCCTCTCTTTAACCTTGTTTTTAGGCAAGTGTGCACAACCTAAAATGTCAACCCTTGATCGAATAAAGGCCCGTGCAAGAGCCTTCCGGCCCCTATGATTGAACTACGTACACAAGGGAATGGTCAGCATAACCTGATCGCTCCCAGTCTGTTGGCGGCTAATTTTGCCAACCTCGAAAACGAGATGGAGTGGTTCAACCGTTCAGAGGCTGACTGGCTCCACCTTGACGTGATGGATGGCGTCTTTGTGCCCAATATCTCCTTCGGCTTCCCTGTGATGGAGTCCGTGGCACGTCTCACCACCAAACCGCTTGATGTACATTTGATGATTGTGCAGCCCGAAAAATTTATCTCACAGGTGCGGGACCTCGGTGCCGCATTGATGAACGTACACCAGGAGGCTTGTGTGCACCTGCATCGCACCGTGCAACAGATTCACGAGGCTGGTATGCGTGCTGCCGTGACATTGAATCCTGCAACGCCTGTCTCCACGCTGGAGGAAATCATCGGTGATGTGGACGTGGTGATGCTTATGACCGTTAATCCCGGTTTTGGCGCTCAGAAGTTCATCACCCATAGCCTGGATAAGGTCAAGCGCTTGCGGGAACTGATCTCGAGAACGGACTCTAAGGCACTCATCGAGGTGGATGGCGGAGTCAACCGCACGACGGCTCCGCTCCTGCGCGATGCGGGTGTGGATGTTTATGTCACGGGTAGTGCCGTCTTTGGCAAACCTGACCCTGCGGGTGAAGTGTCGGCACTGAAGGGCTTGACATGTCGCGTCCGGTAATATTTATTGCGCTCAGCGTAGCTTTTGGCATCTGTCTTTCGGATGCCTTGTTCTACGAGAATTATATGGTCCCCTCATGGCTGTTCATGGCCTTGTGGGGACTTTGTTTGGTGTTGGGTGCGGTGGCTTGGGGATGCTCGCGAGCAGGTCAGGATTCGCTGGCGCAGCGCGTTGTCTTGCCGATGGCTGTTGGATTGTTCTTCGCGGTGGTTGGCTTTGCTCGCTATGCGTCTTATGCAGAGGAGGTGCAGGCGGTCTGGTGCCGGGGAGAGAGACCCTTGCCTGACGGCAAGGGCACGGTGGCTGGAAAGCGGAGTGGGGGAGGCTTGCCAGGAGGACGGGGAACTGGAGGCCAGAGTATGTCGGGGGGAGGACGGCGGCCGGTGAACCGCGGAAATCCAGATGAGTTTGACTATGTGAGATGGCGCTGGATTCAAGGGGTTGAGGAGCGTGATTCGTGGATGACACGTTTGCGGGAGGGGGCCTTGTCGGTGCGGCAGCGGTTGATTGATACCTATGCATCCGCTGACATGGACGAACAGACGCAGGCGATTGTAGCAGCAGCTACACTGGGCGACCGCTCACAACTGAGTCGCGATACGCGAGATTTGTATGCCGCCGCAGGTGCCAGCCATCTGTTGGCTTTGTCCGGTCTTCATCTGACGATCATCGTCGGCTTCTTCCTCACATTGCTCAATGGGCGACTGGTGATGTCGCCCTGGCGACCGTGGGTAGCTCTGGGTGTCATCGTTTTTATCTGGACTTATGCTCTCATAGCAGGTTTGCCGACGTCGCTTGTGCGCGCTTCACTCATGACGACCGTATTCATTATTGGCGCGATGCAGTTGAATTTCGGTTCTCCTATGCATTGGCTCATACTTACGGCTTTGCTAATGCTCTTGCTGCGTCCAGTGTGGCTGTTTGACGTCGGTGCTCAGCTTTCGTTTGCTGCCGTAGCCGGAATTGTGATATTGCATAGGAGATGGTATGGTTGGTTCTTTAGCCGTTGGCGGTTTCAGTGCTTTTGGCTGGAACGCTACCATCTGATGTGGCCTTTCACGTCCTTATCCGTATCTTTAGCCGCACAACTTGCGACATTGCCGTTGGTGGCTTATTATTTCCATAGGATTCCTGCTTATGCCCCAGTGTTCAACATCCTTTTCATCCCCTTGACGACGGCGATGATCTATTTGGCGCTGGTGCTGGTGCTAATATCTTTTATCGTTTCAGTGCTACCGTTTGTCGGCTTTGTTGTGCCGCTGATGGGACGCTTGCTCTCGTGGATTGTGGCCGTGCAATTGGCTGTGATGCAGTTCGAGGTGCAACTGCCTGGGGCTGTAATCCACGATTTCTGGAGTCGCAAGGCAGAGTCTCAAGTGGTGGTTTACAACAATTGGCGATGTCCGGCCTTACATGTCATCGCTTCGCCCGAAAGCAGTTGGCTGCTGATGCCGGAACCTGATTCGCTGGAGACGGGTATGCACTCGATCGCCCAGACATTCTGGCAGCGCAGGTTAACCGCTGAACCGCTTGTGCTGAAAGGCAGACAAGCGTTGGCCGTCGCGGATTTCAAGGCAGTGATGGTGGATGGTAATGTAGAATGTGGGACGATTGTTGATGATGGAGCAGGGGAATGGAAGGAGACTCGGACGAAGGTGGATATCCTCTGGCTCACCAAAGGGTGTGAGATGATGACACTCGGCGCGCTGGGGGAGATGTACGCTCCCGAACTACTCGTCTTGGACGCCAGTTTGAAACTGTGGCAGAGGCAGTGCCTGAGAGAAGAAGCGGAAAGGATGGGCTGGAGTGTTTACGATGTTGCTGCTCAGGGTGCGCTAAGGGCGCGCCTTTTCCAAGAAAATGAAAGATGAGGGTGAACCGCCGCAAATATGCGGCGCACCCAACCAAAAGGATGCTGGGCAAGCATTAGAGGGCGTGATAAACGAGGCAATGCTGGCTGACCGAAGGGGCGAAAGGGTAGGCTTTGGGAAGGAGAGGGAAGGAGAGGGAAGGAGAGGGCGGGAGAGGGCTAAAAGAGCAGAATACCAACGAGGGCGCAGAAGAGGAGGACGCGGATGGGATTCATTTTGTAGACTTGGCAGGCTACGAGGGTTAGCAGGAAAATGGCGATGCTAATCCAGAACTGCCAGGGATTCTCGGTGGGGGTGGAGAAGTTTTCTGCAGTCATCAGCAATAGGAAGGCGGCTGCCAAAAGACCAACGACAGCAGGACGGAGTCCCATGAATACGTGCTCTACAATGGGATGGTGCTTGTACTTCATTAGGAACTTAGAGATGATGAGCATGAGGACGAAGGTCGGCAGGACGACGGCAAAACTGGCTGTTGCTGAACCTAAAATGCCCATCAGATGCGAACCACCGGCGTTGACCACGGCGGTATAGCCGACATAGGTGGCGGAGTTGATGCCGATAGGGCCAGGGGTCATCTGCGAGACGGCAACGATATCGGTGAATTCACCCATGGTCATCCAATGATGGTTGGTGACAACTTCACCCTGAATCATGGAGATCATGGCATAACCGCCACCAAAACCGAAAAGTCCGATGAGGAAGAACGTGTAAAAGAGTTGAAGGTAGAGCATGCAATCAGAGTGTTATTGTTCTTGTGCAGGAGCAGCAATGAATTTTCCGTAGAGGTAGCCACCGAGACCAGCGGCAGCAATGACCCAAATAGGTGAGACACCGAACATCCAGATAAGGAAGGCACCGAAGACAGGAATCCATACGTTGGTCCAACCGATCTTAGCACTCTTAGCCATCTTGAAAGTGGGGGCTGCGATGAGGGCGACAACGCAGGGACGGATGCCACGGAAAGCACGTGCGACCCATGGGTTGTCCTGGAACTGACGGAAGAAAAGGGCGATGGCAAGGATGATGAGGAAAGAGGGAAGGATGCAACCGCACGCCGCCATCAAGGCACCTGATACGCCACGTAATTTATAGCCGATGAACGTAGCAATATTCACGGCAAAAATGCCGGGACAGGACTGTGCTACGGCCATGAGGTCGAGCAGTTCCTCACGCGTAATCCATTTATTCTCTTCCACAATCTTCTGCTCAATCAGCGGAATCATGGCGTAGCCACCACCGATGGTGAACAAGCCGATGTGGAAGAAAGTGGAGAAAAGCGGGATGGATTTTCTCCCGTCCTCCTTCTCCCGCGCTTGCGGAGGAACGGCAGACGCTTCGCTGGCAGCTGAGTGAGTTCCCTCATTGGCTGCGTCCAAGGGAGGCTGAGGTGCTTCGCTCAACGCTGCATTGAGGTCTGTGGTGTGCGAGGTGGAGGGTTCGGAGGTTCCTGTGGAGGAGAGTGCCAACGTCCGCTCCGGGGAAGAAGGATGGGTGCCGGTAGTCTCCGTTGAAGGGGTGGCTGCCGGCTGCAATGCTTCTTCCTCCTCAGAAAAAGGGAAAAACTCTTGGGAGGGGTTATTGGTTGTTTTGCTGTTCATTATTTGCTATAGAGGTCCAATGGGAAAGCCATCGGACGAAAACTCTTGATTGGCAGGGTGTGCAAGGCGATGTGCTTATTTGCCCTTCTGCTTCTCACACCATTTGCGCGCATTGACGAAGGCTTCAATCCACGGCGTCACTTCCTCGCCAGTGCGGTTGGCAGGATAGTAGGCACATTGCCATGGGAAGATAGCGCGCTCCAGATGAGGCATCATTGCCAAATGACGGCCATCGGCCGAGCAGATACCTGCCACGCTGTAGTCCGAACCGTTGGGGTTGGCAGGATACTGGTCGTAGGTATATTTGGCAACGATATTGTACGCACTTTCAGGTTGGGGAAGATGGAATTTGCCTTCGCCGTGAGCAACCCAAATGCCGAGTTTTGAACCGGAGAGTGAACCGAAGAGCACGCTCTTGTTCTCGGGAATGGTCAAGCCCAAGAATGCCGACTCAAACTTGTGCGAGGTGTTGTGGAGCATACGGGGGGAGTTGGAGGGGGACTGTTCTTCTTTGTCACCTAACAATCCCAGTTCCACCATCAACTGGCAGCCGTTGCAGATGCCGAGGGAGAGCGTGTCGGGGCGCGCATAGAAGCGGTCAAGGGCGGTTTTGGCCTTTGGATTGAAGAGGAATGCGCCCGCCCATCCTTTGGCCGAACCGAGGACGTCAGAATTGGAGAAGCCGCCGCAGAAGACGATCATCTGGATTTCGTCGAGCGTCTCGCGTCCTGTGATGAGGTCCGTCATCATGACGTCCTTGACCTCGAAGCCGGCCAGGTAGAGGCAGTAAGCCATCTCGCGTTCGCCGTTCGTACCTTTCTCGCGGATGATTGCCGCTTTCGGACGATTCTCACTACTGCTCTCATCCTTCCAGCGGTCGGGGTTCAGACCGAATTGTTTCAGTTTGCCTGTAAAGCGCGGATTGATGCGCCACATCAGGGGCTGGTGCTTATAGTTGTTGAAACGCTCGTCGGCGCATCCGTTCATACTCTGCTTCCGGTCGAGGCGGTGTGAAGGCTGGTACCAAACGTCGCGCAAAGCATCGATGTCAAGGCTCTCCTCGTACACCACCTTGGCGGGACCGTCAGTTCCGACCTCCGTGCGGCGCAGGCGCAGGCAGCGTTCGTTGGAGGGTACACCTATATATATATAACCCACGCCAGCGTCGTCCATCAGTTTCTTGAACTCAGCCTCGTGCTTTACGCCTACCTGAACCACAACTCCCGGGTTCTCGGCGAAGAGCACCTTTGTGATGTCCTTGTCGGCAAAGTTGTTCAGGTTGATTTTCAAGCCACCTTTCGTGTTGGCAAAGCACATCTCCAGAAGCGTCGTGATGAGTCCGCCGGCGCTGATGTCGTGTCCGGCCAGGATAAGGCCCTTGCGCACGCATTCCTGCACAGCGTCAAAAGCATCGCGGAAATACTCGGGATTGGTACAGGTGGGAACGTCCGACCCCACCTTGTCGTGGGCTTGTGCATAAGCACTGCCGCCCAAACGCAGTTCGTCGAACGAGAAATCAATGTGATAAAGGGCGCTCTTGGGTTCGTCGGCCAGCACGGGGCTTACGACCTTTCGGATGTCGCTGACCTCACCGCCGGAGGTAACGATGACGGTGCCCGGAGCAATCACCTTGGTGCCGTCGGGGTATTTCTGGGTCATGGATAGACTGTCTTTGCCTGTAGGCACGTTGATGCCAAGTTCGCAGCAGAACTCCGACAGTGCCTCCACAGCGTGGTAGAGGCGTGCGTCCTCACCTTTTTGCGAGCGGCACGGCCACATCCAGTTGGCGCTGAGACTGACGCTGTCCAACCCCTCGGCGAGCGGTGCCCAAACGATGTTCGTCAGACTCTCGGCCACAGAGAGCACAGAGCCCGCTGCTGGGTCGGAGAGGCCTGCCTGCGGGGCGTGACCCAAGGCAGTGGCGATGCCCTTGTGACCGCGGTAGTCGAGTGCTACAACGCCGCAGTCCGACAGCGGCAACTGCAGTTCGCCCTGACACTGCTGACGCGCCACTTTTCCCGTGACGGAGCGGTCTACTTTGTTGGTGAGCCAATCTTTGCAAGCCACAGCCTCGAGGGACAGCACCGCTTTCAGCGCGTCCTCCAGCGGCTCCGTTGTAGTGGTCGTGTCTACATTCACGTAGTTGCGTTCCACCGTCTCGTCCACCATCACCGTTTTGGGTGAGTGCCCGAACATTTGGGCGACGTCGAGGTCAAAAGGACGAACGCCGTCTCCTTGCTCGAAGGCGAAGTGTGCGTCGCCGGTTGTCTCGCCCACCACATAGAGGGGAGCGCGCTCGCGCTCGGCGATGGCGCGTACGTGGTCAAGATGTTCCTCTTGAATGAGCAGGCCCATGCGCTCCTGACTCTCGTTGGCAATAATCTCCTTGCTCGAGAGGGTGGGGTCACCAATGGGCAGTTTCGTCATATCAATTAGTCCGCCACATTCTTCCACGAGTTCGCTGAGGCAGTTGACGTGTCCGGCGGAACCGTGGTCGTGAATGCTGACAACAGGATTCACGTCCTCTTCACACAGCGCACGTACCAGGTTATTGGCTCGTTTCTGCATCTCAGGATTCGCACGTTGCACGGCGTTGAGTTCGATGCCACTGCTGTAGCGACCCGTATCGACACTCGAAACTGAGCCGCCGCCCAACCCGATGCGGTAGTTGTCGCCGCCCACGACGACGATTTTGTTGCCTTTCTCCGGGGTGCCTTTCAGACAGTCGCGCTTCGTTCCGTACCCCACGCCGCCGGCAAGCATGATAACTTTGTCGTAGCCGTATTGTTCGCCGTTCTCCTCGTGCTCGAACGTCAGCACGGACCCTGTGATGAGCGGTTGGCCGAACTTATTGCCGAAGTCGCTGGCACCGTTCGAGGCTTTGATGAGAATCTGCTCGGGCGTCTGATATAGCCAAGGACGGTTGCTGGTAGGATAGCTGGTCATATACACTGCCGTGCCGGCGATAGGCCACGAACCTACGCCGCCACCCATGCGGTCGCGGATTTCACCGCCTGTGCCCGTTGAAGCACCGTTGAAGGGTTCCACCGTGGTGGGGAAATTGTGGGTCTCAGCCTTGATGGAGATGACGCTCTCGATGTTTTTGATGATGAAGAAATCGCTCGTGGCGTGGTTGGCGGGGGCAAACTGCTCCACGACGGGACCTTGGGCAAAAGCCACGTTATCTTTATAGGCAGAGATAATTTTATGGGGATTCTCCTGCGTGGTACGTTTGATCATCGCAAAGAGACTGCTTGGCATTTCCTGACCGTCGATGACGAAAGTGCCGCCGAAGATTTTGTGACGGCAGTGTTCGCTATTGATCTGGGCAAAGCCGAAGACCTCGCTGTCGGTGAGCTTGCGGCCGAGCTGACGCTCTACATCGTGCAGATAGCTGATTTCCTCGGATGAGAGGGCCAGTCCCTCCTGCTCGTTGTAGGCTTCGAGGTCTTGTATCTGCAGAATCGGCGCCGGCTTGATATCGACGGTGAAGATGTTCTGGTCGAGACCGTCGTAGAGGCGCTGCAGCATCGGGTCGTGGTCCGCTTCAGCACTGCTTACGGGAAAATACTCCTCGATGCGGACGATGCCCTGTATAGCCATGTTCTGAGTGATCTCGACAGCATTGGTGCTCCAAGGCGTTATCATTTCGCGTCGCGGTCCCACGAAAAAGCCCTCGAGGGCGGGTGCCTCAATGCATGATGCGTCGCCGAAAAGCCAACAAAGCTTTTCTGTCTCTTCAGCGCAAGGATCCTGTTTGGCCTGAACGGCGATGATGCTCTGCTCGGGTGTGCGGAAAAAGAAAATAGCCATAATGGTAAAGTGTTTTGCTTGTTTTGCGGTGCAAAGATAGTTCAAGTTGGTTGAAGCACAAAATAAAAGGCCGGCATTTTCGATGCCAGCCCTTCTTTTTCCTTTATTTAAAAGGCTTGTGGCCTTTTTAGCGTTGGTTAGAATTCAATCTCGTCGAGTTGGATATCGCCCCGTTCCTCTGCCGGCCGTGGCTCGGCAGGTCCTTGCTGCTCATAGATAAAGCGCATGGCATCAGCCAAAGCCCCTGTGAATTTCTCGAAATCCTCCGGGTAGACAAACACCTTGTGCTTCTCGTACGAATACTGCGGCATTTCCGCGTCGCCGCTTACGATACGCTTGCTCTCGGTAAGCGACAGATACATATCGCCCCTGCTACTTTGTTTGACATCTACGTAATAAATTCTCTTGCCCGCCTTGATAGCTTTTGAGAAGAGGATGTCTTTTTCCTTGTTGTCGTAATGTGTTTCTTTCATCGATAATAAGTTTTTTCACCAATTCGGGTTCAAAAATAGTCATATTTCGCGAAACTGCCCAAAAAAAGTGGAAAAACTTCGCACTTTAGGTGGTGAATTGGGCGAAAATGAGTACTTTTGCAGCCCGAAAGCATATCTTTTAGCAGTTTTACCTCATTAGAAATGATAAATAGAACGCTTATTCGTCAGAAAGTAGTCCAGCAAACCTACGCCTTTTACCAGAATGGTACGCATAAGTTGGATTTAGTAGAAAAGGACCTTTTCTATAGTCTTTCCAAGTCGTATGACCTTTATCTCTACATGCTTGAACTCATGGTAGAGTTAAATCATATTGCCGAGAGGACCTTCATTACTGCGACGAACCGCTACAACCGTCTTCACGACGGCACAGCGCCCAGTCCCCGTTTCATCAACAACCAGTTTATCGCCCAACTCGAGAAAAACCGTCAGTTGCGTGATTTCGCGGAGAACCAGAAAAAGACGTGGGCCAATGAGGAAGATTATGTGCGTCGACTCTACAAGCGTTTGACTGAGTCGGAAGTGTATAAAGAATGGATGGATTGCACCGATGAGTCTGACTACGAGGAAGATAAGCGCCTTTGGCGTCGCATCTATATGAAGGTGATTGTGGCAGATGAAGAACTTGACCATCTGTTGGAAGAAAAGAGCCTGTTTTGGAACGACGACCGTTTCATCGTAGATTCTTTTGTCATAAAAACCATAAAGTCCTTCGAGAAGAAGCACGGTGCAGAGCAGCCTCTCCTACCTGAATATAGCGACGATGACGGCGCCGAATTCGCCCGTCGTCTTCTTAGGTCTTCCCTCCTGAGCGCGGACACCTATCGTGCTATGATTTCGAAGTCGCTCCGCAATTGGGATATAGACCGCCTTGCGCTCATGGATCTCTACATTATGCAGACTGCCCTCGCAGAGATGTTGTCCTTCTCTCAGATCCCAATCTCCGTGACGATCAACGAATACGTTGACATTGCCAAATATTACTCTACCCCCCAAAGCGCTTCCTATATCAACGGCATGCTCGATGCTATTGCCAGAAGGTTGATTGATGAGGGAAAGTTGAAGAAGGAGATGGGGAAAGCTCTCCAACCAACTCCCGAAGAGAATGCCGACACTCTGGAAGGTGAGGAATTGAAAGACTAGAGAAAGAAAGGCTGAGACTTTGAGATCTTGAGTTTTTGAGGTCGGTGAGCGTTTGGCAAAGATAAAAGTAAAACAAGTTTAATTCATATAAGGTTATGAAAACATTGACTATTTTGTTACAAGCCCAGGGCGACGGCGGTTTAGGGATGATCCTAATGCTGGTGGCCATGTTCGCTATCATGTATTTTTTCATGATTCGTCCGCAGCAGAAGAAGCAGAAGGAAATTCAGAAGTTCCGCAACAGTATTGAACGTGGTCAGGAAGTGGTCACCGCTGGTGGCATTTATGGTGTCGTTCGCGATATTGACGACGTGAAGAACATCCTCATTATTGAGGTGGCTAACGGCGTCCGCATCCGTGTAGATCGCAACTCCGTATTTGCCTCAGCTGTGGATAGCACAGGCACCCAGAACGCATAATCACAGGCCGGCACACCGTGCGTTTGACATAAACCGGCCAGAGAGAATAACGACAAAAGAACAATGAATAGCGGGTTCGACGCTAAACGTTTTTTTGACGCCATCAAGACAGCCCTGCTCAGTAAGCGTAGCAGGGAGGTTTTGGTGTTTCTCTTTTTTGTACTCATTTCCGCCGGTTTCTGGCTGATGCTGACACTCAACGAAACATATGATGTGGAACTCGATTATCCGCTGCAGCTGGTGAATGTTGACAAGGATGCTGTGGTGACGTCCGATCTGCCTGAGCAGATACATGTTACCCTGCGCGACAAGGGCGCCTCTCTTGTTCGGTATGCAATTAATCGCCACCGCCCTTCTGTGGACATCGACTTTGCACAACACGATGCCGGCAACACCTATGGCCGGATAAGTATCGCCCATTCCGAAGTCCTGAAGCAGTTGCAGCAGCACATCGCGCCCTCCACGCGCATCACAGCGATACGTCCTGACACCATAGAGTATTACTACACACGTGGCGTTAAGAAGCGGGTGCCCGTGATATTCCGTGGGCATATAGAGGTAGATCCTCTCTATTATCTTGCCGGCATCCATTGCGAGCCCGACTCCGTTACCGTTTGGGGAGAAAAACATTTTCTCGACTCCCTCACCGCTGTGTCCACTATGGTCACAAACATGTCGGGGCTCAAAGAGAACACGACCCGAACGCTGCAGCTCATGACCTTCCGGGGCGCCAAGGTTGAGCCCGCAGAGGTGAACGTTACCGCAGAGGTGGATATCTACACCCAGAAGAGTGTAAAAGTGCCTATCGTAGGAACTAATTTCCCTGCAGGACTTTCTCTCATCACTTTCCCATCCAAGGCTACGGTAACTTTCCGTGTAGGTGCGCGGGATTTCCGTCGCTATACGGAAGAAGACTTTGTCTTGACTACCACCTACGAAGAACTCCTCAGCCTGCCTGATTCGGTGCTCCACCTTGAGCTCCGTTCCGTGCCCGAGGGCATCTCCCAGATACGTATAGAGCCCCGCTCCGTGCAATTCCTTATTGAACAAACCGACAACGAAGAATGACGATAGGCATCACAGGGGGCATCGGTAGTGGAAAGTCGTATGTTGCCGCTTGGCTTGCGCAGCACTACCATATCCCGTTTTACAACTGCGACTTGGAGGCCCGTAGGCTGATGCTCACGCCATCCGTGCGCCGGCGTATCACCGCCCTCGTTGGTGACGAGGCTTATCTGCCCGACGGGCAACTGAATAAGCCCCTTCTGGCAGCTTATGTCTTTAGCGACGAAGCCCACACTGCCGCCATCAATGCAATTGTACACCCCGAAGTCAAGCGCGATGTCCGAGACTGGTCTGCCCGTCAGAACGGTCTTGCCCTCGTGGAGAGTGCAATTCTCATAGAAGCGGGTTTCTGCGATGCCGTCGACCGTCTTATTGTTGTAGAGGCGCCTCTCGATGTACGCATCCGTAGAGCCTGTCAGCGCGATGGCGTCAGTGAAGAACAGGTGCGGGCACGCATCGCCCATCAGATGACCGACGAGGCCCGGCGACCTTATGCAGACCTTGTTGTTGTGAACGATGGAAGTGATTTTCGTACACAATTAAGTTTTTTTATTGATTCATTGCTTGGTCAATCCGCTTATAACGACTAACTTTGCATTCGTTTTGTGACAAAGACCATCCTTTCAACCATCTAAAACAATACACAACAATGCTTGAAACCATCTTAGCCATTTCCGGCAAACCTGGACTTTACAAACTCGTCTCTCGGGGCAATCGCGGACTGATCGTAGAAAGTATCGACGAGAAGCACCATCGCATGCCAGCCTTCTCCACGGACCGCGTGATCTCTCTGGCGGATATCGCCATGTATACCGACGAGGAGGAAGTGCCTTTGGCTGACGTTCTCACGTCCCTTAAGAATAAAGAAAACGGAGCGGTGAGCAGCCTCGATTATAAGAAGGCATCTCGCGACCAGCTCTTTGAATACTTCGGAGAGGTCCTTCCTAATTTTGACCGTGATCGCGTCTATCCTGCTGATGTGAAGAAGTTGATCCAATGGTACAACATCCTCATCAAGAACGGCCTTGACGATTTCTCTCAACTGATGCCCACTGCGGGCGACAACATCCTCGACCGCAAAGAGGAGGAAAAGGAAGAAGAGGCAAAGTGAAGAGCGAACGCGTAAACGGGTGTGAAGAACGCTTGGCAAAAGTGTTGTTGCACCCGCGCTAAGTGTTGATGCTACTGTTGTTTGCCGTGCTGAAACCGAATGAAAGTTGAAGGCAAACAGACTCAATGTTTTTATAAAATACAAGAAAGCGCTTATGGTTGTTGAGACCATAGGCGCTTTCTGTTGAGGGAGGTTCTGTGTCTGGTCTTTAGTGGATGATGCACTTATGGGGCAACGAATTTACCGCCTGTGATTTCGCTGATGGAGATGGGCTGGTAATAGAGGTCGTAGCCGTTTTCAGTGGAGTTCTCCTCCCAGAAGAAGGCGATGCGCCCATCTTTCTGCAGAGACATGGTGGAGTATGCAGAGGTGGTGTGCGAGACCCGAAGGCCACGGGTCCAGTTGTGGGCAAAGGCGCGGGGTGAATAGATGCCGTTGGGGACGATTTCTTTGTACCAGAAACCTACATCGGAGCGACCTTCACCGAAGGGCAGTGATTGTAGCATGAGCTTGGCCTTGCGTCCGGTGGCTGTCTCGATGGCATCAACGAGCATAATCTCGCCGTTGGTGGAGTTGTTGCCCACGCTGATGCCGCCAGGGACCTCGAAGCTGGTCGAGCACTTCCCCCATGAGCCTTCCACGGTGTTGTGGCGGACGTCGTTGAAATGGAAAACGTTGAAATAGCGTCCGCGCCAGGTACGCGAGGAGAGGATGACGTCGCCGTTGGGCAGTTCTTCCGTCTTGGGTTCGTCACCGCCCACGCAGGGGCTGTCGTGCCCGTCAAGAGTGGAGCCTCCGAGTACGGCCCACGAAGCACCGAAATCGTCGCTATACAACACGTAGTTGCAGGCTACGTCCTTGTCAGACATTTGTGTACGGGTAAGCACGGAGCAATAGAGACGGTAGTAGCGGTCTGCTTTCACAACACGGCTTTGCATAATGCGTCCGGAGCCGATGAAGAGTGTGCGTGTGTGGGGTAGGAGAGCGTAGATCTGCTCTGTCACGTCCTCCGCTTTTGTCCACGACTTACCTCCGTTAGGACTGTACCATCGTGCGACCCGGTTGGGCTTCTCGCGCGTACCATTTATATAAGGTGTGCTACCTGTGACGGACATACAGAGTACGCGGTTGCTGGTTCGGTCGGCAACGAGGGCGGCATCACCATAGCCACAGTCGTCGCTTCCCTTGACGCCCGTACCGCGCTGAATCACCGTATCGGGGCTCCAAGTGCGGCCGTTGTTCTTGCTCGTGCGAGCGACCATGTCGATGCGGCCGAAACCGATGTCGAAGCCGCAATAGCGTCGGTCGCCCACGGCGATGAGGTGACCTTTCTTTGTGGTGGCGATAGCAGGTATACGGTAAGGTACATGGTAGCTATCGTAAGTCTTGAACAGACACTGGGGCGGGGCCTCAATAGCATCTTGTGCTGCCATCGGTGTACCGGCGGCAAGCAATAGGGCAAGGGAGAAAAGGAAGTTGCGCATGGATCGTGGGGTGTTGAATAGTTATTGAATGGTTATTGGGTATTGTATTGTTATTGGTTATTGAATGGTTATAGGTTGTAGAATGGGTACGCTTTTGTTCGACAAAGTTAATCATTTATTGCAGATCCTCCAAAAACGTGGTTCGTTTTGCGGGACAAAGATGCAAATATGCATCAAATAGGATAAACATCTGTTAAGTATGTAAAAAACAAAGAGGTTCAAAGTCTAATGTATTTGGTTACAAGCAGAGGATATCGTACTTTTGCAATCGTAAAAAATAAAGCATCGCGTAATGAAACGTACTACAATATTTGCCATCAGTTTCATCATCGGCCTTTCGTTTTTTGGCCTTCTGCTCTTGCAGGGCCGTATCATCACGTCGATGGTGAAAATGCGCAAAGAGCAGTTTGACGAGACCGTGCTGAGGGCTCTCGACCGCACCAGTCGTGACTTGGAGCGCAATGAGACTTTCCGCTACCTCGAGAATATTGCACAGAAGATGAACTATAATGCGGACAACCTCCCCGAGGAAGTACATACTCAAAGTGTGGAAAACACCTTGGAATTGGGCGATACCACAGCGCTGGAGACGCCATTCCAGCTGAAGACACAAGTCCGTAAGCCAGCGATGCTCCCGAAATCTCTTGCCCTCAACTCCTCCAGCAATATAGATGATGCCAATCAACGGTTCCAGGAATATGTGCACAACGCCTATCTTTATCAGAAAGGTCTCCTCGACGAAGTCATCTACACGATCTTATATAACGCCAGCGATAAGGACTTCCGCGAGCGCATCGATTTCAGGCTCCTCAATTCTACCCTGCGTTCTGAACTCGCTGCTGGAGGTATTCCTCTGACCTACCATTTCAGCGTCCTCGATGCAAACGGTCAGGAAGTCTACCGGTGCGCCGATTACACCGATGAGGGTTCAGAATACAGCTACACCCAGACCCTCTTTCGCAATGATCCCTCCCAGAAAATGGGGCTCTTGCGCGTGCATTTCCCGGACATGAATTCCTATGTGATGGGCGTTGCCAGTAAGGTGCTGCCTGTGCTGGTATTTACCGTGGTCCTCTTTGTCACCTTCTGTTTCACTGTTTGGCTTATCGTTCGCCAGAAGCGTGACACAGAAATGAAGAATGACTTCATCAATAATATGACCCATGAGTTCAAGACCCCCATCTCCAGCATTTCCCTTGCTGCCCAGATGTTAGGGGATAAGAGTATCAGCAAGAGTGAGGCGATGATCGACAATCTCTCCAGCGTGATTGTCAATGAAACAAAACGTCTGCGCTATCAGGTGGAAAAGGTCTTGCAGATGTCGCTCTACGAGAAGGGCAATATCCGGTTCAACGAACGTGAGATCGATGCCAATAGCGTCATCGATGACGTGGTGAAAACCTTCCAACTCAAAGTGAAGCAGAACGGCGGCACCCTTACCGCTCAGCTCGATGCGGAGGACGCAGCCATTTATGTCGACGAGATGCATTTCACCAACGTGATCTTTAATCTGATGGATAATGCCGTCAAATACCGCCGCGACGACGAACCCCTTCACCTGAATATTACCACGCAGACCCATGATACCCATCTGGTGGTGACCGTGGCCGACAACGGCATCGGTATCAAGCATGACGACCTCAAGCACATCTTCGACCGCTTCTATCGCGTGCATACCGGCAACAAGCATGATGTTAAGGGATTCGGACTCGGTTTGGCCTACGTAAAAGGCATGGTCGATCTCATGCACGGCACGATCAAAGCCGAGAGTGAATATGGAAAAGGCACCAAGTTTATCATCACTCTGCCGCTGCTGGAGTAAAATAAAGGGAGAGCCCCCCATTCAGCCCCCGAGGGGGCTACGATACTAAAGGAATTTGCAAACAACAAAACAAATAAGTACCTGATAATTTAAGGATTTAACTATTTAATGATTTAACTATTTAACCATTTAATAATTTATTAACTATGTCCCCAACCCCCATCACTCCCCAAATACTATAGTGGCCCCCTCGGGGGCCGAATGGGGGGCCGACATTAAAACCCTACAACTATGACACAAGAAGAATCAAAATTGAAGATTTTGCTTTGCGAGGACGACGAAAGCCTCGGCATGTTGCTTCGTGAATATCTGCAGGCTAAAGGCTACGATGCAGATCTTTGTCCCGATGGCGAACTGGGTTACAAGAGCTTCCTGAAGAATGTCTATGACATGTGCGTCTTGGATGTGATGATGCCCAAAATGGACGGCTTTGCCTTAGCACAAGAGATCCGACAGATTAATCAGGAAATACCCATCATTTTCCTTACTGCAAAGAACCTCAAAGAGGATATCTTCGAGGGCTTTAAGATTGGGGCTGACGACTATATCACCAAACCATTCTCCATGGAAGAACTGGTGTTGCGCATGGAAGCTATCCTGCGTCGCGTACATGGTAAGCAGCAGAAAAATGTCGCCATATATCGCATCGGCAAGTTCACCTTTGACACCAAACGTCAGATTCTCAGCATCGGTGACAAACAGACCAAGCTTACAACAAAGGAGAGCGAACTCCTTATTCTCCTCTGTGCTCATGCAAACGAGGTGCTGCAGCGCGAACTCGCTCTTAAGACGATCTGGATCGACGACAACTATTTCAATGCACGTTCTATGGATGTCTACATCACCAAACTGCGTAAACATCTCAAGGAAGATCCCGACATCGAGATCAACAATGTTCATGGAAAGGGTTATCGCCTGATCGCACAGATGGTGGAAGAATAACAAAGCCCCCATGCTCCCCCCGAGGGCGGGCCCCTCATGAGCGTCCTCCATTCATCCAACGAGGGGACTACAATACAGTAGGAAGAACCCAAGAGTGCAAACCGCGCCTGGCTTCAACGGTATTGTAGCCCCCTCGTGGGCTGAATGGGGGACTATCACTCTCGCGGGGCCGGTAAGGGCTTCGCCCCACTTGCCGCTATGGCAGGTCACCTATGGCGAAAAGCATGCGGCGTCAGGCTCTATATAAGCGGCGTCAGGCACTATATAAGCGGCGTCAGGCACTATATAATAAAAATGTTAGGCCCTATATAAAAGCGTCAGGCTCTATATAATAATAAAAGGAAAGAGCGCCAATGGGCTCCTTCCTTATGAATGATGATCTGAAAAACTTGCGCCAAAAAAGGTGCACACTAGATCCTTCAGTCCTTTAAGCGTCGTAGTTGGGCTTCTTGTAGTTGACGTAGATGTGGGTGACGATGCCGGCGAGGATGATGAGCACGGCAATGAATTGAATCCAGTTGTAGTCCACACCTCCGAGGAAATAACTGAGGACAAGAATGATTGCGCCTACGATGGCAGCGATGATACCAGAATAGAGTTTCATATCGTTGTAGTTTTTTATATTGAAAATCGAGTGCTTTTTGTGAAAACCTCACATTGACAGCACAAAATAAGATAAAATTCTCGAATTGTAGAAACTTTTTAGCGAAAAAGTGTCTTCGGGACGCTCTTTTTTATGCTTTAGGAGATAAAAACCAAGGAAATACATTGTTAAATCAGAAAAAAGCACTACCTTTGCCCCGCATTTTTGCAAAAACAACCATTATTAATCATTTTAAGCTATTATGAATCAGTACGAAACCGTTTTCATTTTAACTCCCGTTTTGTCTGACGATCAGATGAAGGAAGCGGTCGAAAAGTTCAAGGGCCTCCTCACCGAAGGCGGTGCTGAGATCCTGAACGAGGAACTGTGGGGCTTGAAAAAGCTGGCTTATCCCATCGAGAAGAAGTCCACGGGCTTCTATGTATTGGTGGAGTTTAAGGCTGATCCCACACTTATTGGTAAACTCGAGGTCAATTTCCGCCGTGACGAGCGTGTGCTCCGCTACCTGACCGTTAAGAACGAGAAGTATGCAGCAGAATATGCTGAGAAGAGAAGAAACAAACAAGCTAAAAAGGAGGACTAAGCAATGGCACAATCAGAAATTCGTTATTTGACCCCGCCAACCGTTGACGTCAAGAAGAAAAAGTATTGCCGTTTCAAGAAGAGTGGCATTAAGTATATCGATTACAAGGATCCTGAGTTCCTCAAGAAGTTCCTCAATGAGCAGGGTAAGATTCTTCCCCGCCGTATCACTGGAACCTCTCTGAAGTACCAGCGTCGTGTGGCCCAGGCCGTGAAGCGTGCCCGTCACCTCGCGCTGCTCCCCTTTGTAACTGACATGATGAAATAATTAAAAAGAGGAATAAGCACTATGGAAATCATTCTGAAAGAAGATGTGATCGGCTTGGGTTACAAGCACGACATCGTAAACGTGAAGTCCGGCTACGGCCGCAACTATCTTATTCCTACAGGCAAGGGTGTCATCGCTTCCGAGAGCGCCAAGAAGATGCTGGCTGAAGAGCTGAAGCAGAAGGCCAAGAAACTCGAGAAGATCAAGAACGACGCTCAGTCTGTCGCCGACAAACTTGCCGACGTCGCACTGACCATTGCCGCTAAGGTGAGTGCACAGGGCACGATCTACGGTAGTGTCAACAGCGTGATGATCGCTGACGAGTTGAGCAAACTCGGCTTCGAGATTGACCGCAAGCTCATCACCATCAAGGACGTGAAGACCGTCGGCGAGCATCATGCTACCGTCCGTCTGCACAAGGAAGTGAGCGTGGAAATCCCCGTCACCGTTGTTCCCGACGGACCCATGCCCGAGGCTGCTCCCGCTGAGGAGGCTGCTCCCGCCGTGGAGGCTGTTTCTGAGGAAGAAGCTGACGAGCAGGAGGTTCTGGAAGCGCTCGATGCTCCCGCTGAGGCATAAGAGATTCTGTAATACATTTATGTATATATTAGAGGGCCGCAACAATGTTGCGGCTTTCTTTTTGGCTATTTTGATTTCCTACTCAGGGAGGATGGGGCGTAAGGACAGGCGCGAACGAGAGGATAGGGTTGGCCTGGGCGAATACGCCCAGGCACGGGACCATCTCCGGGTTACAATGCTGCGGTGTGAAGCAGGAAGATGGGGGGGGATCGTTGAAAACCTGAAAACGGCAATAAAAAGAAGAGGCCTCACTCTCGTGAGACCTCTTCGTGTTTCTTTAGATGTTCGCTAATGAACGTGCTGTTAATTATTCAGCAACAACCTCAGCAGCAACCTCTTCAGCAACAGCAGCGGCGCTGTCAACAACCTCTTCAACGAGAGTGTCAACAACTTCCTCTACAACAGCTGTGTCCTCACAGCAAGCAGCAGCGCTGTCACAAACTTCTTCAGTAGCCTTGGTCTGGCCACCGCAAGATGCGAAAGAGATAGCCATAGCGGCTACGAACATAAATGCAACCTTTTTCATTTTCTTTTTTGCTTTTTAATTCTGTAAAACAATCAAATGCTTATTAAAACGCTGCAAAGGTACGGACTTTTTGAATACGTTGTACTTTTTTTCGCAACTTTTTTTTGTTTTTCTTCAACTTTTTTTGTTTTAGCCCTCGAAAACGCCTTAAAATAGAGCTTTGTAACGAAATGTTAAAAAATCATAGTGCGACGCCTTTCAGACAGAAAAGCCGTATCTTTGCACAGAAAAACGTATGAAAACGAATAATGAACGATACTCCCTTGCGGGGAAAAAGGCGGCTTACTTCACGCTGGGGTGTAAGCTGAACTTTGCTGAGACGTCCTCTGTTGCGCGACAGCTCGCTGATGTGGGCGTCGGGAAGGTGGGCAAAGGAGAGATTGCCGACATCTGCATCGTGAATACTTGCAGCGTGACGGAGGTGGCTGACCATAAATGCCGCCAGGCCATCCATAAGCTGATTCGCCAACATCCCGGTGCATTCGTCCTGGTGATGGGGTGCTATGCTCAACTAAAACCTGAAGAGGTCGCTGCGATTCCGGGAGTGTCAAGGGTGATCAGTCAGAATGAGAAAGGGGATGTGGTGAGGATTATAGAACAAAGTGAGGGACAACAGCGGTCCCAGCAGCGGCCCCCCCTTCAGCCCTCGAGGGGGCTACGGAACCTGACAGAAGCGGAGGGGGAAGAAGGTGAGCGGAGAGAGGGAGATAATTCCTTGGGGATATCTGAAACGGATGGTAATACGTCATCAGTTACAGAGAATATCAATGCAGATAATATAAATAATGAACGCGCACGCGCGAGGGATTTTGGAACCGTAGCCCCCTCGGGGGCCGAAAGGGGGGCCATCGCCGGGGGCGAAGGGGAGGCCGTTAGGGCCGTTGCCTCCTCTTCTTCCTCCCCTTCTATTTTCGTCCCCTCCTGTTCTTGTGGCGACCGCACCCGTTATTTCTTGAAGGTTCAGGACGGCTGCAATTATTTCTGTACGTATTGCACGATTCCTTTTGCGCGCGGACGCAGTCGTAACGGGAGCATTGCTTCGTTGGTGGAGCAGGCACGTCAGGCTGCAGCGGAGGGTGGTAAGGAGATTGTGATTACTGGGGTGAATATCGGCGATTTCGGCCGCACAACGGGCGAGTCGTTTCTCGACTTGCTGCGCGCCCTGGACGAAGTGGAGGGGATTGAGCGCTATCGTATCTCGAGCATCGAACCCAACCTGCTCACCGATGAGGTCCTGCAGTTCTGTGCCCGGTCGCGGGCTTTCATGCCCCATTTCCATATCCCCCTGCAGTCGGGGAGCGA
>JAILCU010000059.1 GCA_024690405.1 Bacteroidales bacterium
ATAGGTATGGGGAGAAAACTATAAGGGTCCTAGCAAAAGTATGATCGAGCAAAAGTATGGTCAGGGCGAAAGTATGGTCAGGGCGAAAGCCAGAAACAATAAAGCAGGTATAGGATATAAAATGTGTGGTTTCCAGCATAAGGTCGCTCAGCCTCACACGTCAGGTCGCACAGCCTCAAACGTCAGGTCGCACAGCCTCAAACGTCAGGTCGCACAGCCTCAAACGACGGGTCGTTCAGCGTCATGCGACAGGTCGCTCAGCGTCACGCGACAGGTCGCTAAGCGTCGCGCGACAGGTCGCTAAGCCTCACACGTATGGACGTGCTTGCATTGGTTGATGCTGCTTGCAAAGACTGAATCTCCACCCGAAGAACCATCACTATTTGGCCCATGGGGGCTTACTCTTTGAAAAATGAATCCGAAATGACGGTTTATCGGCACTTCGGATACGTTATTGAGGACATTTAGATTTTTACTGGGCAGCAATATAAAGATTACGTAAGACTAAGGGGTGTCGTGTTCCACGACCCCCTTTTCGGCATCTGTGGGGCAGTGCCGCGAAACACGGTCCTGCTTTGCGTTGTGCCTCTCTTTCTCCTTTTGAAATATCTGGGATAAGATTCTGTGACCTCTCTTTCGTGGAAAGATGATCTCGTTTTGGTTGTTGTCTATACGTAATGAAATGGGGCTCTGTTACGAAGAGATGGGGAGGTGGTGGAAGAGTAGGGTGAGAACGTCCGGGAATAAGAAGGGAGTTAGTGCTGCATCGCCAACAGCGCTTCGGCGATGGTGAGATCGAAGGGTGTGGTGATTTTGATATTCTCGCGGTTCCCTTCAACAAGGGCGACGGGATGACCGAGGGCTTCCACGACGGAGGCATCGTCGGTGAAGGCGTCGCGATAGGGTTGCTTGTAGGCTTGGCGTAACAGGGGCAGAGTGAAGGTCTGTGGCGTCTGCACAAGGCGAAGGCGGGAGCGGTCGATGGTGACGGAGGCCGTCGTTTGAGGGGCGTTCGTGGCGGATGCTGCTGACACTATTGAGAGAAGATGCTCAGATTGGGAATCTGCCATTTTTGTTTGGCCATCCTCGTCTTCTCGATTGTCGCGGCAAAGTTGGCGTACGGTTTCCACCACAGGCACCACTGGTACGACGGCTTCTTGGTGGATAGCGGCAGCATAGCAACGGTTGATGACGTCGGGGGACGCAAAAGGTCTGACGCCATCATGCACTCCTACCACAGCCTCGATGATGTCAGCGGGAATGGTGCGCAAACCATTGAGCACACTATGGAAACGAGTCTCTCCGCCATCAACAATGGAGTGGGGAAGGGTGAAATGATGCTGACGGCAGAGGTCGTGCCAAAGAGTTTGCTGGTCGGCAGGCAGCACGAGGATGAGATGGATGTCGGGAATGGCGCGGACGAACGATTCAAGAGTGTGCATGAGCACGGGACGTCCGCCAATGGGCAGAAACTGCTTGGGTAGATTGGTACCCATTCGCAGTCCCCGTCCGCCAGCGACGATGATGGCATATTGGTTCATCGCACTTCGTTCCAGAGCATGCCTTGGCGCAAGGCATCGGCGGTAGCCTTATCCTTCATGCGCGCTACGATGGCGTAACCGAATTCGAAGACGGCTGCAGGACCTTTGCCCGTAATGAAGAGACCGTCGCTCTCCACAAGGGCGCCTGTAGGCGTGGCACCGAGTAGTTGGTCTTCGAACCCCGGATAGCACGTGGCGCGGCAACCGTCGAGCAAACCGATGCGGCCAGGCACAAGGGGCGCAGCACAGATGGCAGCAACGGGACGACTGGCTGCCACGTGGTCGCGCAGGCGTTCGTTGAGCAGGGCGTGGTCGGCGAGATTGGTGGCTCCGGGCAGTCCTCCGGGGAAGACGAGCATGTCGGCATCGTAGAACGGAATGTCCTCGATGAGTGCGTCGGTCTCCACACGGATTCCGTGGGCACCGGTGACGGTGCGCTGACCGGTGATGGAAACAATCTGCAGGTCAAGGCCTGCACGTCGGATGATGTCGGCAGTTCCGAGGGCTTCGAGTTCCTCGGTGCCTGTGGCGAAGAAGAGATAAATCATAATGTGAGAGAATGATTAAAGGCCCTCGTTGTCTTCGAGCATCGCTCCCGTGATGTGAGAGAAGGGATGGCGTGGAGGGAGAGCGCGAGCGCTCGTTGGGTAATGATTAAATGGGGAGGCAGAGAGGTGCGGAGAGGGGCGCGCTTTTGGGAGAAGGGGTCCCTCGCCGAATGGCGAGGGCACAGCGGCCGTGGTTGGAAGGGGCCGCTATTCTTTGAGCGAGATGGGTTCTGCTTTCCTTTGAGCAGGATAGAGTTTTGACGTCCTTTAAGCGGGGAATTTCCTTCTTTGTCGGGGCCTCTGCCTTCCTTTAAGTAGGAGGCTTGTACGTTTTTTACAGTAAGCAGGCGCGGTAGCGGCGGATGGTCTCTTCGAGGCCGAGGTAGAGGGCATCACAGATGAGGGCGTGGCCGATACTGACTTCGTCGGTCCAGGGGATTTGCTGGCGGAAGTAGGCGAGGTTCTGTAGGCTGAGGTCATGGCCAGCATTAAGCCCGAGACCGAAAGCGGTGGCGGCTTTGGCCGCACGGATGAAGGGGGCTATAGCCTCGGCGCGGGCGGCCTCGCAGGCTGCTGTGTCGGTGAGCGTTTCGGCTGCTGCATAAGCCGCCGCATAGGGCTCAGTGTAGAGTTCTACGCGGTCGGCTCCGGCACGAGAAGCATAATCCACCATCTCCTCATCTGCGCCGACGAAGATACTGACGCGGATGCCGGCAGCCTTGAAACGTGCTGTGACGTCGGTGAGGAAGTCGAGGTGAGTGCGAGTGTCCCAACCATGGTTGCTGGTGATTTGGTCGTGCCCGTCCGGCACCAGGGTGACTTGGGTAGGGCGGTTCTCGAGGACGAGTGCAATGAATTCCGATATAGGGTTGCCTTCTATGTTGAATTCGGTCGTGAGTACAGGCCGTAGGTCCCGCACATCCTGGTAGCGGATGTGGCGCTCGTCAGGCCGCGGATGAACGGTGATGCCCTGGGCTCCGAAGCGTTCGCAGTCGAGTGCAACCTTCAAGACATCCGGGTTGTTGCCGCCGCGCGCATTGCGGATGGTGGCGACTTTATTGATATTGACGCTGAGTTTTGTAGCCATAATGATGCAGTTTTGAATCCATTCTCAGCGCAAAGGTAGTCTTTTTTGCAGAAAAGAAGGTAAAAGGAACGAGAAAATTGATGTAAAAGAGAAATTTTCACTACCTTTGCGCGGTCAAAGGCGTTGAAAAGCGCATGGGGACATAGCTCAGCTGGCTAGAGCGCAGCGTTCGCAACGCTGAGGTCGCGGGTTCGATTCCCGTTGTCTCCACTTCCTTATCTTATAACCCTCTACGCTTATGCGCAAACTCCGCTTTGCCCTTTTTGGCAACGTCTTCCAAGCCAAGAAGTCGTCCTCGGTTCAGAAACTTCTCTGCTTGTTGGAGGAGCGTCGGGCCGAGTTGCTTATAGACGCACCTTTTTACCGCTTCCTCACCGAAGACCTGCAGATTGCTGTACCTTCGAGCGCGCGCGTGGTTGAAGGCGACGATTTCGATGCTGACATGCTCATTTCTATGGGTGGCGACGGCTCGTTCCTGGAGGCGGCGCGGCGTGTGGGCAATCGTCAGATTCCCATCCTGGGCGTGAATATGGGCCGATTGGGTTTTCTGGCTGACGTACTTCCTGAAGATATTGAGGAGGTGATTAGCCAGATTTACGAGGGGCAATACACGGTTGAGGAACGGCGCGTGTTGCAGTTGAGTTACGACCACGGCGTTCCGGAGGGCTACCCTTATGCGCTGAACGAAGTGGCCGTGCTCAAGCGCGATGTCTCGTCGATGATCTCTATTCGCGTAGAGATCAATGGCGAGTATTTGACAACCTATCAGGCCGATGGACTTATCGTGAACACCCCCACGGGTTCTACGGGTTATGCCTTGTCGGTGGGCGGTCCGATTATGCAACCAGGGAGTCACACCCTTGGTCTGGTGCCCGTGGCGCCCCATTCGCTGACCGTGCGTCCGCTGACGCTAACCGACGATGCTGTAGTGACCCTGACGGTTTCCTCGCGTAACCATCGTTTCCTCGTATCGTTGGACGGGCGTAGCGAGAAATGTGCCGAGGATGTACGGCTGACGATCCGTCGTGCCCCTTATACGATTAGGGTGTTGAAGCGCCCAGGACAGAGTTTCTTTAGAACGCTGCGCACAAAGTTGATGTGGGGGACTGATCCGAGAGAGTAGAGAACGTTGGGGTGGTTAGTCGGCCTTGCAAATCCCGTGACGTTGGCAGGGGACGGTTGGAAGGACAAGATAGGGCGTCGGCAAATATGCCGACCATCCAACAGGAGGCAAGGATTTCTCAGATGATCTTCTTTTTACTCTATCATCAGTTCAAAATTTCAGTTCAATATAAGGTGAAGATTGATAGCAAATATAGCACACGGCAACAGTTGGGATGGTTCTGGCGAATATTCCAGCAGGTGAAGTTGCAGTCGTTCATCAATGCGATGAGCGGAATCATCCGTGTGGGCTTAGACTTTGCCTTTATCTGGGCCACAAAACTGTCCATCGACCTTGCCACTGGCAATGTGAGTACGGGCGGTCTGCTTCCTAAACCCTCGACACTCTTTGGCGCAGGGGCATTGCTCATCAGCATTATGGCGCTGCAGATGGCCTTGGGCTACTTAGGGCGTTGGATCGCGGCACTCTTGGGTGTGGAGGCACAAAATCGTATGCAGCGCCATATCTTTGAGCACCTCTTGCGCAGTGAATGGCATGGCAAGGAACAGCGTCACAGCGGCGACGTGCTCAACCGTTTGGTGAGTGACAGTCAGACGGTGGTCTCGGTGGTCACTGATACGGTGCCTCAGGCGTTGGCAGTGCTGGTTCGGTTGGTGTGCGCCTTCTTCTTCCTTTTTACGATGGATGCGATGCTGGCTGTTGGCGTGACAGTGATTCTGCCGGTGTTTATCCTGCTGAGTCGTATGTATATCCGTCAGATGCGAGCTATTACACGTGAGGTACGACAAACCGACAGCCAGGTGCAGGCAACATTGCAGGAGAGCATGCAGCACAGGCTGGTACTGAAGACCCTGGAGCGTGTGCCCCTGCTTGTGAAGGCACTGACTTCGTTGCAGACGACGTTGCGCCAGCAGGTGCGTCATCGTACGCTGTTCTCCTCGACATCCAACCTGGTGCTGAACATCGGTTTCGGTGCTGCTTATCTGTTTACTTTCCTTTGGAGTGTCAACCGCCTGTCAGATGGAACCATCACCTTCGGTATGATGACAGCCTTTATCCAACTCTGCGGGCAGATACAAGGTCCGTTTCGCGATCTCACCCGTTTCATTCCTGCTATTATCAGCAGTTTTACTGCAGCCGAGCGTTTGATGGAGCTGGAAGAGGTGCCGCTTGAGGCCGATGGAGAACCTATCCGTTTCGAGCACGGTGCCGGTGTTCGCATTGCCGATATTACGTTTGCTTACGATAGTCATAGTCGCAAGATTTTTAATCATAATACCTATGATTTTCCGCCCGGTTCTACCACTGCAATCTTAGGTGAGACAGGTGCCGGAAAGACGACCCTTATTCGTCTGATATTGGCTTTGTTGAAACCTCAGAAGGGGGAAGTGGTGATGTATAGCCGCGATGAGGCTGGCAAGGAAGACGAGGCGGTGACCGTTTCAGCACGAACGCGTTGTAATCTGGTGTATGTTCCACAGGGTAATTCACTCTTCAGCGGTACATTGCGATGGAATCTGCAGATGGGTAAGCCCGATGCCACCGAAGCGGAGATGTACGAAGCCCTGAACGTGGCTTGTGCTGATTTCGTAAATGCCCTGCCCGACGGTCTCGACACACGCATCGGTGAAGGCGGTGCCGGACTCTCAGAAGGGCAGGCGCAGCGTCTAGCTATCGCACGTGCGCTTTTGCGGCAAGGTTCCATCCTTCTCATGGACGAAGCCACCAGCGCCCTCGACCAGCAGACAGAACGAAAACTCATTGAGAATCTTGTTGAGCACCATCGCCTGATGTCTGTGCAACCCACCATTATTTTTATAACCCATCGTCCTGCCGTAGTGGATTTCTGTCAGCAGGTAATCACTTTGACCAAATGCTCCACTTCCTGAAAAACTGGACCCTTCCGGTGGCAATCACCGTAGGCACGGTGATGTATCTTCTTTTCGCTTTCACCCCTTCGCTGGCACCAGCATCCGTTGTGTTGGGGCCTTTTTTTGATGCGCTCCTGCCCATTACGATTTTCTTCACGTTGTTTGTCACTTTTTCTAAAGTGGACTTCCATCTGATGCGCCTGGGGCGGTGGCAATGGGCTGTTGTAGCGGCCCAACTGGCGGCGGTGGCATTGCTCTTGATGGCGATAGGATATGTGGAAAGTCGTTTCGATGTAAAAGTGAAATTGCTTTTTGAAGCCGTCCTTATTTGTGTGATAGCCCCCTGCGCTTCGGCAGCACCTGTGGTGACGGCCAAACTTGATGGTGATCTGACGCAGATGACCACCTTCGTGCTATTCTCCTCCATTGTCACCTCGTTGCTCATTCCCGCTGTTTTTCCCCTCATCGAGCCTCATGCCGGTGCGACTTTTGTCTCCGCTTTCCTGATTATCTTGCGGAAACTTGCGACGGTATTGCTGCTACCGCTGGTGTTGGGTGCCATCGTACGTCATTGGGTAAAACCCTTGTACAGTTGGTTTGTTCGTACCCCCGATCTGGGCTTTTATTGTTGGAGCGTCTCATTGTCGATCACTTCGGGCATTACGGTAAAAAATATTGTACACAGCGAGGCTGGAATCGGCCTTCTCATAGGCATAGCCCTACTATCCCTGGTCACCGCTGTGGCTCAATTCCGCTTGGGACGTGCTATTGGAGGTGCTTTCCGTGAACCGATATGTGCAGGGCAGGCCATGTTCCAGAAAAACACGGGATTGGCTATCTGGATTGCCTACACCTACCTTACTCCCATCGCCAGCATTGGCGCGGGGTGCTATGTCTTATGGCAAAATATGATTAACTCCTATGAATTATGGTTGCATAGGAAAAAGAAATAATGAGACAGGAGGAGTTGAATGCTACTGTCTATGATGTGGCACGGTGCCGAGGTCTTAGGATTTTAATCGCAGAAAATTCAGAATAAGTAGAAAGGGAGGTGTGAGCCTCCCTTTCTACTTATTGGTTCATCAGATAATCCTTGAATTCCTCAAACGTTTTAGACATCGCTACCGATTTCTTCTCTCCACGCATGAAGGCCTGTAACTTCTCGGGAATGGGAAGGTCGATGCCCAGAATGTGGTCAACGGTATCCTTGAATTTGGCAGGATGAGCCGTTTCGAGGAAGATGCCTGTTTCGCCAGGTTGCAACTGTTCCTTTAAGGCCCGGTATCCACAGGCTCCGTGGGGGTCAAGAACGTATCCCGTCTGGGCATAGCAAGTACGCATGGTTTCGGCAATCTGATCATCGGTGTAGGTGGCACCGGTGATGAAAGTGCCGCCGAGCCGGCCGTCGGTGAGTGAAGGCATCGGCTGAACATAGCCATGCTGCTGCAGACGTTGGACAATGTCCTCGCGGCCGTAGAGGTCGAGGATACGAGCGAAATTTGAGGGGTCGCCTACGTCCATTGCATTGGCAATCGTTTGCTGTGAGGCCTTGGGCTCGTAGTGTCCGGTCTGGAGATATTTGTAGAAGATATCGTTGGCGTTGTTGGCAGCAATGAAGCGTTTGACGGGCAGTCCCATGGCATGGCCAAAGAGTGCCGAACAGATGTTGCCGAAATTACCGGAGGGCACACACACGACGAGGCGTCGGTCCTCTGTGGAACCGTCGCCAGTGAGACCTAACTTGCGGAGTTGGGCATAGGCGTAGAAATAATAGAAAGCCTGTGGCAGGAAACGCGCCACGTTGATACTGTTGGCCGACGTGAGGCGCATGTGTGCATTTAAGTCCTTATCCATGAATGCACTTTTCACGAGTGCCTGGCAATCGTCGAACACGCCGTCAACCTCGATGGCCGTGATGTTACGGCCCAGTGTGGTAAACTGACATTCTTGAATGGGTGAGACCTTGCCTTTGGGATAAAGTACATAGACGTGGATGCCCTCTACGCCCAGGAATCCGTTGGCTACGGCCGAGCCCGTATCACCTGATGTGGCCACGAGCACATTCACCGTAGCTGCCTCGCCATCCGTTGCCTGCTGGCTGATGAAATACTGCAGCAAACGAGCCATGAAACGTGCACCAACGTCCTTGAATGCCAATGTGGGGCCATGGAAGAGTTCGAGACTGTAGATATGCTCTTCAACACGTACGGCAGGGACATCAAAGGCGAGTGTGTCGTTGACGATACGGCGGAGTGCTTCTGCCTCTACATCCTCGCCAAAGAAAGCATCGGCCACGCGATAGGCTATTTCCTGGAACGTGAGGTCGGTCATCTCGTCCCAAAACGTATCAGGGAGTTGCTTGATGACTTCGGGCATGTATAAGCCGCGGTCTTCGGCAAGACCACGGACAACGGCATCGCGGAGCGTGGCGCGGGCGGCACTATGATTGGTTGAATAGAATTGCATAAAAGAAGGATTTATTAAGATTTTGCCATGAAGCATTCTATGAACTCATCGCCTTGCAAGAGACCGTAGGCCCCTTGCTGGGCCGCATCTTCGTCGAAGGTCTGTACGCCGTCGGAATCGATACCGGGATGCCAAATGGCAAAAGGAATGGGATCCGCAGTATGTGTGCGATGTTCACAGGGCGTAGGATGGTCGGGCAGGAGGGCTATAGCCACGGGCGGCACTTGTTCTTGGGGATGCAATACCAGAGCCTCAAGAATCGGACGAATGAGCCTATGGTCGAGGTCCTCGATGGTCTGCAGTTTGAGGGGAACAGACCCGTCGTGTCCGGCTTCGTCGGAGGCTTCGACATGGAGATAGACAAAATCATCGCCACCCTCGGGGGCTTTGTCGTCACGCCCTAACAACGCATCGATGGCAGCCTGTGCTTTGCCTTCGAAATTTGTATCGAAGAGACCCGTAGCGCCCTCGACATTGATGACGCGTAAGCCCGCATAGCGACCGATGCCACGGATAAGGTCTACTGCCGTGATGACGGCACCATGGCGAATCTCAGGGAAACGTTCGGTGAGGGGGATCATTTGCGGACGATAGCCGCCGCCCCAGGGCCAAATGCTCGAAGCCATGTCTTTCCCTTCGCGTGCGCGTTCAATATTTAAAGGATGTAAGGGTAATATTTCTTGAGAGCGGCGCACAAGGTCGCGCAGCAAGGCTGCCGTTTCCTCGGCTTCGGGCACTTCAGCCGTAATCTCGAACTGCTGCCATGGTTGACCCGGCACATCGTGAGGCGGAGTGCAACGAATATGTTTGTTGCCTCCGCGAACGACGAGCAGATGGCGGTATTGCACGCCCGTATAGAAATGTACGCGTTCGCTGGCCAGATGATCGTTGAGATAGCGGATGAGCACGTCGCCTTCCTCTGTCTCGAGACGTCCGCAGGAATGGTTTTTAAGGATGTCGCCCTCGATACACACGAGATTGCAGCGCAAAGCCAAATCGTCGGGGTGGAGTTCCACGCCGATGCTGGCGGCTTCGAGCGGACCACGGCCTTCGTAGACGATGTGCTGATCGTAGCCTAAAATACTACTGTTGGCCACTTCGCTTCCCGGATGGAACCCATCGGGTATGGTCTTTAGCAAGCCGCAACGTCCATGGCTGGCGAGCCAGTCCATGGCTGGCGTGTCGGCATACTGAAGCAACGTTTTATCTTCTAAGGCAGGCACGTGCCAGTCAGCCATGCCATCGCCGAGAATGATGAGATGTTTCACTGAATCAGATATTTGCGATGCTCATTATGTCGGCAAACACACCGGCAGCCGTGACGCTGGCACCGGCACCGTAGCCTTGGATGAGCATGGGGAATTCACGATAACGCTCGGTGGTGAGCATCACGATGTTATTGCTGCCTTCGAGACGATAGAAAGGATGGCTTTGTGGAATCTCTTCAAGGGAGACTGATGCCTCGCCGTTCTCAAATTTGGCCACGAAACGCCAACGCTTGCCTTCGGCCTCAATGTGGCTCCGGCGTGACTCGAAATCAGCGTCAAGGGAAGGCAGGTTGTGCCAGAATGCATCAACATCGCCTTCGAAGAACTGCTGTGGGATGAACAGATGGGCATGGACATCGGATTGCTCCACACGATAACCGGCTTCGCGAGCCAGAATCACCAACTTGCGAATAACATCCGTGCCGCTGAGGTCAATACGCGGATCGGGCTCGCTGTAGCCTTCAGCCTTGGCCATGCGTACGGTCTGGCTGAAAGGTACGTCGGCACTGATTTTGTTGAAGATATAGTTCAACGTACCGCTTAGCACGGCTTCGATACGCAGAATCTTATCGCCTGAATGGATGAGGTCGTTGATGGTGCGGATGATGGGCAAACCCGCACCAACATTGGTCTCGAAGAGGAACTTGACACCGCGTCGTTGAGCAATGGTCTTGAGTTCGTGGTAGTTCTCGTAGTCGCTGCTTGCAGCCAGCTTGTTGGCAGCCACAACGTTGATATTGTGTTCGAGGAATTCTTTGTAGAGTCCGGCCACCTCGGGTGATGCTGTGCAGTCGACAAAGACAGAGTTGAAAATATTCATCCCGATGACTTCGTCGCGTAAGTGATTGGTATTACTCTCAGGAGCCGCATCGAGCAGAGTGCGCCATTGGCTGAGATCGATGCCTTCGCGCGAGAAAACCGCTTTGCGGCTACTGGAAAGACCTACGACATTCAGCTTCAGACCATGCTCTTGCTTGAGCTTCTCTTGTTGCGATGCGATTTGCTCGATCAATGAGCGTCCCACCGTGCCGACACCGCATAGGAAGAGGTTCAGCACCTGATACTCTGAAAGGAAGAAGGCATCGTGAATGACGTTGAGCGTTTTGCGCAGGTATTTAGAATCGACAACAAATGAGATATTTGTCTCCGAAGCACCTTGGGCACAGGCAATTACGCTGATACCTGAACGGCCCAATGTACCGAACAATTTACCGGCGATGCCTGGCGTGTGCTTCATGTTCTCGCCCACAACGGCCACGGTAGCCAGTCCGCCTTCGGCCTGCATACGGAACATGGCGCCCGTTTCGATCTCTTTCGCAAACTCTTCGTTGAGAACGTGGCAAGCCTCTTCGGCATCTTCGTCGCGAACGCCGATACTGGTGCTGTTCTCTGATGAAGCCTGCGAGACCATGAATACTGAGATGCCGTTCTCTGCCAAGACGGAAAAGATGCGACGGTTGACACCGATTACGCCCACCATCGAAAGGCCCGATACGGTGATAAGCGTGGTACCCTTGATGGAGCTGATACCCTTGATGGAGCGTGAATCAATGACCACATCTTTCTTAATAATGGTGCCAGGTGCATCTGGATTGAAAGTATTCTTGATGAGAATAGGAATGTTCTTAATGCATACGGGGTAGATCGTAGGCGGATAAACGACCTTGGCACCGAAGTTGCACAACTCCATGGCTTCGATGTACGAAAGTTCGGGAATGACATAAGCCGTGGAGATCACACGCGGGTCGGCTGTCATAAAACCATCGACATCTGTCCATATCTCCAAAGAATTGGCATCGAGGGCTGCTGCGATAATGCTGGCGGTATAGTCTGATCCTCCGCGGCCTAAGTTAGTCACCTCGCCGCTCTCTGCATCGGTGGAGATGAAGCCGGGTACGATAGACACCTTTGGCAGTGCTTTCCAAGTTTGGCGAACCAATTTATTGGTGATTTCGCTGGCCAAGCGCGATCGGCCGCCTTTAATCTCGGTCTTGATGAACTCTCGGCTATCAAAGCGTTGGGCTCCGGCGATAAGGGTGGCTACAATATGGCTACTGAGGCGTTCTCCATAACTGACGATGGCCGCCTGAGTTTTGGTTGAAAGGTCGCGGATGAGGTACACACCTTGAAAAATGGAGCGTAACTCCTCCAACAGACTGTCGATGACACGGATGAGATCGTCACGGTCAGAGCCGGTGGGGATCACAGCGTCAATCATAGAATGGTGGCGTTGGGCAATTTCGGCATAGGAAGTGAGATATGTCACATCGCCGTTCAAGGCCAATTGTGAGGTGCGGAGGAGTTTGTCCGTGATGCCGCCAAGGGCCGATACCACGATGATGACCGGTTCGGCTTGGGATTCAACGATTCGCTTGACGCTAAGGATGCTTTCTACAGAGCCCACACTGGAGCCGCCAAACTTGAGAACTTTCATATTCTGTTTTTATTTTGGCTGCAAAAGTAGTGAATAAACACCAAAAAACCGACGATTACGTCAATTATTTAGTATGTTTGACCACAAAAAGCAATTTATGTCAAGGACGTTGGCTGAATCACTGCTCACCATAAGATGAGGTTACCTGTTGTGGAAATGTACTTCTTCGTCCAACAGCATTTCATGAAGCACTGTGCCAACCACTTCAGAGGGAATGTCTTCGAAACGAATATCTAGTATAGACGACGGATGCTCACGTTCCATGAATTTACGGATGCGTTCCCGGACGGTAGCCTTATCGAATACCGGCAATACACTTCGTTCTAGACAATTGTCGCACATTCCGCAGGCCCGGACCGTCTTTTCTCCGAAATAGTTGAGCAGATGGCGGCTTCGGCAGTCTGCAGTCGTAAGGTAGGTGACCATTGTTTGTATACGCTGGTTCATCTCGCGCTTGCGGTCTGCATAAATAGAAGGAGGTAGCACGATTTCCTCGCACTCCACCCGACGCTGTGTGAAAGTTATATATGGAATGAATTTGCGTGGAATAAATTGCAGGATATGCCTACGGCTGAGCAGCACGAGCTGCTCGCTGACCTCTTCAGGCTTCATGTTTAAGGTGCGTGCGATCTCATCCTCTTCGATATAGACATATTCACTGAAAATGCCCGTGCAGGTGCGTAAAAGGTGTTGTAGCAAATGATCCGCATGGGAAGACAGGTGCATAGCATAAAGCTCTTCACGATGGCATGTCATCATCACCCGGCTGCGGTTCTCTTCGGCATCGGCCCACTCTATGTAACCAGCCCGTGAGAGAAGTTGTAAAGCATTATAAGCCCTCACTGGGAAATGGCGGAAGGTGCGACAGAACTCTTCCAGATGGAATTCACGTGTTACACCATAACCATCGCCCATGGCCATTTGTAGAAAATAGCACATGTCTTCATAGACTTTGCGGACATAATCTTCAGGGGGAAACGTGTCTTCCACACGACGCCGGATAGTGGCTTCGGAATGACTGTCGTAGAGCAATACCGCATGGGCTTTCTGTCCATCGCGACCAGCTCGTCCCGCCTCCTGATAATATGCTTCGGGTGAATCGGGAACATCGGTATGGACAATCAGTCGCACGTCGGCCTTGTCGATGCCCATGCCAAAAGCATTCGTTGCGACCATTACACGTATTTGGTCGCTTTGCCATGCTTTGGCCCGCTCGTTCTTTTCTGAGTTGGTCAGGGCCGCGTGATAGAAGGTCGCGGTGATTCCTTGTCGCATGAGATAATCCGCTAACTCGCGAGTAGCTGAGCGACTTCGGGTATAGATGATGGCGGTGCCGGGAACGCGCTTCAGTAGTTCTTCCACAGCTTGTTCTTTGGTGGACGTTACGCGTAGTACGGAGTAGGCCAGATTCTTGCGTTCAAAACTCATCCGTTTGACATTCGGCTCTCTGAAAGCAAGTTGCTGCTGAATGTCTTCCACTACAGCTGGCGTTGCCGTAGCAGTAAGTGCCAGTACTGGAACTTCTGGCAATAGTGCGCGTATTTGTGCGATCCGGGTATAGGAGGGGCGGAAGTCATAACCCCATTGCGAAATGCAGTGGGCTTCATCTACCGTGATGAAACTCACTTTCATGTGGCGCAATTTGGCTTGAAAGAGTTCAGACGAGAGGCGCTCGGGGGAAATATAGAGGAATTTGAAATTGCCGAAAATGCAATTCTCTAATGCTACAATGACTTCGTCATGCGTCATTCCGGAATACACAGCGGTCGCTTTGATGCCTTGATGACGTAAGTGCTCAACCTGGTCTTTCATCAAGGCAATGAGCGGACTGATTACGAGACATAATCCATCTTGTGACAATGCCGGCACTTGGAAGGTAATGCTTTTGCCACCACCTGTTGGCATCAGTCCCAATGTATCGCGTCCGGCCCCGATGCTCTCGATGATATCTCTTTGGATTCCTCTAAACGAGTCATAACCAAAGTATTCCTTGAGGATCGCTGCATAGCGGTCTTCACCTCGCACAATCTGTCCCCCTGCTCCATCTTTAGCAGGACGTGAGGAATCTTGGCTCGTCATGGAATGGCTCATTGAAAATGAATGAATCAATTTTCAATATCATTCTCCTCGCTTGGCCTGATATCTTCAATGAGCAACTGTACCTCGCTGCGCTTGTGGCTATTTTCTTCCACGCTATAGCAGATATCAAAGGCGCGGCGGCTCTTGATGAAACGGGCTTGTGAACTTTGTCCGAACGCAATGCCGCTGACAACGTTGTGGCTCTTGTTGTCTACCAACTCCAATTTGATATGCTCCTGATGATGACCTACAACTTTGCTTGTCCCGTAGTCGTAGACATGTTCTGTGCAGAACAAAGGCTTCTGATTGTCTGGGCCGAAAGGAGCGAACCGACGCAGATCGTTGTAAAAACGATGGTTAATATCCTTGAAATCCAACATCGCGTCAATGTTCAGCTCGGGTTGTATCTGCGAATCTAGAATATTTTCGTTGACATAAGCTTCGAAACGGCGCTTGAATTCAGGCACATTCTCTACCTTCATTGACAAGCCGGCAGCATAAGTGTGACCACCGAAGTTCTCCAGTAAGTCGCGACAGGAGTCAATCGCACGGTATACGTCGAACCCTCCTACTGAGCGGGCTGAACCTGTGGCCATGTCGTCAGTACGTGTCAACACCACGGCAGGTCTGCAGTAAACTTCCGTCAGACGCGAAGCGACAATGCCAATTACTCCTTTATGCCATTCTTCACTATAGATGACGATAGCACGCTGCTCGTGGTTGTGATCCAGTCGCTCCACAATATCGTTGGCCTCTTGCGTCATCTCTTTATCCAAATCCTTGCGCTGGTCGTTGTATGCATTGATTTGCAATGCCATCCGGTGAGCCTTTTGGGGATCGCGCTCTACGAGCAAAGCTACCGCTTCGCTACCTTTCTGCATGCGCCCTGAAGCATTGATGCGCGGACCTATCTTGAAGATGATATCCGAGAGAGTGATTTCGCGGTCCAACAAACCGCAGACCTCTATGATGGCTTTAAGTCCCACACTGACCTTCGAGTTGATTTGTTTCAAACCATGGTAGGCCAGCACTCGGTTTTCCCCCAAAATGGGTACGATGTCCGAAGCAATACTTACGGCACAGAGATCCAACAACGGTACGAGTTGCGAGAAAGGAATATCGTTGTCCATGGCAAAAGCCTGCATCAGTTTGAAACCGACGCCGCAGCCAGAGAGATGTTCGTATGGATAGGTGGCATCCAACCGCTTAGCATTAAGGATTGCCACCGCAGGCGGCAACTCGTCTCCGGGCACGTGGTGGTCACATATAATGAAGTCGATACCCAAACTCTTGGCATACTCAATTTCCTCGTTGGCCTTGATGCCGCAGTCGAGCACTATAATGAGTCCTACATTCGTCTCGTGGGCAAAGTCCACGCCACGATAACTCACACCATAACCTTCCTCGTAGCGGTCGGGAATGTAAAAATCGATGTTCGTGGTGAAACGCTGCAGAAAACGGTACACCAATGCTACCGCAGTGCATCCGTCCACGTCATAATCTCCATACACTAAAATACGTTCTTTACGGCCTAATGCTTGGTTCAACCGATCCACTGCGATGCGCATATCGCGGAAAAGAAACGGATCAAGCAATTCGTTGAGCTGCGGCCGGAAAAAGCGTCGTGCCTCCTCGGCCGTTGTGATGCCGCGTTCTAACAGCAACTGGCCCAAAACGGGGTGAATTCCGACATCAGCGGCCAGTGTATTAGCCGCTTCTCGGTATTCTGGTGTGGGAGGTTCGTAATTCCATTTGTAGTTCATTTATATTGTTTTTTTATCTATTTCTTTTCCAAAGCCCTATAATGAGCGCCCAAAGATACGAAGATTCTGACGAAATTGTTTCAAAAAGAATGCTAATAAAATATAAAGGGCTTATTTTTTGACGCCCTATAGTCCCTTGTTCCCTTCCTTAGTCTTCAAAAAAAGAACCCCGTCAGTGATAGGGAGCACTGACGGGACTAAATAGGAAGACGTGTCTGTTTCTTGTGTCTTTGTAAGTTCGATAGAGAACCGTTTCAGAGTGGTCTGCCTACTACTACTTGTTCTTGTTGTAGTAGTCGAGCCCACGTTTGACGTTTTCAATAACTGCTTCGGAGGTGAAGGTGGCACCAGTAACGATATCCACTTTCTGCGTGGAGGCTTTTTTCACTGTCAGTCCATTCCATTTGGAGAGTAAATCGCGTTTGATGAGTGCAAAATACTTAGGAGTCTCCAGATTCTTCAACGGCTCAATTTTTTCAATCTTATTGCCCTTGATATAAATCTTCAGTGGGGTCGGGCCGGCGTACCCTTCAACATCTTCTGCTAAGGTAGTGGTGTTGATGACCGTTGTCCCGTTTTCTTTTGTCATTACTTCATTGGCAGCACTGAGGCTCATAAAAAGTAAGGCAGACATAGCCAGCAAGCATCCCTTGAAGAAATGTTCCCTGTGCCAGTTTGTTTGATGATTCATATAGTCAATGATGTTATTTCCTTTTCTGATTAGATGTCTGGTGATGACAAAGGTTTAATCCGTTATACGCTTTTTCCCTGAGTCAACCATTTTGTTCTCGGCCCCCAATCTCTTCAGCTTCATTATTTAATCTTTGTATTCTGCGTTTTCATCTTCCGATAATCTCAACCTTATTTCCTTCTTTTCCTAGTGAGTTCAACAATGCGGCTCATCTGATTGGGAATGCGGATTTGTTGCGGGCATTTGGCAAGACATTCGCCGCAATCGACGCATGTCGTGGCACGTTTTTCGGCGGGGATTGCTTCACGGTAAGACTTGATAAATGCATCTTGTCGTTCAGCGTAATCGGCTGCGGTAGCTTCAGGAAGAGGCAGCATCTTATTCGTAATCGCCTGATTGTAGAATGCAAAGTTGCCAGGGATATCTACCCCATAGGGGCATGGCATGCAGTAGGCGCATGTCGTACAACCGATTGTGGGGAATCCCGCAATTTGGTCGGCGAGGCGTGCCAACAGTTCATTCTCTGCTTCGCTGCAAGGTTGCAGGGGTGAGAACGTGCGCACGTTTTCTTCCAAATGCTCCATCCGGTTCATACCGCTGAGTGTGGTGAGGATATTGGCATGTGAGGCGACCCAGCGGAAACCCCATGAGGCAGCGCTGGCATCTGGTCTTACCGCGCTCATCTGTGCCTTGATTTCGTCGGCGGGATTGGCCAAGGCTCCGCCGCGGATGGGCTCCATTACTACCGTCTGAATGCCTAATTTCTCCAAGCGGCCGTAGAGGTATTCGGCATCGGCATCGGAGCGCCGGCGTCCTCGACCGGCATGACGCCAGTCCACATAATTCATCTGTATCTGTACGAAGTCCCAATGATATTCATCGTTGTGATCAAGCAAGTAGTCGAAGACTTGGACGTCACCGTGGTAACTGAAACCGAGGTGGCGGATTCGTCCTGCCTCTCGTTCCTTCAGGAGAAAGTCCAGCAGGCCGTTGTCGAGAAAACGTCCGCGCAAATTATTCATTCCTCCGCCACCGATACTATGCAGCAGGTAATAGTCGATATAGTCTACACGCAATTGGCGGAAGGAGTTTTCGTACATCTCCTTTGATTTCTCAAAAGGCCACAAAGCCTGATTCTGATTGGACATCTTTGTGGCAACATAGTATTTTTCGCGTGGATAACGACTTAAAGCCTCACCCGTGGCAGCTTCGTTGCGCCCGCCTCCATACATGGGAGCGGTGTCAAAATAGTTGATGCCATGAGCAATCGCATAATCCACGAGGCGGTTGACTTCCTCCTGATCACGTGGAAGTCTCATCATGCCAAAGCCCAACAGTGAGATATTTTCGCCTGAGCCGTTTTGCTTTCGGTAAGTCATTTTGATGTCTCCCTCAGGCAGAGGGCTCGGCGTAGGTGTGGCCGCGAAAGAGTTCAAAGGACTCAATGCGATCAACGAAAATGCTGAAGCGGAACCGAGTCCCAGCTGGCGTAAGAATTGACGTCTGTTCATGTCGTGTCTGTCGTTCATAGTGTATCATTTATGTTTGTAAAACGATTGGAGTTGTTACCTATTGCATGCCCTTTATTGAATGTCAACACAAACTTCAACAGGACAATGGTCGCTACCGAAAATCTCTGTGTGAATCTTGGTATCCGTCACTTGTGGAAACAAGCGGTTGGAGACAAGCCAATAGTCGATACGCCAACCTGCGTTCTTCTGCCTGGCTTGGAAACGGTAGCTCCACCAAGAATATATATCTCGTACATCCGGATTGCAGGCACGCCAGGTGTCGGTGAATCCAGCGGCTAAGAGTGTAGAGAACTTCGAACGTTCCTCGTCGGTGAAACCCGCATTCATGCGATTGGATTTAGGATTCTTCAAGTCTATTTCTTCATGTGCTACATTTAAATCACCGCATATAAGCACCGGCTTTTGCCCGTCTAAGCGGCATAGGTGTTCGCGAAAGGCATCATCCCAAGTCATGCGATATTCCAAACGGCGTAACCCGTCTTGAGAGTTGGGCGTATAGCAGGTGACAACGTAAAAGTTTTCGTACTCCAGCGTGATGACACGGCCTTCGTGGTCATGTTCTTCAAGTCCAAGTCCATAACTGACATTTAATGGCTTGTGCTTAGTGAAGATCGCGGTACCGGAGTAGCCTTTCTTTTCAGCATAGTTCCAATAGCTTTCATATCCCTCAAAGGCCATGTCTAACTGTCCTTCCTGCATCTTTGTTTCCTGAAGACAAAAGAAATCGGCGTTCAATGCGGCGAAACTCTCGCGGAAACCTTTACCGTCACAAGCTCTCAGACCGTTAACATTCCAAGAAATGAATTTCATAAAGTTTCGTTTTTTATGCTTGTTATTGCGCCGCAAAGGTAATGATAAATACGTAAAAACGTGTTGTTTGCACACCTTATATTATTTAATTAGCGTTAAAAATTGATACTCTTGCCACAAAGAGACCAAAGATATCAACTATATTTTCTATATTTGGCAACGAAAAGCTATAATTTATACTCACCAAAAGAAAGGAAGAAGACAATGAAACCTAAACAGAAAATGCACAACCAGGAGGCCTATGAGTTGGATAACTACCTCAATGAGGAAGATGACCGCTATTACGAGGCTTCAAGTAATGGCTCTATTTGGTATAGTTAACAAAAGAACCGTTCCGAAGATGAATTACAGACCTGCACATCTTGAATTGTGCAGGTCTGTTTTTATGTGGGGTGGACGTGGAGTATGCCTCTGCGCTTCAATGGTGCAAAAGACGTTTTGGGTATAAACTTACCGAGGTGTAGATTAATATAATAAGGTGTAAATCAAAAAAACTTTCGACTTTCACCTTCAAACTCTCAACTTTTCATTATCTTTGCGGCCAAATTCGCAAAAGTATGCACACAAGAGAAGAAAAACTTGCGGCTTTCGGTAGGTTGCTCGACGTCATGGACGATTTGCGCACCAAATGCCCGTGGGACCGCAAGCAGACCAACGAAAGCCTGCGGCCAAACACAATAGAGGAAACGTACGAACTCGCTGATGCTTTGATCAAGGATGACAAATCGGAGATTTGCAAGGAACTGGGTGACGTGCTCTTGCACATTGTCTTCTATGCCCGCATTGGTTCGGAGACAGGCGATTTCGATATTGCCGACGTCTGCAACAAACTCTGCGACAAACTCATCTATCGCCATCCTCATGTCTATGGCCCTGATGCCGAGCGCATCGAGAAGGGTGAGGTCACGGTCGATCAGGTGCTGAAGAATTGGGAGCAGCTGAAGGTGCGCGAGAAGGGCGGCAATAAGCGCGTGCTGAGTGGCGTTCCTGAGGCTCTGCCTTCGCTCATCAAGGCCTATCGCATTCAGGATAAGGCCCGTGGCGTAGGTTTCGACTGGGCTAAGCGCGAGCAGGTGTGGGACAAGGTCCGCGAGGAACTTGGCGAACTCGAAGTGGAACTGGAGCGCCAGGACAAGGAAAAGAGCACCCAGGAGCTGGGCGACTTCCTGTTCTCCGTCATTAATGCGGCCCGCCTCTATAAGTTGAACCCTGACAACGCCCTTGAACTCACCAATCGCAAGTTTATCCGTCGGTTCACCTACCTCGAGGAGCATAGCATACGCATTGGTAAGCCCCTCACCGAGATGACGCTCGAGGAGATGGACAACATTTGGAACGAAGCAAAAGAACAAGAAAAAGCATAAACAATGGAATTAGCAAGCAAATACTCCCCCGCTGAAGTCGAGGGCAAATGGTATCAATATTGGTTGGACAACAAGTTGTTCAGCTCCAAGCCCGATGGTCGCGAACCCTACACCATCGTGATTCCGCCACCTAACGTGACGGGTGTGCTCCACATGGGACACGTGCTGAACGAGACCATTCAGGATATCCTTGTCCGCCATGCCCGCATGGAAGGCAAGAACGCCTGCTGGGTGCCTGGCACCGATCACGCCAGCATCGCTACGGAGGCGAAGGTGGTCAACCGTTTGGCTGAGCAGGGTATCAAGAAGACCGACCTCTCGCGCGAGGAATTCCTCAAGCACGCTTGGGCTTGGACCGAGGAGCACGGAGGCATTATCCTCAAGCAGTTGCGCAAGCTCGGATGCTCCTGCGACTGGGACCGCACGGCTTTCACCATGGATGAAGTGCGCTCCGAGAGCGTCATCAAGGTGTTCGTGGACCTCTATCGCAAAGGTCTCATCTACCGCGGTGTGCGCATGGTGAACTGGGACCCCAAAGCCCTCACCGCCCTCTCCGACGAAGAAGTAGTCTATAAAGAAGAGCACACCAAGCTCTACTACATGAAATACTATGTAGCGGATGCTGTGCCCGGCGGTTTTGCTGCCGGCGAAGGAGACGTCATCCACAAGGACGAGCGCGGCTATTATGCCGTAGTTGCTACTACACGCCCCGAGACCATCATGGGCGACGTGGCCATGTGTATTAATCCTGCCGACCCGAAGAACCAATGGTTGAAGGGCCGCAAGGTGATTGTGCCCGTGGTGGGTCGCGTCATTCCCGTCATCGAGGACGATTATGTCGACATCGAGTTTGGTACGGGTTGCTTGAAGGTAACGCCTGCTCACGATGTGAATGACTACATGCTCGGCGAGAAATACAATCTCGAGGCTATCGATATTTTCAACGACGACGCTACCCTCAGCGAGCGCATCGCAACGGCCCAGCAAGCTGCCCTCGAGGCCAGCAAGGCTGAAGGCCGTGCGGTCGATGATTTTGTCATCGACCTCCAGAAATACGTCGGCACCGAGCGCTTCGCCTGCCGCAAGCAGATTTCCGAGGATATGGTAGCTGCTGGACTGATGGAGAAAATCGAGAACTACGACAACAAGATCGGTTGCAGCGAACGTACGGGCGTGCCCATCGAACCGAAACTCTCGATGCAATGGTTCTTGAAGATGGAGCATCTGGCTGACATCGCCCTCTCGCCCGTGATGAACGACGATATTCAATTCTATCCCGCAAAATACAAGAACACCTATCGCCATTGGCTTGAGAACATCAAGGACTGGTGTATCTCGCGTCAGTTGTGGTGGGGTCATCGCATACCTGCATGGTACCTGCCTACAGGCGGCTACGTGGTAGCTGAGAATGCTGAGGAAGCTCTGCAGCAAGCCCGCGAGAAAAGCGGTAATGCTGATTTGCAGCTGTCCGACCTCCGCCAGGACGAGGACGCTCTCGACACGTGGTTTAGCTCGTGGCTCTGGCCCATCAGCCTCTTCGATGGCATCCGCAATCCCGGCAACGAGGAAATCTCCTACTACTATCCCACGGCCGACCTCGTGACGGGTCCGGATATCATCTTTTTCTGGGTGGCCCGCATGATTATGGCTGGCTATGAATACGAGCAGAAAATGCCGTTCCGCCACGTCTATTTTACGGGAATCGTGCGCGATAAGTTGGGCCGTAAGATGTCGAAATCGTTGGGCAACTCGCCCGATCCGCTTGAGCTCATCGAGAAGTTTGGTGCTGACGGCGTACGTATGGGTATGATGCTCAGCGCCCCTGCTGGCAACGATATCCTCTTCGACGAAGTGCTCTGCGAACAGGGCCGTAACTTCAACAATAAGATTTGGAATGCTTTCCGCCTCGTGAAAGGTTGGGAAGTGGCAGATATGGAACAGTCGGAGGCTGCACGAATCGCCACGGAGTGGTTCGAGGCTAAACTGCGCTTGGCAGCCGAGGAACTTGCCGACGACTTCTCGAAGTACCGCCTCTCGGAGGCTTTGATGACCGTGTACAAACTCTTCTGGGACGAGTTCTCAAGCTGGTATCTCGAGATGGTGAAGCCTGCTTATGTCGATGGCAAGGCTCAGCCCGTGGATGCCAAGACGTATGCTGCTACGCTCAAGTTCTTCGAGGTGCTGCTGAAGATGTTGCACCCCTTCATGCCCTTCATCACCGAAGCGCTCTGGCAGGCCCTCTACGACCGCCAGCCGGGCGAGAGCATCATGCGCGCCGAGCTTCATATGGAGGCTCCCACAGATGCCGACCGTCAGCTTTGCGCCGACTTTGAGACTGTCAAGGAAGTGGTTACGGCCATCCGTGCCGTGCGCAGCCAGAAGAATATCGCTCCTCGTGAGCGCCTCACCCTCGAAGTGCTCGGGCAGAATCCATTGGCAGCTTTCGTCACTCCTATCCTCAAGATGGCCAACCTCGAGGCTGTGAATGTCGTTACGGAGAAATCTTCCGGTAGCGCTTCCTTCCTCGTCGGTACTACGGAGTATGCTGTGCCCCTTGGTTCGCTCATCGACTTGGATGCCGAGCGCAAGAAACTTGAGAGCGAACTCCAGCGTTTGGAAGGTTTCCTCGTCAGCGTGGAGAAGAAGCTTCAAAACGAGCGCTTCGTGCAGAACGCTCCTGCAGCCGTGGTTGAGATGGAGCGCAAGAAGAAGGCCGATGCCGAGCAGAAGATTGCTGCCCTGCGCGAGTCAATCGCAAGCTTGTAGAATTTAGGAGTTATCTGCTCTTATTCCATCTCCTTGATAAGAGATAGAAGCCCGGAAGTCGAATGAATGACTTCCGGGCTATCTTTTATTGGTGGCAAAGGATGGCTCTCCCTTTAATCTTTCTACATAATGGCCTTTTTAGCGATGGGCATACATCTCTTCATAGTAGTGCTGATAATCGCCGCTAGTGACGTTGTCCATCCACGCTTGGTTGTCGAGATACCAGCGAACGGTCTTCTCAATGCCTTCCTCGAATTGCAACGATGGCTCCCAACCGAGTTCGCGTTGCAGCTTGGTGCTATCGATGGCATAACGAAGGTCGTGACCGGCACGGTCGGTGACGTATGTGATGAGGTTCATGTCCTCGCCTTCTGTTCTGCCAAGTAGACGGTCGACTGTATGAATGAGCACTTTGATGATGTCGATGTTCTTCCATTCATTGAAGCCACCGATATTATAGGTCTCTGCGAGCTTTCCCTTATGGAAGATGAGATCGATGGCACGGGCGTGGTCTTCAACATAGAGCCAGTCGCGGACATTTTCACCCTTACCATAGACAGGCAGGGGCTTGCGGTGGCGGATATTGTTTATAAATAAAGGAATCAGTTTCTCCGGGAACTGATAGGGACCATAGTTGTTGGAGCAGTTGGTGACGATGGTCGGCATTCCGTAGGTGTCATGGTATGCGCGTACGAAATGATCACTGCTGGCTTTAGCGGCGCTATAGGGACTGTGCGGTTGGTATTTGAGGTCCTCGGTGAAGAAACGTTCGCCATAGGCCAGATGATGATTCTCAGAAGAAGCCGTGGTGGTGAAAGGGGGAGTGATGCCTTCGGGATGTGTCATCTCCAGTGCACCATAGACTTCGTCGGTGCTTATATGATAGAAACGTTTTCCTTCAAATTTCTCAGGTAAGGATTCCCAATAGATTTTGGCGGCTTGAAGGAGGGACAAGGTGCCCATGACGTTCGTCTGCGCAAAAGTGAAGGGGTCTTTGATGCTACGATCTACATGGCTTTCGGCTGCCAGATGGATGATGCCATCAACATGCTTGTCTTGCATCAGCTTCATAATGCCTTCGAAATCGCATATGTCCATCTTTGCAAATTCGTAGTTGGGCTTGTTCTCAATGTCCTTTAAATTGGCGAGGTTCCCGGCATAGGTGAGTTTGTCGAGGTTGATGATGTGGTAGTCTGGGTATTTTTTGACGAAAAGGCGAACGACGTGCGAACCGATGAAGCCGGCGCCACCAGTGATGATGATCGTATGCATAAGATGATATTCAGGTAGGTTTAGAAAACGAAAGGTGAATCAAAATCCTTTAACAAGGGATGGCGTTTGTCTTTCTCGCTCAAAATGGCTTGAGTAAGGGGAATATGCCAGTCGATGCCAAGGTCCGGGTCGTCGAGTTGCAAACCCGCATCGGCTTCAGGATGGTAGAATTCATCACATTTGTATTGGAATACAGCCGTGGGGGAGAGCACAGAGAACCCATGTGCGAATCCCTTAGGAATAAAGAACTGAAGGTGGTTCTCTTCGGTGAGTTCTACAGCAACGTGCTGTCCATAGGTGGGAGAACCCACGCGAATGTCAACAGCGACGTCAAGAACAGAGCCGCGCACGCAACGAACGAGCTTGGATTGTGTGAATGGTGGGCGTTGAAAATGCAATCCACGTACAACGCCATAGGTGCTCATGCTTTCGTTGTCTTGAACGAAATGTACGTTGCCAATGGCTGACGTGAAGTCGCGCTCGGAATAGGACTCAAAGAAATAACCTCGGGCATCTTTGAAAATGCGGGGCTCAATAATGAGTAAGCCTTCAATGGCGGTTTTTATGACTTCCATGGGATAGAATGACGTGCTATTATATAGAGGTAAAGGTGGCTATACTCCCTCTTCGTCCAACTCCGCATCACTGCGTTCGTCCCGAGTGATGGTCATGCCGCCATTCGGGTCGATGGTGAGGAGCAAAGGTTCAAACATATCGCTTTGTGGCAGACTCACGCTGACGGCAAAACGCAAACCCGGCAAACTCTTGTCGCACATCATGCCGTCGAGAATTCCTTTTTTGCGAAACTCTGATGACAGGTAAGAGGCAAAATTGTGCTTTGTGAAGCGGAACTGTGAGAAATCATTGCCGCGGCTAAGGGTGAGAGTATATTCATTGTCTGCATAGATGGTGCCTTCGTCATCGGTCACGGTGGGAAGACTGTCTGATGCGCAACGGTGAATGGTGTAGTTAAATGTCTTCCCACCGACATTGATAGAGTCGCTGTAATTGTATTCAGGCATACGTTGGATGCCATCGGAAGCAGACTCGTCAACGGCATATTCATTGCTGCCTGTGGTGGTCTCTGTTTTAGGTGTACTACCACCGCAAGAACAGAGCATCAGAAGGCTCATAACCAAAGGTAAAAATGTTTTTTTCATACTTCTTTTTGCAGATTTTGGTGCAAAAATAGACAAATATCTTGAAATAAACGTATCTTTGCCGCAGAAATGAAGATAAAAGACTTTTTTTTCATCTGTTTGTTGTTGTCGTGCTTCACCTGGGATGCATGTACCGTAGATCAGACGGAGCATCATGAGCAGCCTTTGCCCAATGTGGTGGAGGATTCTGTGGACTTCATCTTGAAGGTGCGTCAGACGTCGCGTCTTTATACGGCTGAGTATCAGGTGCACAAGATTGTGACGCATGCCGACGTGAAACGCTTGAAGACGACAGTCCTGGGCTATGATGTGATTGATACGGATTTGCCGTTGGGGGACCGTAAAATAGCCATTCCTATTGATGTAACACTGAAAGCTTACATCGACTTCAGCCATTTCTCTGAAAAGCAGGTGGAGCGCTCTTCCGATGGGCGACATATTCATATCGTACTGCCTGACCCTAAGGTGGTGGTGACCTCATCGAAGGTGGACCATGCCTCGGTGCGACAGTTCTCCGCCTTGCTACGCAGTGATTATTCTGATGCCGAGATGACCAATTTCACGGCACAGGGCGTTCGTGCAGTACTCTATGCTGTTCCGCAGATGGGCATTCTCGAGACTGCGCGCCAAAGTGCGGCTGCCACCTTGATCCCATTGGTGGCATCGATGGGTTATGAGCCGGACCATATCGTTGTCACGTTCCGTAAGGATTTCACGGGCAAGGACCTCCCTCTGTTGTTCGACAATGAGAAAAGCGTGGTACGATTCGGGAAATAGAGGAGTGGCCAAAGACTGAATGCAGATAATTTATATAGGCGATCCTTATCGGGTCGATAGCATATAATATGAATATTTGGAGAAAGATAGCTGACCGGACTGCGGCCTTCTTGAGCAGCCATTTACTGATTTGGGTGCTTGTTCTTGTTGTCGCGGTGGTCCTGTGTGCTTTGCTGTTGCGACGCTGTCGAGAAGATCGGACATTCATGTCCGTGAGTATCGAGAGTACTGACACCATTGGTATCACTCCGGCACAGATACGAAGCATTGAACGCATCGGACAATGGGAATTTCTATCTATAGCTGACGAGGAATTGGTCGATACTGTACGTGCACGTACTTTTTCACGCGACGATCGTCTTATTCGTATTTATCATGGTACCCTACGCTTGGGAGTTGATCTCTCACAGTGTAGCGACAGTTGGGTGAGAATGCATGGAGATACATTGGTGGCTATACTGCCTCCTGTATGTTTGCTCTCGAATCAGTTTATCGATGAAGCCCGTACACGCTCGTTCTATGAGAGTGGTGAATGGAGTGCCAGAGCGAAGGAACAGATGTACTGGAAAGCTGTCCGGCGAATGCGTGATCGCTGTCTGACGGAGAAAAACTATGTCCTGGCAGAGCGCAATGCCATTGAACAATTCACTGCACTCTTCCGTACCTTTGGCTTTCAAAACGTCAAAGTAGACTTCGACCGCCAGCATTAACCCGTTTTTACCCCAATTTGCCCCCTTGTCCCCTTCCCTTGCCCTTTCCCCTTCCCTTGCCCTTTCCCCTTCCCTTGCTCTTTTCTTCCTGCTTGCCCTTTTCCCTTCCTCGCTTGTCCTTTTTCCTTCCTCGCTTGTCCTTTTCCCTTCCTCGCTTGTCCTTTTCCCCTCCTCCTTCTTGTAGCCTCTTCCCCCCCTCTTTCCTTTCCCCCTCTCTTTCCTTTTCCCCTCCCTTTCATGTGGCCGCCGTGCCCTCGCTGTCAGGCGAGGGTCCCTTCCCCCTGTAAAGTGAGCAGGCCCGAAGGAAGTGGATTCCTTCAGGCCTGCATATAAATGGGTTAATAATGTTCTTTTTAATAGCCCGACTTTTAGTCGAGACTGCCAGTAAATACGGATGCGTTACTGACGATTGCTGCAATTGCTACAATTACGAATGCAATAGTTGTTGTTGCTGATACCATAATACTTTTACCTTTTTAATTAAACTTCTTGTTATCCTTTTTTCACTTTTACGAGGGCCTCGCTTGGCCTCTCTTTGAACTCGGTTATCCTTTGTTCTTTTTCTTTTGACGATGCAAAGGTACGGACTTTTGGAGTAATATGGTTCTGTTTTATGTCGAATAGCATATTTTTGGCTGCTTTTATTGATTCTTGTCAAGAATAATATGCTGAAAAGCATAAAAACACTGCACCCTCGGATGTGGATGCAGTGATGAATAAATGCCTCTTAAGTAGGGAAAGGTATACTCTTTAGAGGAGTTTCTCAATTTGTTTAGAGGAGTTTTTCGATTTGTTTAGAAGAGTTCTTCGTTTTGTTTAGAGGAGTTTTTTGATTTGTGCTTCGACATCAGCCATATCATGGGTAGGCTCAAAACGGGCTACAACCTGACCTTGACGGTTGATGAGGAACTTGGTAAAGTTCCATTTGATATCGGCTTTAGAGGCGAATTCCGGGTCTGCCTTGCCGAGAAGGTCGTTGAGAATAGGTGTGAGTTTGTGGCCCTCATCAAAGCCTCCGAAACCTTTTTGCTGTTTAAGCCAAGTGTAGAGCGGCATCTCATTTTCGCCGTTGACGTCGGCTTTGGTGAATTGCGGGAATTTGGTGCCATAATTGACTTGACAGAACTGCGTGATCTCTTCGTCGGTGCCAGGGGCTTGCTGTCCGAATTGGTTACAGGGGAAGTCAAGAATCTCTAAACCGCGTTCATGCAGACGTTCATACATCGCTTCGAGTGCCTCGTATTGTGGAGTAAAACCACAACGGCTGGCGGTATTGACGACAAGGAGCACTTGCCCTTTGAATTGGCCGAGACTGACGTCTTCCTGTTTTTTGTTCTTAACTGTGAAATCGTAGATTGTTTTCATAGAAGGAGTGGGAGTTTGGGTTGCTAATGTAGATGTCGCATTTGACGATGAGGTATTCTTTGAAGAACATGATGCCATGCCAATAAGGCAGGGAATCATGATGAGAAGTGGGAAGTAACGCATAGTCTGTTTTTGAAATGATAAATAGTTTATTTTGTTTTGTGTGAGATCTTTATGGGATACTGTGCATATCCTCTTGTGCAGACGGGAATCACAGGGAGGATGCGTTATTCAGTCCTTATTCTGTTGTGTGTATTGAAATGATTGCGATGCCGTAGGAAACAAACGGCGAGGAAAAGGGCGAGGGCGAAGCCTGCCACAAGACTGATGGTCAGTGGCAATTTGAAGCCTTCGGGAGCAGTGAGTATGTAACTCGTGACAACTACAGTCATGAAAATGGCGGGTAAGAAGGCAATCCAGAAGTTGCGTTTGTTGTGGAGAAGCCATACGGTGGCGGTCCAAAGGAAACAGGTCGCCAGTGTTTGGTTGGTCCAGGCGAAATAGCGCCAAAGGATGTCGAAATCCACGAATACCAAAGCGGCTGAGATAGCGAAGAGCGGTAGCGCAAGCAGCAGACGATTGACAATCTTATGCTGACCTAAGTGCATGAAGTCGGCTACAATCAGACGTGCCGAGCGGAAAGCCGTATCACCGGAAGTGATAGGTGCCGCAACAACGCCGAGAACAGCCAGGATGGCACCGATACGGCCCATCCAAGTCTGGCAGATCATATTCACGATGAGCGCCGGATTGGTACCGTTGCCGCCGGCACTGAGGATGGATGAAAGGGCATAATAAGGTCCTTGAAGTGCTTGTTCTTTAGAGCCCTCGATGGAAGCAGCGGCAAACTTGATGGCTGCTGCTGCCCAAATCATGGCTACGATGCCTTCGGTGATCATGGCACCGTAGAATACGAAACGTCCGCGGCGCTCATTCTCCAGGCAGCGTGACATCAGGGGGGATTGGGTCGCATGGAAACCGCTGATGGCACCACAGGCAATAGTGATACAGAGGAAGGGGAAGATGGGTAGATTCTTTGGATGATGGCTCACAAAGGGGAGGTCGGTTATTTCAGGCATCCAACCGGCCCGTGTATAAATACCGATGCCAACACCGATAGCCATAATGAGTAGCGCTGCACCAAAGATAGGGTAGAGGCGTCCGATGAGTGTATCGATGGGTAGGAGCGTGGCTAAAACGCAGTATAGAAACACAAGGCCTATCCACAGCCAGCGCCAAGAGGTGAGTTCGAGGCCCCAGATGCCGTTGGTCATTGTGGCAAGCAGACCTGCGGCAGTGGTCACGAAGACGGTACCGACGAGTACAAGAAGTACGATGCTGAGTACGCGCATCGCCTGACGTGCCACGGAACCAAGTTCATCGCCCACCATCTCTGGTAGTGATGCTCCGTCCTTGCGCAGAGAGATCATGCCACAAAGGTAGTCGTGAACTGCCCCCATGAAGATGCAACCGAAAACAATCCAGAGATAGGCGGCCGGACCGAACAGAATGCCCATGATAGCACCGAAGATAGGCCCTGTGCCAGCGATATTGAGGAACTGAATGAGGTACACGCGCCACGTGGGCATGGGGATGTAGTCAACGCCATCCTTGAGGCGGTAAGAGGGCGTCTGACGTTCGGGCTGTATGCCGAATACGCGCTCTACAAAAACTCCGTATAGGAGATAGCCGAGGACGAGGGCTACGAGGCAAATCGTGAAAGTAAGCATATTGAAGAAAAGATATCAGAATAATCCATAGAACCGCTAATTGTTAAACAGCCGCGGCCTGCATCTTGCAACCGTTAAAACAGCCATTGGCTAGCATCCCACAATTGTTAAATAGCCGTGGCCTGCATCTTGCAAACGTTAAAACAGCCATTGGCTAGCATCCCACAATTGTTAAATAGCCGTGGCCTACATCTCGCAAGCGTTAAACAGCCGTGGGTCGTGTGTGGAGCGGTTCGTCCGCTCCAGCCTTCGGCTTTTTCCGTAGCCGTGCCCACCGCCATGATATCGCTATGCCTTTTCGTTCTTGCGTGCCCGGTCGGCCAGATAGGCATCAAGCACCACCATGGCTGCCATGGCTTCTACAACAGGCACAGCCCTGGGCAGCACACACGGGTCGTGTCTGCCGCGGGGATGAATGGTTGTGGCTTGACCGTGAATGTCTATGGTCTCTTGAGGTCTCAGGAGTGTAGCCACGGGCTTGAAAGCCACGCGGAAAGGTATGGGCTGACCGTTGGAGATACCGCCTTGAATACCACCTGAGTGGTTGGAGCGGAAAACGGGTGAAGTCGCTCCGGGTTCCAACACATCATTTTGTTCGCTGCCGCGCTGACTTACACCGGCAAATCCCTCGCCGTATTCAAATCCTTTAACGGCATTGATGGAAAGCATGGCGGCACCCAATTGTGCATGAAGTTTCCCGAAAACGGGTTCACCCAAGCCGACGGGACAACCAGTGATAACACCTGCAATGACGCCACCGATGGTGTCGCCTTCACCTTTCACCTCGAGGATGAGTTGCTCCATCGCATGAGCAATGTCCGGGTCGGGACAACGAACTGGATTGCTGTCGATGAGGCTGAGGTCGAGTTGCGTCCAGTCGCGATTGCAGGCAATGGCGCCTACTTGTTGTGTCCAGGCTTTGATCCCGACGCCCATTTGTCGCAGGCAGAGCATTGCGATGGCTCCACCGACGACACGGCTGATCGTCTCGCGTGCCGAAGAGCGTCCGCCGCCACGGTGGTCGCGCAGTCCGTATTTATTATAATAGGTGTAATCGGCATGAGAAGGCCGGAAAACTTCACGCAGGTTATCGTAGTCGCTGGAATGCTGGTTCTCATTGCGGACGATGAACCCGATAGGATGTCCTGTCGTTTTGCCTTCGAAGACGCCTGATAGCAATTCCACGCGGTCGCCTTCCTTGCGGGCCGTAGTGATACGGCTCTGTCCGGGACGCCGGCGGTCGAGTTGCGACTGGATGAAATCCAGATCGATGCCGATACCTGCAGGACAGCCGTCAATGACGCCTCCCACGGCTGCGCCATGACTCTCGCCGAAAGTGGTAAGACGAAACAGATGACCGAATGTGTTCATGACGGTTCTTTCCTTTTTATATTATGCATCGCAGCAGCCGCCACCACCGCAGCCTCCGCCTTCGCATCCTTCACCACAGCCTCCGCCTTCGCATCCACCGCCGCCACAGCCACCGCATCCGCAACCGCCTTCACCGCTGAGCATCTTGGCAGTCTGCTCAATCTCTTTGAGCGTGGCTTCGCGGTTTTCGTACACGGTGCCTGTGAATTGCAGTGCTTTGCCGGCAAGAGGATTGTTGAGGTCTACAGTTACATCTGTGTTGGTGACCTTGGCGATGATGCCATAGAAATGGTTGCCTTCGTTATCCATCAGGGGCACTTGGGCACCCGGATAGATTTCTTCTTCCATGAACTTGCCGTTGACTTCAAACATCTTTCGTGGCACAGCACGTACCAAGGTCTCGTCGCGCTCGCCAAAGGCTTCGGCTGCTTGGAGGGTGAAGTCGAACTCGTCGCCATCGTTCAGGGCGGAGAGCTGTTGCTCAAAGGCATCAATCATCAGGCCCATATCAGTGACAAAAGCCACAGGGCGACTGGCATCGGTTTCGTAAAGAAGCTGGCGGTCGGGTGAAGCCGTGAACATACGATAGGCCAACTTGATAAATCTCTGTGCCATTCTCAGTGAGTTTTTTTAGAATCGAAAAGTGTTATTTGTGTGCAAAGTTAAGTCTTTTTATTCATTTCTCTGCACTTAAGAGGAGATAAATTTGTTTTTGACGTCAGATTGACGTAATTTTGCAGCGTTTTACGATAAATGTTCAACGCAAATACCTCTAAAATGATGAAATATCAGTTGCGTAGTGCTGTCTGCACGGAAGGACGCAGAATGGCAGGAGCGCGGGCCTTATGGGTCGCCAACGGAATGAAACGCGAACAGTTTGGCAAACCAATCATTGCTATTGTCAACTCTTTTACACAGTTCGTGCCCGGACATACTCACTTGCATGAAGCAGGGCAGATTGTTAAGCGCGAAATTGAAAAAATGGGTTGCTATGCTGCCGAATTCAATACCATTGCCATTGATGACGGCATTGCCATGGGACACGACGGTATGCTTTATTCGCTGCCTTCGCGTGATATCATTGCAGATTCGGTGGAGTATATGGTCAACGCACACAAAGCCGATGCAATGATTTGCATCTCGAATTGCGATAAGATCACGCCGGGCATGCTCATGGCTGCAATGCGCCTGAACATTCCTGCAGTGTTCGTCTCGGGCGGACCCATGGAAGCGGGCAAGTATAAAGGTGAGAACCTCGACCTCATTGCTGCTATGGTGAAAGGTGCAGACCCCACCGTCTCGGATGAGGAACTGGCAGAAGTGGAGAACCGTGCTTGTCCCGGTTGCGGTTGCTGTTCGGGCATGTTCACTGCCAATTCGATGAACAACCTCACCGAGGCAATCGGCCTTTCACTCCCGGGAAATGGCACTATTCTGGCGACGCACCGCAATCGTGTTCGTCTGATGCAGCAAGCCGCTCGGCAGGTCGTAAAGAATGCGATGGCTTACTATCAGGACGGCGATGAAAGCGTACTGCCCCGAAGCATTGCTACGCGCACGGCTTTCCTCAATGCAATGACCCTGGATATCGCCATGGGGGCCTCCACCAATACCGTACTGCACCTGTTGGCTGTAGCACAGGAAGCCGGTGTGGATTTCACGATGAAAGATATTGATGCACTCTCGCGCCGTACGCCTTTCTTGTGCAAACTGGCACCGAACAGTCAGCGGTACAGCGTGCAGGAATGCGGTCGCGCAGGTGGCATGATGGCCTTGTTGGGCGAACTGGCCAAAGGCGGACTCATCGACACCAGTGTCAAACGTGTGAACGGACATACCTTGGCCGAAGATATTAATATATATAAGGTGGAAGGTCTTGCTCCCAACACGACAAAATCTGAACCAACGAACGCTTCTGCAGCAGTCGGAACTCAACCGTCGTCAACCGATCTGCTCCCTGCTGAGATTTATCTCTCAGCCCCTGCAGGCAAGTTCTGCAATCAGTTGGGTGCTCAGGAAACCTATTATGAGAGTTTCGATACCGACCGTGCCAACGGCTGTATCCGCGATATCGAGCATGCCTATACCAAGGATGGCGGTATGGCCATTCTCTTCGGAAATATCGCACAGGACGGATGCGTGGTGAAAACGGCTGGCGTTGACGAGAGCATCTGGCGCTTCTCCGGTCCTGCTGTAGTCTTCGATTCTCAGGAAGATGCCTGTGAAGGCATCCTCGGGGGAAAAGTGAAGAAAGGCGATGTCGTTGTGATCACTCACGAGGGACCCAAGGGAGGACCTGGTATGCAGGAGATGCTCTATCCCACGTCGTATATCAAGTCGATGCACATGGGCAAGGAGTGCGCCCTCATTACTGACGGACGTTTCAGCGGCGGCACCAGCGGTCTTTCTATCGGACACATCTCGCCCGAAGCGGCCAGCGGTGGCAACATCGGCAAAATCGTTGACGGTGATATCATCGAAATTGACATCCCTGCACGTAGCATCAATGTACGTCTCAGTGACGAAGAGTTGGCGGCACGCCCCCAACGCCCGCTACTTCGCAATCGCGTTGTATCCAAGAGCTTGCGCGCATACGCACAAAGCGTCTCCAGCGCCGATAAAGGCGGCGTGAGGATGGTCTAACAAGGAATAAACATCTGCGGTCGTAGTCGTGAAGCTCTAAGATAAAGGTCTTGCGATTTTATCTTAAAGTACAAGCCCCCTTCATCTTTCGATGTTAGGATGATTGCGTCTAATTAAAACGCTGTGTCTCACAGGTGAGACAGCTGTGTCTCACGCGTGAGACATTTCTGTCTCACTGGTGAGACTGTTTGTTTCTACAGGTGATGCAGTCTTGATCTACCTGTCGTGCAGGCCTAATCTACCTGTTGTGCAGTCTTGATCTGCCTGTTGTGCAGTCTTGATCTACCTGTTGTATAGTCTTGATCTGCCTGTCGTGCAGTCTTGATCTGCCTGTTGTGCAGGCTTTTCTTACAGGTTGTGCCGTTTTGTCCGATAGTTCGTGTGTACCTTTTAATAGGTGTCGAATGCCTGTTTCGTTCGTGAAACAGCTTTGTTTTGTAGGTTAAATATAGGCATAAGATAACGAAGAGGGCTTATTCCTGCGATGCTCCTTGGTAGAACCGATTAAAAAGGGTCTCCATGGTAGCCTCGTCTTCCATCATATCACGGAGGGCGTTCAATCTCGTCGTATTAGGTGAGTTCTCGAACCATAGGTGGAGGTAACCATTTCGGCCATATTTTTCGTGGAGATGCTCCATCATTCTCTGAAAATGCGCCTGGCGGTTCATCTCCGGATAATGGTCCAAGCCATATTGAATGGTTCGCTGCACGATGGTTTCCGGGTCGATGAAACGGTCGGCTTCTGCGACGATGCGTCCGTAAATCGTTCGCGGTGCATGACTTGAGGAAGCCCGATGATCCTCAGCGGCTTGTGCCATAACCTCGATTTCTTCTTCCGAGAACCATTGCCGCAACTGCTTATCCGCCTTGATGATGCGGGCCGATACTTCATGATGATGCTCGCGCCCTTCGCAGAGTCCGGTATCATGGTAAGCAGCGATGGCATAGACCATGTCCGGGCAGACATCGAGATGCTGCGCCAGTTCCAGGCTTTGGCTGATGACCATGAGCACATGGTCGCGTTGGTGGGCTTTATCGAAATGGTCGTACTGCGGAATGATCTGTTCTTCGACATATTGACGTAGAGCAGAGGTGATCGGGGTTTGCATATATAATAAGGTGTGCAGAGCAGTTGGCTCATGGGTTATTGCGGACCGTTGATGACTGGCAGGCCTTCAGCATCAAAAACGATGGGAAGACAAAGATGGCGCGAATGAGCGAGGGAACGGGGATTCCAGACGTCTGCCATAAAGCAGAGAGTAGGAGTCGTGGCAGAAGGAGATGAGGCTTCGTCTGATGAAGCAGGCACTTCAGAGGCGGGCACCGATTGGTTCCAGATCCAGGTGCCTTGTGCGCCGAAGGTCCGCTTGGCATGGCGGCCTCGCATGGGCGAAGGATGCTGTGTCCATGGCCCGCGGATATCGGTGGCGGAGAACATGCGGGCTTCGTTGGGGTCCCATCCTGTGCAGCCGCTGCAGATCAGCCAATAGCGTCCTTCGCGTTTGAAGATACAAGGTGCCTCGTTCTGTCCGCCCGGAGCGATGCGGTAGTAGCGGCCGGTGTAGCCGAGGTAGTCGGGGGTGAGTTCGGCAGCCTGCAAGGTCAGGTTCTCTTCAGAGGAATAGATATGCCACGCCGTGCCATCATCGTCGACAAATACAGTCATGTCGCGGCTCATCTGTCCTTGTTCAAAGTCGCGATGAAGCAGGAGTCCGTGGGTGATGGCTTCTCGCCAAGAGGGCGTCCACCATTCAGGATAATCGTTGACGTTGAGGCCTTGTGCGCGCTGAATAAGGTCTTCTGTGAAGTCGGTAGGCCAACGCTTGGCATTGGGGCGCTGGGCATGGTGGAAAGTGAAGGGACCTTCCGGATTGGGACTCGTAGCAAAGCCGGTCATGGCAGCCTCATAGCCGCGTCCTTTCAGTTCCAGATGGAAAAGCATGACAAATAGTTGGGTGGAGGCGTTCCACAAAACTTTCGGACGTTCGATGATACACCCGCGCTGAATGGGTGAGTTCGTGTCGTCAACCACCGAGAGCACGAGTCCGCGATTGGTCCATGGCAAAGCCAGGGGGGACGCGGGCGACGGGGCCGCCTGTGCGGCGCTTTCCGTGTTGGTGCCGATTGGTGCGGTGTAAAGGCTTACACCAAGGGAGGTGAATCCACGCTCCGGGCGTGCTTCGCCGTACCACAGCCATTGACCGTTGTAGGCAAAGATGCAACCGCCGTGTGCATTGACGTGCTCGCCTGCAGTGTCAGGCGTGGCGGGATAAGAGAACCGTTGTTGGGCAGAGGCCCCAAAGGCCAATGCCAGGAGCAGTGTTGTGAAAAGTGTTTTCTTCATAAGTTGGTGTCGTGTTTAATGAATAGGTGTTCTCTTTTATGGGAGGTGAGGGCCGTCAAGGGAAGGCCGGAAGGCGGACAAGGGGTCAGGTTCGCACAATGGGATAGATGAAAGTCTTTCGCTCGGCCCAAAGGGGCGCTCCATCATTGGAGATATTACAAACTCAAAAACTCAAGAACTCAAAAACTTACGAACTCAAGAACTTACGAACTTACGAACTCAAAAACTATCTGACGATAGCCTTCAGCTGTTTGACAGCACGGGTAATCATGTCTTGTGTACCAGAACCGTCGCTAACGTATTTGACCACCATTTCTGCATAATCCACGGCTTCCTTCATTCTTGTGTTTCCGGGTTGCACAGAAGCCTGTTTCTTAGCTTTTGCCAGCAAGGGCAACAGTTCATCGAGGTCCTCCAATTCAGGTAGATTACCCGGACGCATGGTGTTGAGGGCCGCATTGAGTTCCGTTGTCATGTCGTCAATCGCGCTTTGCGAGTGGCTGCGCTCCGCGTCGTCGAAGAGCGCACGGGCGCGGTCGAACTGTTCCATCAGACGGGCATATCCATGGGGCGCCCACGGTGCGTATTCAGGCACCTTCACGGCCATCTCGTTCCATGCATTCTGAGCATCGCGACGGCTGCGGGCAATAGCCATCGCCTCGTGCAGGCGTGTCGCATCCACCTCTTCAACAGTTCCTTCACCTTCTACGACTTTAGGTTCACCGGGCAGAAGGATGCGGAAATAGTGCGTCACGTGGCGGTTGGCATCGTAATCGGGGACAAGTTGTCCGTTCGGTTCTCCTTGAGTGGGCAGATTTCCTCCATGCAAAAGTGCTGTGCGCAAGAGCGTTTCGCCCTTAGGGGCTTCGGCCGAACGGAAGTCGATGGTGGCTTCATCCCACGATTGAAGTCCTTTCTCAGCCATGACCAACGGACCGTTCATCACAGCACCGCACCATTCAGGTTGGAAGCGTGTGCGAGGTTCGTTTTTGCCGGTTGCCGCCACTTCCATCTTGTCGGGCCCGAAGTCGATATGAGGTTGGAAGGGCATGACGACTTCAATGCGATCGGTGGTCTTCCATCGGCGTTTGGGTAGGGTGATATAAGAACAGGGCTTGTACGTCGTTGCTACGCTGGTGCCATTGACTTTGATGTCGAAACCTTTGGTGGCCCAATAGGGCACGCGCAGTTTCACGGCAAAGGCCTTCTTGGCACGCGGGAAAGAGATGGTGGACCGTTCTGCAGGCCATTCGCAATCCTGCTGGATCGTGGTGCGGTGGTCATCCCAATAGGCCGTCGTCGGAAGGTAAAGCGCCACCCAAAGAGTATCACCTCCGGTGAAGTAAGCGGCCTCCTGGTACTTGACATGGTTCTCGACGCCTGTACCGCCGCAACAGGTGGACTGTGGGGTCTCGTTGCCCCATGGCTTGGAGGCATCGAGTCCTACGGCATACTGATAGAGAACGGCATATTTTTCTGGATTGAGCGAACCGATGAGCTGGTTATAGAGTACACGCTCGTAGTAGTCCATATAACGGGCGTCGTTGGGATTGAAACAGTTGAGGTCCTTGGTGAGTTTGGCCAGGTTGTAGGCACAACAGGTCTCGTTGAGCGTTGGCTCCGGGTAGGTTGAGCGGTCGCGCCAGTCGGTGCCCACGTTGGTGCACATCGAAAGAATTTGGGAGTAGGGCTGGCGGAACATCTCGCCGTTGCCTACGCCGCCCATGGCATATCGATAACGCCCTTGGATCATCGTCCAGAAGTTTTGCGCGAGGTTGTAGTAATAAGCGTTGTTGCTGCCGCGGAAGATGCGCAGTGCACCTGTCACCATCGGGATGTGCTGGTTGGCATGACGAGTGCGAATGGCATCTACGTTCTTGGCAAGTGGACTGAAGAATGCGGGGCTGTTGAAATAAGTGGCAGCCTCGAGCAAATGGATGCGTTCGTCTTTCCGGGTCACCATCTCGGAGAGGCGTGCCAGCGATTCTGCCATTCCGCCCACCTCGCCGGCGATGTACATGTTCCACATCTCATAGCGGTTGCCTGGACGTGCACGACGCTGTTCTTGTGTACCGTTTTCATCCACGAAGGTACGGTAGTGCAGACGGTTCCACACCCACAGGCCCATGTCTTTGGCGATGAGCAGTGCCTTCTTGGCTATGGCTTTGTCATCCACGTAGTTGGCAATATCGATGAGGCCGGCCAACTGCTTGTGTACACTATAATAAGGTGCCCATACCCACTGCTCGTTGTTATAGGCCCGGTACATCTCGATCAGCACGCAGTGTTGGGCAGGGATGGCGTTGAGGTAGCCGTAGCCGTAGTAGGCATAGTCTTTCTTGTAGCGGTCGAAATCGGTCCAAGCGCCCTTGAGTTGCCGCAGTTCCTCCTCGGGAGCCAGGTCGCGTGCCTCGCGGTAGCGGCCCAATTGCTTGTCGTAGACGAACGTGCGCTCCTGGCAACTGCGCAATTCGTCAACCATCGTACGCAAGTTCTCTTTCAGGCGTGCACGCTTGGTCTGGTCGGTACATGAGGCATAAGCCATGGCCATGGCGCTCATGTAGTGGCCGCTGCCATGTCCTTTGAGTTTCGTCGTGGGGGAGTCCCAGCCGTCAGCCACGGGATAGCCTTCTGTCGGCAGACCGTACGTGTCGCGATAGTTGTACAACTGTTGCTTGACATCCAGTGAGAGCAATTGGTCGATATCCATGTCGCGGTTGTGGGTCAGACGGTTTTCGCCACCTTGGCTGCTGCCGTTGATATGCACGCGGTTGAGGGGCAGCGGGAGTGCCACCGGCGTTGGCGACGGAACTGGGTCGGGAGAGTTGGTGACGGTGATGTCGGCGATGATCGGATAACCTTGTGTCGTTGTGTTATCACCCGTGATGAAACCTTTCACCTGATAACGCGTACCGACAGGTGTAGTTGTGGCGTCGGCCTGTGCCTTTTCTGTATCAGGCGCGGCATTGGTCCAGCGCACATTGCGGTATTCTTGACTACCGTCGGCATAAGTAACCCACAACTGGTAGGGCAGACGCGGTGCCGTACCTACCGGAGTTTTTACGGCAACAGTCTCGACAGCTTTTATGGTATGATATTCAGTGACCTGCTGAGCGCGGATGGCAAAGGATGTGATAGATAGCAGGAGTGATAAAGCGAGATAGCGTTTCATCTTATGGGCATTTTTGTGGAGATTTACATGGCAAAGGTAAACATAATATTTGAAATGCATGCAAACAAAGGACATAAAACAAAAAAATAGCCTAAAAAGGAATGTGCCTTTCGGGAAAATGCTGTATCTTTGCAGCGTCAACAATCACTTAATCCTGTTCCGCTATGCTCCAGATTCGCTGTAAGAATAACAACGTCACAAAGAGTTTTCTCGAAGGCACATCGCTGCTTGAGGTTTATCAGGAATTTGCCGAAGAACTCAAGATGCCCTATCCTGTGGTTTCGGCGAAAGTAAATAATGCCTCACAAGGCCTTAAGTTCAGGCTCTTCCAGAATCGTGATGTGGAATTCTTTGATGCAAGGGCTGGTTCGGGGCATCGCGTATACGTGCGTTCCTTATGTTTTGTGCTTTACAAGGCCGCTACAGATGTCTTCCCGGGTAGTAAACTCTTTATTGAGCACCCGCTTTCGCGTGGCTTCTATTGCAATTTCAAGAAACGCAATGCCGAGGTCCTTACCGACGACGACGTTGAGCAGATAAGTGTCAGGATGCAGGAAATCATTCAATTGGACATGCCTTTCCGCCGTAACGAAGCCACTACGGAGGAAGCGGTGAGGGTGTTCACCGAGCGTGGTTTCTCGGACAAGGTGAAGTTGCTCGAGACCAGCGGGCAGATTTATACGGACTACTACACACTTGGCGACACGGTGGACTACTTCTATGGTCCTCTGGTGCCTTCGGCCGGTTATCTCAAAGTGTGGGGATTGGAACGTTATCATGATGGACTGCTTTTACGTGTGCCTGACCAGCATGTGCCGACGCAATTGGCAGAGAAGATTGACCAGCCAAAGACGTTTGAGATGTTTGCCGAGAAAGTGCGCTGGGATATCATTATGCGCCATTCCAATGCCGGAGACGTCAATAAAGCGATTCTTAAAGGACACGCTTCAGAGCTTATTCAGGTGAGCGAAGCCCTGCAGGAGAAGAAAATCGTGAAGATCGCCGAGGAAATCGACGAGCGTTTCCGTGCCGAGAAAAATCCGATCCGACTCGTGCTCATTACCGGACCTTCGAGTTCTGGTAAGACAACTTTCTGCAAGCGACTTTCCATCCAGCTGCTGGCGTGCGGTCTGCGTCCCTTGTCTTTCTCCACCGACGACTATTTCGTCAATCGTGTAGACACACCTTTGCTGCCCGATGGCAACTATGATTTCGACAACATCCGAGCCGTGGATTGCGAGTTGCTGGCTGATCATCTCAATCGGTTGATGAATGGCGAACGGGTCGAGGTGCCAGAGTATAACTTCGTTACCGGTAAGCGGGAATACAATGGCAAACGCCTGAAATTGCAGAACGACAGCGTACTCATCATCGAGGGAATACATGCCTTGAATCCCTTGCTCACAAAGAGCATTCCTGACTCTATGAAGTTCAAGATCTTTGTGTCGGCACTTACCAATATTTCCCTTGACGACCATAATTGGATTCCTACGCAGGACAACCGTTTGCTCCGGCGCATTATCCGCGACTATAATAAAGGTGCGTTCACTGCTCAAGAGACCATCAGTCATTGGAAGAACGTATGCGAGGCGGAGGAAAAATGGATCTTGCCCTTCCAGGAGAATGCCGATGTGATGTTCAATTCTGCACTCAACATTGAGTTCGCTGTATTGCGCACCCACGCTGAAATCATCCTTGCTTCCGTGCCTAAGAATTGTCCGGAATATAGCGAGGCGCACCGGCTGCTGAAGTTCATCCACTATTTTATTCCTATCAGCGACAAGGAGATTCCGCCCACGTCGATTATGCGTGAGTTCGTCGGTGGCTCAGTGTTTAAGTATTAATCTGTCGTTCCCCTTTCTCCTCCTTTTTCTTTTTTACAGTCGAAGAGTTCCGTAACTGAATGGACTGTAACTCTTACCTATACGTCAGAACTAGCTTCGTCGTTAAGCGAGGTCTTGCAGACGCTTTAACCCAAAGAAACGTTAAAATGTAGGCGCTCTTCTTCTTAAAAAAACGAAAAAATGAGATGCCTTGCTCTTCGCTTTATGCTCTTTTTTTGTTAATTTTGCCTTTGAAATCAGTGTCTAACTTTTAAACAAGAATTACGATGTCAAAGACCATTGAACAACAAATTGAGAAAAGCCGCGGGCTCGTTGGCGGATTACGCAAACACGTGGCAGAAAAGGGTGAAGCACAGATCTCTGTACAGCAAATCGCTGAGATGGAACAGTCGCTCGAACAATTGCAGAAAGCCAGTGATGAGGTGGAGCGCTTGCGTGAAGAATTAGCACCCAAGGTGAAACATATGAACGAACTGCTGGCTGCCGTCAAAGTCGCTTATAACGATCGCAAGATGATGATCAAGAATCTCTATCCACTTGGTGGATGGACAGCTTACGGCGTGCCCGACAAGCGATGAGAAACGGAACAAAGAAGCAGCGGGAGACACATCCGCGCCCACTATTGAGCGTGTAGGTTGTCTCCCGCTGCCTTTTTGATAGCTTCGCGCTATGCCTCGAGGCCTACTGATGCATGATCATTGGCCTACTTGATAATCTACCAAGGTGAAATAAGGTGCTTTGTCGCCGTTCTCTTTGGTGACATAAACCTTCACGTTCATCTTAGCCCCATTCGGGCCCACGTTCTCAGCTTCGAAGCAGTACTCGCGGCCTGATTTCACGTCGCGCGAGCCCACCGTGAGCGGAGTAGCATGCAACATCTCGTAGCCGTCGACGGCCTGGTTGAAAATCTCGGCCTCAGCCTCTTCCACGGGCTTGGGCTCTGAGAACTCATCTTTCTGCTCTGCTTCGCCTTCCTTTATGCCAAGTCTGATGAGCATCTCATCGACTACTGCAGGCAGCATCTCCATCAGCGCACTTCTGATACCGAAGCCTTCGAGCACCTGTGCATTAGGTTGCTGTTGTTTCAGGTCGGCCACGCTCTGTGCGTAACCTCCGCTACCAAAGGTGGCAAACGGAACAACGACCTTTCCACTAAGATCAACACTTGCCAGCCAACTCTTCATGGGCAAGGCGTAAGTGCCGTACCAGATGGGATAGCCCACGAAAATAGTGTCGTAGTCGGCCAAATCCACCGCCAACGGAAGCACTTCGGGCAATACATTGTTCTGCATCTCTTCCTGGCTGCGTTGGATGATCTCGTCGAAGTTGGTGGAATAGGGTGCCTTTGCCTGGAGTTCGGCCATATCAGCGCCTGTCTGCTCCTGAATGCAGGTAGCAGCAGTCTTTGTCGTATTGGTGACGGAGTAGTAAACCACCAACGATTTCTTTTCAACTTTCTTTTCAGAGTTGCAGGCCATCAGCAGCAGTCCTGCTGTCAGCATCAATGCGATTTTC
>JAILCU010000104.1 GCA_024690405.1 Bacteroidales bacterium
ACGGGGTTGTACATAGAAAGCGTGTTGAGAGCTTACAAGCTGGTTGAAGTGCCGGTTAACCCAGCGCTGCGTAACTCACTTGAGGGCAAGAGCTTAAAAGAGCTCACCGACATCCTTTCGAGTTACAAGCGATTGCATAACACCACTGACGTCGACACTTCCCGCCGAGCAATACGTGCGATTGAAATCGAAGAATATTACCGCCGATTCAACATTGACAAGACACAGCCCTTCCCGTCTATCCATTCGCTGACGATAGGCTTAGACCTCCCACGCGAACTCAGGCGCCGGCGCATCACCGAACGACTGCACCGCCGACTGGAAGAAGAGGCCATGGTGGACGAAGTACAGAGGCTGCTCGCCGACGGCGTTTCGCCGGAAGTGCTCATCAGCTACGGCCTTGAATACAGATACATCACCATGTTCCTTACCGGCCAATGCACCTACGATGAAATGGTGAGACAACTGGAGATTGCCATCCACCAATTTGCCAAGCGACAAATGACCTACTTCCGCGGTATGGAACGCCGGGGCGTTTGCATCCACTGGATTGACGCTACCCTACCCCCCGACGCCATCCTTCAGGAAATAGAGACCCTGAACGAGAAACGCGAATTATGAACCCTCATACTTTAAGATGGAACAAGACCGTTGGGGCATCATCTACTGCCCAAAACAAGGAATACAGCGCTCACAAAAACGCTGGGAAACAATCCGGGAGATACTCGGAAGACGCAATGTGAACTACGACTTTGTTCAAAGCGAAGGCTCAGACTCCGTGGAACGCCTCACAAAAATGCTGGTGAACAACGGGTACCAAACCATTGTGATCGTAGGAGGAGACGCGGCCTTCAATTATGCCATCAATGGAATCATGAGCAGCGAAGAGAACGTGCGTCAGCAAGTGGCTATAGGCTTAATACCCAACGGACGTGGCAACGACTTTGCCACCTATTGGGGATTCAGCGAAGAGAACGATGAGCAAACGATCGACTGGCTCATCGAACGCCGTTTACGCAAAATCGATGTGGGGTTCATCCAATCCAAACACGACGCGACGGAAGGAGGCTTTGCCTGCCGGTATTTCATCAACTGTGCGAACGTGGGTCTGATCGCCCGCATCATGAAGATCAAGTACAAAGCCCGCCGGTTACTCGCCCTCACCAGCCTCACTTATTTCGCAAGCATGCTGGCCCTTCTCTTTCAACGTCTGGAGACCGGTATGAAGGTAAGAATCAACGAGGACCAGATCGATCGGAAAATCATGAGCATGTGTATCGGCAACTGCCACGGATACGGCCAGACGCCGAGTGCAGTGCCATATAACGGCATGCTGGACGTCACCATCGTTTCCTCGCCCGAAATCAAGCAACTGATAGAAGGGATGGTCATGCTCTTCACAGGACAATTCCTGAATCACAAAAAGGTGATCGCCTATCGCACGCCGCGCCTCATTCATTTCCATGAAATCAACGGTGCCACCGTCAGCACCGATGGCGTGGTGCTCCCTCCAATCAAAGTTCCCTTTGAAATCGGCCTGAAGCCGGAACAGATTCAGTTCATCATCCCACGGTAACACGATTTTGCCGTCCCATGCCGTAGCCACAGAGGCTGCCCCAGCCTTCTCACCGGGCAACCCGCCCCACCCTGTTCCTTCAGTCCGCACTCAGAGATTCAGGAGCTACCTGATTATCCGATACGGCTAATCTTCTCAAGCTTTTCGACATCGAGAATCTTGATTTTCTTGCCATCGATGGCAATCAGTTTCTCCTGGGCAAAAGTTGAGAGAGTACGAATCGCATTGGAAGTGGTCATATTCGACAAATTGGCCAGATCCTCGCGGCTGAGGTAGATGCTCAAGGTCGATTCATCTTCCTCCAGACCATAACTCTCACGCAGGAAGAGGAGCGACTCCGCCAGGCGACCGCGAATATGTTTCTGCGTAAGGTTGACCGTGCGCTCGTCTGCCCTGCCGAGATGGCGTGAAAGATGTTCGATGAAGAACCATCCGAGACGCGGATTGACTTGAAGGAACGTAATGATTGTGTGAATGGGGAAACGCACAATCACCGAAGGCTCGAAAGCCAGTGCTTCAGTAGCATGGCTCTGCCCTGCAAAGGCCGGACGATAGCCGAAATATTCGACGGGCTTAATCACACGTACAATTTGTGAACGTCCGCCGACCCCCGCCTTCTGCACCTTCACCTTACCAGAAACAAGACAATACATAAAAGACGAAGGCTCGCCTTCGGAATAAATGACTTCATTCTTCTTCAGAACATGTATTGTCATTCGCTGAATCAGCAATTCACGCTGCTCATCGCTCAACAAACTCAAGATCGTCGTCAAATGCGGTAAGATATCCTTCTCATTAATCGTCTTGCGCGGCATAGCAATAGGATTTTGGGCTTTAAATTTATGTTTTACGGCACAAAATTAGCATTTTCTTTTCATTTTGACAAATCTCGACAAAACTTTTGCAAGAATTATTTTTGCATTCAATGTTTTTTTGCTAATTTTGGGAACGAAACGAGCTTAAACCACTCAAAAATCGACACTTTTAAACCACTAAATACAAATAACTAACTTATGAGCTATTTACAGTTTGATAAGACTTTGATGACAAACCTGGAGGAAGCTCTAAAGAAAGAAGTTTTGCGTTCCAACCGCTCCGGTGCCTATTCGTGTTCAACCATTCTGGATTGCAACACGCGCAAGTACCACGGACTGCTGGTGGTGCCTGTGCCCGAGTTAGATGATGAGAACCATGTGTTGCTCTCCTCGCTCGACTGCACGGTTATCCAGCACGGCGCTGAATTCAATTTAGGCCTCCACAAGTATCAAGGTGACAATTTCAGTCCGCGCGGACATAAGTACATCCGCGACTACGATTGTCAGCAAGTGCCCACAACCATTTACCGCGTCGGAGGCGTCATCCTCAAAAAGGAATTGATGTTTCAGCATTTCGAGGACCGTGTGCTCGTGCGCTACACCCTGCTTGATGCCCACTCCAAGACGACGTTGCGCCTACAGCCCTGGCTGGCTTTCCGCAGCGTGAGGGAGTTCACCCACGAGAACCCGCGTGCCAACCGCGACTACCAAGAGGTTAAAAACGGTATCAAGACATGCATGTACCCCGGCTATCCGGAGTTGTTTATGCAACTGAACAAGAAGTCGGAATGGGTCTTCCGGCCCGACTGGTATCGTGGCGTAGACTACCCGAAGGAGACGGAGCGCGGATATGCATCCAACGAAGACCTCTATGTCCCCGGCTATTTCGAGTTTGACATCAAGAAGGGAGAAAGCGTTGTCTTTGCAGCCGGAACAAAGGAATGCAATCCGTCCAAGCTGAAAGAACTCGCCGACTTCGAAGAGAAAATACGTACGCCTCGCGACAACTTCTACCACTGCCTGGTCAACAGCGCACACCAGTTCCTGAATTACCGCGAAGGCGAGACCTACCTTCTGGCCGGTTATCCATGGTTCAAGTGCAGGGCACGCGATATGTTTATTGCCCTCCCCGGTTTGACACTGCCGAACAACGAAGTCGAGCACTTCGAGCAAGTCATGACCACCGCGGAGAAAGCGATCCGGGAATTCATCAACGAACGTCCCCTGAGTGTGCGCATCTATGAAATGGAGCATCCGGATGTGCTCTTATGGGCCGTCTGGTGCATTCAGCAGTACTGCAAGTTTGTCGGGATGGACAAGGGCGTTGAGAAATACGGGCAACTGCTTCGCGACATCATGGAATGGCTGATAGCGGGCAAGCACGGCAACCTTTACATCCACGACAACGGACTCGTATATGCCAACGGACGAGACAAAGCCATTACATGGATGAACAGCAGCCAGAACGGCCGCCCGATCGTTCCCCGCTCCGGCTACATCGTGGAGTTCAACGCGCTATGGTACAATGCATTGATGTTCAGCGCCAAGGTCTGCCATACGATGAATGACGCCACCCAGGCCGCTCCGCTGGAGAAGATGGCCGAGAAATGCAAGAAGAGCTTCATCGAGACCTTCCTTAACGACTACGGTTATCTCCTTGATTATGTTGACGGCACCAACGTCGATTGGAGCGTGCGCCCCAATATGATTTTCACCTGTGCCTTCGACTATTCACCACTCGATGCCAAACAGAAGAAGAGCGTTCTTGACCTTTGCACCAAGGAGCTTCTCACCCCCAAGGGACTGCGTACACTTTCGCCCAAGAGCGGCGGCTACAACCCAATGTACGTGGGACCTCAGGTACAGCGCGACTATGCTTACCACATGGGCACCGCCTGGCCGTGGCTTGCAGGCTTCTATCTTGAGGCATGCCTGAAAGTCTTCGGATACTCCCGCGTCAGTTACGTAGAACGCCAGCTCGTGGGTTACGAAGAAGAACTCTTCTACCACTGCATAGGTACGCTTCCTGAAGTCTTCGACGGTAATCCGCCGTTCCATGGACGCGGAGCCATGAGTTTCGCGGTGAACGTCGCCGAGATTATGCGTGTGGTCAAGTTATTGGACAAATATATAATGGAATAAAAACGATAGGTAGCGAGACCAAGAGGACATCGGCAAAGACAGAAGACGACACCTCCTCCTCCTCCGTTCCACCCGTAACCTCAAAACCTCAAAACCTCAAAACCTATACACGAATATGAAAGTACTCATGTTTGGATGGGAGTATCCCCCCCATGTATTTGGTGGACTGGCCACCGCCAACTATGGTATATCGCA
>JAILCU010000108.1 GCA_024690405.1 Bacteroidales bacterium
CAACAGGTGAGGCTGAAGGACAGTAAACACTTAGGCATATAGGTACAACTAATACAATAGCGCCAATGACATCATTTGATGTAATTAGCGCTATTGCTATATATGATAGGGGGGATACCTGTACTTTATCGAATGCTTACCTTACTCTTTGAAAAACAAATCCGAAATGACGGTTTATCGGCACTTCGGATACGTTATTGGGGACATTTAGATTTTTACCGGACAGCAATAAAAGCTAATACCAAACAGAAAAAGCGCAGCCGTTGGGCTGCGCTTTTTCTTTAGAGAGGGAAGGGCTTAGAAGGTGGGGAGGGTGCCGGCGATGAGGATGAGCACGAGGAGGCCAAGGATGGCGTAGAGCTCGGGGAAGACGGCAAGCACCATGGTGGTACCGAAAGCGTTGTGACCGGCACCGATGGCTGAGATACCATTGGCGCAGACCTTGGCCTGACGAATGGCAGAGAACAAGGCCACGAGACCGCAAGCGAGACCAGCACCGAAGACAGCAGCGGCAGAGGCCATAGACATGCCGTCACCGATATGGCTCATGAGCATGAAATAACCAACGAAGCCATACAGACCCTGGGATGAGGGAAGGGCGCTCAGACCAATGTAGGAACCGCTGGAATCAGGGTTCTTCTTGAAAGCACCGATAGCGGCGTTACCGCAGATTGTTACACCATAGGCACTTCCCACACCGGAGAGACCTACACAAAGGGCTACGCCCAAATAAGCAAGGAGTAATTCCATAAATTTAAATTTTTAAGTTTGATTATGTTTAAGTTTTTTAGTTCTTGAGTTTTTGAGTTCTTAAGTTCTTGAGTTCTTAAGTTCTTGAGTTCTTAAGTTTATTATTTAGTGGTTTAGTGGTTTAGTGGACGAGGAAAGGTGAAGACTGTGTGAGTGATTTTGAAATATATTTTTGAGTGATTTTGAGCGTAGCGACCAAGAATCCATTCTCCGCGCAGGCCCCCACTTAGGTGCTTATCCTTCGGATGAGACGCTACGCTTTTTTGGTGTTTAAAGGACAGGCCTTTCTTTGCGCCAGCCCAAATGGTACTTGGTACCTGGTCAAATGGTAAATGCAGTTGCGTTAGCCAAATATTAAATCCTTAAATCTTTAAATCCTTAAATCATTAAATCCTTAAATCCTTAAATCTTTAAATCCTTAAATCCTTAAATAATTAAATCTTTAAATCATTAAATCATCTCTGTTCTTCCCTTGGTACTTGGTACCTGGTCAAATGGTAAATGCCATTATGCAGTTTTCTTCTTGAAGGGGGTGAAGGGTTTGCCACCGCCCTCGAAGTCGGCGTTCTTGAAGAACTCGACGAAGGTGAGGCGCATGGGATGGACAAAGGAAGAGATCATGCAGAGGCCAAAGTTGATACCATGGCCAAGCAAGAGGATAAGGAGCATAGGCAACCAACGGACGAACAGGGGGAGCGGTTCGGTGAGGTCGGTGGCTAACTGGTTGAAGACACCGCCGAGGACGCTACCGGTGAGGCCGAGGGCGAAGAGTCGGATGTAGCTGAGGAGGTCGCCAAGGAGACCTGTTGCCATGCCATAGATGCTCCACAGTCCGCCTCCAAAGTTCATGAAGAGGTTCTTGTCGGGGTTATTGTAGAACATGATCCCTACGGCTGCCACTGCGATGAGGGCAAAGAAGAGATATTGGATGAACAGGGGGAGAGCTACGCCACAGGCGGGAAGTCCGAAGAGGAGTGTGGCGGAGAGGAGGGCGGTGACCCATGAGAATTTGCCTACGCCATATTTCCATCCTCCGTTCTTGACAGCTTTGGCACCGGCCAGGGTCATGCCAAGGAGAACCTGAACGAGACCGATGACAACGGAGAAGACCATCATGGGAGCATAGCCGAAGGGTTTGTAGTTGTTCTCGTTGATGAAGAGATGCTTGACGGGAGCCAGGAAGGCCCAGTCCTGCTGCGAGAGGTCAATACCGAAGAAGGAGCCTGTGAGCAAGCCAACGACCATCGTGGTGGCACCGAGCCAGCAGCCCAATTTGGCGTAAGGTTTGAAGTCCGGCTTAGCCTTGAGCAACCAGAGGCAGATGAGCAGGATCAGGAGACCATAGCCGGCATCGCCCATGCAGAGTCCGAAGAAGAGCATGAAGAAAGGAGCGAAGAAGACGGTGGGATCGAGGTCGCGGTAGTTGGGCAGCGAGTACATCTTCAGGATGGGCTCGAAGAGGCTGCTGTAGCTGTCGTTCTTAATCTCGATGGGCACTTTCTCGCCTTCCGCGGGGTCGGAGAGTTCGTAGTAGATGCCGGTGTCGTCCAAAGCCTTGGTGACCTCGTCGGCATTCTCCGTCTTGACCCATCCTTCCATGAGGCGCACGACACCCTCAGCCACTTCCTCGTGGCTGAGCTGTACGCGAGCCAGAGCGATGCGGTCGTCGTTGGCGAGCTTAGCCGCCTCCACGCTTTGGCGTTCTTCGAGGGCGAGTCGGAGCTGCTGCTGGCGGATCTGCTGCAGCCGTTGTTTCAGTTCATTTTTCTCCTTAATATAATATGCGAGGTTGTGCTCCGGCAGTTCGAGGTGCTCGGCAGCAATCGCCGGCGCCTGTGAGGGATCGCCATTTGCATCATTGAGAGCAGGTCCGGAGAAAGTGACGAAGTAAGTCTTCTTGTTCTCCTCGGCCACGGGGGTGGCGAAGTAAGTGTCGGCCCACTGCTGTCGGAAGCTCTTGGAACCGCAACGGAAGAAGTGGATGCGGCAGTGCGTGTCCGCCTCGAGAGCATGAATCTCGTCCCACGAGAAGTCGCCGAAGGGTTCGAGCTGTGCGATGGCTTTTTCCGCGTCATCGATTGCATGTCGCGTGGCGGTCTCGTCGGCTGTGAGCTGTTCGATCTGAGCAACGATGTCAAGACCATTGGCCGGCTGAGCCTCGCGCGGCTGTACGCTGACCTGTGCATCGCCCCCCTCCTTCTTGGATTTCTCATAGGCGGCAGCGGCATAAGTCATGCTCTTGAGCGCCTCCTTGTATCGGGCATCCAGCGCGAGTGCGTCCTGCAGTTCAGGGCTCGTAGCCCCCGCCTGCAATTCGACGACATGCACCACGCCCCACTGCTGGAGTTGTGCGATGAAGGCATCGTATTCTTTATCAGTGACCAGGAAGGTCAGTTTTTTCATTGGCTGTATCATGCGCTGATCTCCTTTCCTTCTTGCTCCTCTTCCTCCCTGCGCTTTTCCTGCAGAGACTTAAGGATTTTCTGACTGGACTTGGAGAGGTTCTCCTCGTCCTCCATGAAACGCTTGATTTTGCGCACCGCTTCCTGGAAGCCAGGGATCTGCACCTTCTCGAAGAGGTTGACTTTCTGAGTGGTCTTGCGGCGTGCGTGTTCGAGCAGATCGCATTTGGCGACGGCAAACTCGCGTTCGACGGCGGTCTTGGCGAGTCCGTGGAGGAGGTTAATGCCATCGAAGTACCACTTTGGCGCGCTGAAGATGCCGAAAGGTTTGGCTTCGAGGCGGATGTTCTTGAGCACCGGAACGCGTACGCCCGCGATCTTCCTGACATCCATCTCGACATCCTTGAGTTCTACGAGGGAGGCGTCGAACTCGCCCCAGAGAGCGTACATCCTTTCGTAGCCGGCAATCTGCTGCTGCAGTTTAGCCTCCAGTTCGGCCACCTCCGTCTTGCAGCGCTTGACCTCAAGGCGCAGCGCAGTTTCCTTGTTCTTGATGATGGGCAAGGTCCGCTGTCGCATCTTGAGCTGCTTCTCAATCTGCTGGAGAGATGTTTTATTGTATTGAAACTTAATTGCCATAAGATAAAGACCCAACCCCTCCCTTGCAGGGCGGGGAACAGATGCTTTTGCTATAGATTATTTATTGATCATCATATTTTGAAAGGTGATTGCCCCCTCTCCTCGAAGGGAAGGCAGGGGGAGGGGCTTCACTTCCAATAGATATCGGTGAATTCCTTCTTGATGTTGACCTCCTCGAGCTTGAAGTACTTGCGGAAGAGCTGCCAGGTGACGTCAAGCATCTCGGTGGTATCCACGTTGACGTCGATAGCCAGGATAGCGGTGGCATAGTCCTTGGCGAAATCGAGGCATCGGTTGTCGTAGTCGGTGAGGTCGAAACCGTTCTCGAGCTTTGTCTTGGCATTGGCTGCATCGGAGTAAAGACGGATGGCGGCGTTCATGACCTGACTGTGGTCCTTGCGCGTCTTCTTTCCGGCCACGAGCTGCTTCAGACGCGAGAGGGAGCGGAAAGGATCAACGATGACCTTACCCACATCAGAGTCGCGGCGGAGATAGAGCTGACCCTCGGTGATATAACCCGTATTATCAGGCACGGCGTGAGTGATATCACCGCCCGAAAGCGTTGTCACGGCAATGATAGTGATAGAACCGCCGCCGGCTTCCTCGGGGAACTGCACAGCTTTCTCGTAGATCTTGGCGAGGTCGGAATAGAGGGAGCCCGGCATGGAGTCCTTGGAAGGAATCTGATCCATACGGTTCGACACGATGGCGAGGGAGTCGGCATAGGAAGTCATATCAGTGAGCAGCACGAGCACGGTCTCGTGTTTCTCCACGGCGAAGTACTCGGCAGCCGCCAGGGCCATGTCAGGAATCAGCAGACGTTCCACGGCAGGGTCCTCGGTGGTATTCATGAAGGAGATGATACGGTCGAGCGCGCCGGCGTTGGAGAAGGTGTTGCGGAAGAAATAATAGTCGTCGTTGGTCATACCCATGCCCCCGAGGATGATCTTATCGACCTTCGCGCGGAGGGCCACCATAGCCATGACCTCGTTGAAAGGCTGGTCGGGGTCGGCGAAGAAAGGGATCTTCTGACCGGAGACGAGGGTGTTGTTCAAGTCGATGCCGGCGATACCCGTAGCGATGAGTTCGCTGGGCTGCTTACGTCGCACGGGATTAACGGAAGGACCTCCGATCTCGATCTCCTTGCCTTCGATGGCAGGTCCGCCGTCGATGGGTTGTCCGTAAGCATTGAAGAAACGTCCTGCGAGCTGCTCACCCACCTTGAGTGTAGGCGCCTTGCCCAGGAAGACGACTTCGGCGTTGGTAGGAATGCCACCGGTGCCTTCAAACACCTGCAGAGTGACTTCATCACCAATGATTTTCACCACCTGAGCCAGTTTGCCGTTGATTGTGGCCAGTTCATCGTAGCCTACGCCCGTAGCCTTGAGCGAGCAGGTGGCTTTCGTGATCTGACTGATCTTTGTATAGATTTTCTGAAATGCTTGTGCCATGTGAAGTTTAAAGTTTAATGTTTAAAGATCAAACCGTTTAATGTTTAAGGTTTAAAGTTTAAACAGTTTTTGGTTTAAAGTTTAATGTTTAATGTCTAAACAGTGAATGTTTAATGAGTTGTTGTGTTAAAGCAATGAGACAGGGTCTCCGTTAAACTTTAAACTTTCGACTCCAGAAATTCTTGGATCTGTTTCTTTAAGTCGTTGTACTGCTCGCTCTTGAAAGGACAGTAGTTCCACTGCTTGCAGAGGTTGATGAGCTTACGGAAATAGTCAGTGGCAGAGAGGAAGTCCTTGAAGTCGAAGTCGTGCTCGCAGATGTCGGTGACCAGGTCCAGGATCTCTTCCTGACGCTCCAGCGGCGTGACGGCGTCAACCTCGTCGAAAGCATCCTGCTGCAGGATGACGTAGTCGATGACTTCGGCCTTCCAGAAGGTGACGTGGTAGTCAACGGGCACGCCGTCGTCGCCGAGGATATTGATCTGCTCCGCGATTTCCTTACCGCGCTGCATACGCGTCTTCAGCGCCAGAACCTTAGGAATCCACTGTTCGTTGATATGCCCTTTGATGTACTCGGCGAACTCGGGATATTCGAGATACTTCGAGTAGGAATCGATGGGATTAACAGCCGGATAGCGTTTCTTGTCGGCACGCTCCTGCTCGAGTCCGTAGAAGCAGCGCGCCACTTTCTTGGTGCTCTCGGTGACGGGCTCCTTGAGGTTACCGCCGGCCGGCGACACGGTGCCGAGGAAAGTGATTGAACCCGTCTGGCCGTTGTTGAGATAGACATAACCGGCACGGCCGTAGAAGTTGGAGATCAAGGCGGAGAGGTCCATGGGGAAGGCATCGGGTCCGGGGAGTTCCTCCATGCGGTTTGACATCTCGCGCAGGGCCTGTGCCCAACGGCTGGTGGAGTCGGCCATCAGCAGCACGCGCAGCCCCATGGCACGATAGTACTCAGCCATGGTCATGGCCGTATAGACCGACGCCTCACGAGCCGCCACAGGCATGTTGGAAGTATTGGCGATAATGATGGTACGCTCCATCAGTTTGCGGCCCGTGTGGGGGTCGTCGAGTTCGGGGAACTCCGTAAAGATCTCCACGACCTCGTTGGCACGCTCGCCGCAGGCCGCGATGATCACGATGTCGGCCTCAGCCTGCTTGGAGATGGCGTGCTGCAGCACCGTTTTACCCGTGCCGAAAGGTCCCGGGATGAAGCCCGTGCCGCCTTCGACGATGGGGTTGAAGGTATCTATGGTACGTACGCTTGTCTCCAACAGCTTGAAGGGACGCGGTTTCTCGCGATAGTTGGTCATGGCAAACTTCACGGGCCAATGCTGGATCATGTTCACGTCGAGGTCGGAGCCATCTTCGAGGGTGAGCGTGGCGATGGTATCACCAATCTTATACTGCCCCGCCTTGGCGATGCTCTTGACGGTAGCCGTGCCCTTCATCTGGAAGGGTGCCATGATCTTCAGGGGCTGACAGTTCTCCTCCACCTTTCCGAGCCAGTCGCTGCCCTGGACCTTGTCGCCCACCTTGGCCAGCGGCTCGAAGTCCCAGAGGCGTTCGCGGTCGAGCGGGTCGGTATATTGTCCGCGTTTAAGGAAAACCCCTTCCATCTTGTCGAGGTCGTTCTGCAGACCGTCGTAGTTCTTACTGAGCATGCCAGGGGCTAACTGCACCTCGAGCATGTGACCCGTAAATTCAGCGGTGGCACCTACGCGCAAGCCACGTGTACTCTCAAACACCTGCACATAGACGTCCTGCTTCACGACCTTGATCACCTCGCTCATGAGGCGGTCGCCGCCTGTCTCGATGTAGCAGATTTCGCCCTGCTTCACCGGGCCATCTACACGAAGCGTTACCATATTCGCGATAACGCCGGAAACTGTTCCTTTTGTCATAGTTAATTGAAGACGTTATTTTATTGAATCTTTTTTATCATTTGACGAACTCGTCGGGCACCTTGGCTTCTCCGCGGAGGTTCTCGATGATCTCGGTGAAGCGCTCGCGCCCCTTCTCGGGGTCAAGCATAGACCAGCGCTCCAGCATCTCGGTGCGCACCAGATAGCTGAAGAGCGCATTGATGTCGAAGGGTTCGAAGAACGTCTGTTCCTCGAGCCAGTTCCAACGGAAAGCATCGATCTGTTTCTCCTTCCCGACGGGGTCGTCGGTGTTGGCACAGCGCATGAGTTCCTTCATATAATCATATTCATGCCCCAGCTCAAAGTCCTGCGTATTGGCATGTTCAAGGATCATCTCGACCACCTCGCCATCGCCTTGGATGTAGTTGGAGAGCTGCCATCCCTGCTTGCGGGCGATGAGTGCGGTGAGGATGTTCTGTACGTCGAGGTTGAGCTGATACCACCGGCTCATCATCTTATTGGGGATCTGACGGGCATAGTCATAATACGCCCACATCATGGCGTCGCGGGCAAACCACCCCGTCTTGCCGCTATTGTAGGCATATTCACGTGCGAAGACCGACATGAACGCAGGATAGCGATGAACGTTGAAGTTGATTTCCCTGGCGCTTCGTATCAAGTCCTCATACTGCTCCCTGCTGAGGTTGCCACGCGGGTCGGTCTCCGCCTCGGGGTTCTGTAGCAGGCGCACCACATTCTCGCAGTCGAAGCGCAGGAAATAGACATAGAGCAACTTCGCGTCCTGCGGTTCCAGCACCTCCTCGAGATCCTCTTTCAGCTGCATCAGGGAGCGGGGCGGCTTGGCGTCGCTCAAACTGATGTCCGGAAGACCTGCCATCAGGCAGTAATAATTAGCCATAATCTTGCTTTAAAAATCTTGAAATAGAATGCGAATGTCCCTTCAGTCCCTGCAGCCCTTCATCGCGCAAGCGCTTCCAGGGCGAAGATCAGAACAGCATCTCGATGAGCTGTGGACGGAGGAAGTTCTTGAAGTAGCTCTCCAGCTCTTCTTTGCCGAAGTCGACGCGATAGCTGCCGTCGGCGGGTTCGATGGAAAAGAGCGTCTGTTTGCCGTTGATCTTCTCGATCCTGACCCCTTTGTCGAGCAGTGCCTTCGCCTCTTTGGCGAAATACGCCTTCAGGGCCTCAGCATTCTCCGCGCTGATCACGATGTCCTCCTTCTTGGCCCATTCCGATGCCAGAGCCACGGTGAATTTGCAGAGGAAATCCTTGTCGTCGGCGAGCTTGTTGACATTTTGCGTCACGACCTTGTCCGAGACCATGTTCGCAATCTCGCTCTTGAGGGCGTTGACAGCCTGACCCATATAGAGCTTGAGTTCGCTCTTGGTGTTCTTTTCGAGTTCGGCAGCATCCTTCCTGGTCTTGTTGGCGATGGCCTCCGCCTGCGTTTTGGCGTCGGCGACGATCTTCGCGGCTTGTTGTTTGGCCTGCTCGATGATTTGGGCAGCTTCAGCCTGGCCTTTCTCAATGCCTTCGCGACGGATTTTTTCTGTCAGTTCTTGAATTTTTTCCATAATGAAGAGTCTGTTTATATGTTTTTTTTGTTTTCCCGCGCAAAAGTAGTGATATTTTGCGGGATGGCAAAACTTTCTCGCAAAAGAATCGATAAATGGGGTGCAAAAGGACACGAACAAATACAAAAAAGCGACTATCCTCACGGACAATCGCTAACAAAAATCATTTACCTTATAAACTAACTAACTAAATCTCAAAACATGTATGTTACCGGTCTTCTGTTTTCCTCAGGGGTGCACCGACGAGCTCTGGCTCATTCCGTTCCCCCCGTTTCTCCAACCGGTGATGGCTGCAATTGCTGCTAAGGTAACTACAACCGTGATAAATGTATAAACATTCATAGTCGTTACTCCTTAAAATTAAACAATCCTTTTTACCTATTCTTCAAACGTGACTTTTACCCTTATATTTTTGACTTGTCGTTGAGGTCACGCCAGACCTCCAAGTTTTGTCGCCGAGGCCATTCGAGACCTCTGTTCCTTTTGTTTTGCGGTGCAAAGGTACGGCCTTTTCCGACAAAACAAACTATAAGTATGCTATAAAACATAAAAAATCACCTTTTCCTTGACCTGAATCAATGAATCAAGGGAAAAGCGGCCATCTCCGTCAGAACATGGCCACGACGCGCTGCAGTGCGGCGATGAACAGATCGACCTCCTCGAACGTATTGTATAAGGCAAAGGACGCACGGACGGTGCCTTCAATACCCAGACGATGCATCAGCGGTTCGGCACAGTGGTGGCCGGTGCGGACGGCTATGCCGAGGCGGTCGAGAAGGGTGCCGAGGTCGAGATGGTGGATGTCGCCTACGAGGAAAGAGATGACGGCATCATCCGAGGGCCCGAAGAAACGCATGCCCGGGATCTGAGAGAGCTGCTGGCGGGCATAGGCCGTGAGGGAGCGTTCGTGGGACCCGATGGCATCGAAGCCCAGGGCCGACACGTAGTCCAAGGCGCATGCCAAGCCCGTCGTGGCAACATAATCAGGCGTTCCCGCCTCAAATTTGTAGGGTAGGACATTGAAGGTGGTGTGCTCGAAAGACACCTTGCCAATCATCTCTCCGCCCCCCATATACGGAGGCATGCGATCCAGCCAACGCTCCTTGCCGTAGAGGACGCCGATACCGGTAGGGCCGTACACCTTATGCCCGCTGAAGGCCAGGAAATCGCAGTCGAGACTCTGCACGTCAACAGCCATGTGCGGCGTTGACTGGGCCGCATCCACCAGCACAGGCACATCATGGGCATGCGCCATACGCACGATGTCGGCGATGGGATTGACGGTGCCAAGGACGTTGGAGACCGCGGTACAAGCCACCAGACGGGTGCGGGACGTGAAGAGCCGGGCAAGGGCATCGAGGTCCAGACGTCCGTCATCGCTGACGGGACAGACGCGGAGTTTGACCTCCACCCTACTCTGCAGCAACTGCCACGGCACGATATTGGAGTGGTGCTCCATGGCGGTGATGATGATTTCGTCACCATCCTTGATGAACGCCTGCCCGAAGGACGACGCCACCAGGTTGATGCTCTCTGTGGTGCCCCGCGTGAAGATGACCTCCGACACCGAAGAAGCGTTGATAAAACGCCGCACGGTCTCCCGTGCCTGCTCGTGCAAGTCGGTCGCCTGCTGGGAGAGGAAATGGACGCCGCGATGGACGTTGGCATTCACATTGAGGTATTCGTTGGTCATCGCTTCCACGACACTGCGCGGTTTCTGCGTCGTGGCGCCATTGTCGAAATAGACAAGGGGACGGCCATACACCTCCCGCCCGAGGATGGGGAAGTCGTTTCTTATCTTTTGGAGATCGTACATCAGTCAAAGAGGCTTGGTTGGTTGTCGCTGCCGCGGAAGCGGCTGCGTTCGAGGTGCTGATAGGCGAGATCGGTGACTTCGCGTCCGCGCGGGGTACGTTTGATGAAACCTTCTTTGATGAGGAAAGGTTCGTAAACCTCCTCCACCGTGCCGGGATCCTCGCCAATGGCCGTAGCAATGGTATTGATTCCGACAGGGCCGCCCTTGAACTTATCGATGATGGCCAGCAGAATCTTACGGTCGATGAGATCGAGGCCGTGGCGGTCGATATTCAAGGCTTCGAGGGCATAACGCGCGATAGGGAGGTCGATGCGTCCGTTCCCCTTCACCTGCGCGAAGTCGCGAACGCGGCGGAGGAGCGCGTTGGCGATACGCGGCGTTCCACGGGAACGTCGCGAGATCTCTGCCGCAGCTTCATCATCGATGGGTTGGTTGAGAATGGAGGCGGAGCGCAGGACAATCCCCTTGAGCGTCTCGGCGTCGTAATATTCGAGGTGGAGGTTGATGCCGAAACGGGCCCGCAAGGGAGCCGTGAGCAGACCCGAACGCGTGGTGGCGCCCACCAGGGTGAAAGGGTTCAGGTCGATTTGTATGGAGCGTGCACTGGGGCCACGGTCAATCATGATATCAATCCGGTAGTCCTCCATGGCGGAATAGAGATATTCCTCCACGACGGGCGAGAGACGGTGGATCTCGTCGATAAAAAGGACGTCCTGCGGCTCGAGGGAGGTGAGGATACCAGCCAAGTCACCGGGTTTGTCCAGCACCGGTCCGCTGGTTATCTTAAAGCCCACTCCCAACTCGTTGGCGATGATATTTGAGAGTGTCGTCTTGCCGAGTCCGGGAGGTCCGTGCAGCAGCGTATGATCGAGAGGTTCCCCACGGTATCTGGCGGCTTCAACGAAGACCTGCAGGTTCTGTACGACGCCCGCCTGTCCGGCGAAATCCGAGAAGTGCAGCGGGCGCAGAGCCTGCTCGAAGTCGCGGTCGGAGCCGGAAGCTGCCGCCTCCCCCTTGCGAGCGTCGCCACCGCTGGCTGGCGCGGCGTGTAAAAGACTGCTGATTTCTTCTTGCATTTTACATTATATACTTTGCACCGGTACGCATAAAGCGCGGGGCAGCGTTAGAGCTTGACTTCGTCGAGGTTGATGAGACCGTTGACGATGGCATAGATCGTGAGCCCGGCGGGCGAGTGGATCTGCGTTTTGCGAGCGATATTGCGGCGGTGAGTCATGACGGTGTTGGCCGAGATGAACATTTTCTCTGCAATCTCCTTGTTCGAAAGACCGCGTACGACGAGACAGATGACTTCTTTCTCGCGCTCGGAGAGCTCCTCGGAGCCAGGGTCGGGAGGGCTCATTCTGAAGGACTCCACGGGATGCGCCTTGCCATCGGAACTCTTGGCCTTGACTTCCTCCTCGAGCAGATGCACGGCCGCGGCGAATAACGTATCCTCGAGATGACAATGAGAGAAGAGGTCCTCCTCCATGATGTAAATATCCATCAGGGTGTCGGCCAGCCGCTGCGTATCGGAATCGCTGGGGTAATATTTGACAATAATGGATTTCAGTTCATGACTGCTCTTGCTGAGGCTCGAGTGGTTGTCGTGGTGCTGATTGGCCAATTCGGAATAGGAGGCGTGATGCGTCGGCACCTGTCCTTCGAGCAAGAGCTGGACATAAGTGTGGATGTGCGTATTCTCGTACTCCATGTGCCGCTGCACCTCGGCCGCATACTCGTCGTAGAACTTGAGAATAAGGAAGGCGATCTGGTTCTTGGCGGAACAGTCGATGGCCTCAATGAGCTTGCGGCGGATCGAGGGGAGGCGGAAATCGACGAAATAGGAGTGGGAGCGTTGGAGATAACGCATGAGTTCGACAACACTGACTTCCTCTGCGAGCTCATCCACAGACATCCTACCCTCGCTCTGCACGAAGTTGACCACGGCCAGGAACGTGGATGCATCCACGCCACTGTTCTTGCACGCGGCGGCGACGCTCTGATCGCCGAATCCCAAGGAGACGCCAAAACGCGAAATCACCTGCAGCAGGCGGTAATCGTCGTGAATGAGGTCGCTCATGTGGGCCGTTTCTGTGAAATGCATGCGCTAATCGAATAAGATAGGTGAAACCTGCCCCCATCGCTGAGGGCAGGTCGTATAAAAAAGATTTTGGAATAAGCCCAGGCTTATCTCAACTTGTTCTCGATGATTGTCTTGCTGCCGCGCTTGACCACGACTTTGGCAGAGCTGGGAAGAGCCTCAGCCACTGCGGGCACATCAGAACCGGCCAGGACAGCGTAAACGGCCGATTTCACGGCATTGTCGTAGCGGTCCACATCGTCTTCTGTCTCTATGGTGAATTTCTGGTTGTCAGCGTCAACGGTAAAGCCATTGTTGGCGAAAGCCTTTGCCAGCACGCCATTGATGGTGGCTTCAGCCTGGAGGGCTGCCATTTTCTCGTTGGTGGTGGCGCTGCTGCCCAAATCGGTGTTCTGCAGCGTCCAGTTATAGGTGTAGGTGACGGGACCTTCTTCTTCATCGTCGCTTCCGCAGGAAGCCACGACCATAGGCAGAGCGATCACGAGAACGGCTGCCAAAATCTTCAAAAGATTCTTCATTGTGTCGAATGTGTTTTAGGGTGATACATTTATATTTTGTGGGGCAAAGGTATAGAATATTTTGTTCCCGACCAAAGATTTTAGGGATTATTTCCCTTTTGAAGGGTATTCATCCGCTCCACACGGACGAGACACCGCCGGCCTTCGGCAAGCGTGGTAGCGATGATCTGCACCTCCCCGCTCTCGCGTAGACGCAGCTGACGCCGCAATTCAGCGGTAGAGAGCGGGAACCCCCTGACGATGAGGTCGGCCGCGCCGACGCCTTCGAAGAAACCCTTCAGGGCTTTCTTGGCAAAAGTGGTGTGACTCAGCACGCGCCAGATGCGTCCCGGGAAATCCTCCAGGTAGGCGTCGGCGGTGTAGAGATGCGCTTGCGGCGAGAGTTTGAGGACAGGATAGCGATGGCAGAGGGTCTTGAAAGCGCCCGCCTTGAGGATGCTGGCGTTGGGCTCGTAGAGGTAGGCGCCAAGGGAGTGGGCAAAGGGAACGTCGGCGGCCGCTTCCTCGCTTTGCGTAAAGGAGAAAGGATCGGGTGGCCCGGCATTCGCCGCAGAAAAGGACTTCGACAGATTCACGCAGTGGATGACGGGCTCCGCAGCAGCTCCGGCGGGGGCTGAGAGCAGGAACAGCAATTCCTTGCATTCGCCCGCGACGCTCACGACGTGAAGCTCGGTGACGCACTGCAAGGCCCTGACGGCAGCGGTGAGATCAAGCATGGGAGATAGTTTGACCATCACCACACGCGCCGCCCGGCAGAGCGCGCCGCTGAGCGCTGCCACATCGGGCGAACAGTCCTCAATGAGTACCGTCCGGCCCCCTGCAGCATTGCGACGGGACGGGTCTATCATGATCACGCTGACGTCGTGAAGACGTGACAGAGCCTCCTCGGCGGTCGTCTGCAGCACCTCGGCCTGCAGCAGGCCAAGCAACGGCATATTGTGTCGCGCAAGCGCACAGAGTTCCTCGCTGGTATCGACATATAAGGCGCGTCGGAAGTCGCGGCCAATGGTAGCGAAATCCACACCGAAGCCGGCGGTGAGATCGGCGAAACACGCGTCATCCGTGGAGTGACGGCCGACGACGAAGCGCTTGTAGGCAGCGGTCGCTTCGCTGGAGCACTGCTCCATCGAGAGGCGCGACGGGAAAAGAAGGCCGTCGATAGCGGCCCACGAAGGAAGTTTGCGGGTTGCTATCTGACGGCCCTCAATGTTTTGTAAGGCTTCGCGCAGGTCTACATCTTGCGGCGCACGGCGTAGCGCCAACCGGCGGACATCGTCGTTGGCATGAGTGCGGATGTAGTCGAGCGTGGGTTGGTTCACTTCAGGAGTTCCTCCACTTTCGTGGCCAGTTCATCGCCGCGGAGGTCGCGCGCCACAATCTTGCCGTCCTTGATGAGCACGGTAGCGGGGATGGCACGCACGCCATAATCGGCAGCGCCCTTGCACTCCCAACCCTTGAGGTCGGAAATCTGGGGCCATTTCATGCCTAAGTCGCTGATGGCCTTCTTCCAGGCGTCACCGTCCTCGTCGAGGCTGACACCGATGATCTCGAAGCCCTGGGCATGGAACTTGTCGTAGGCTGCTTTCACATTGGGCATTTCCTGACGGCAGGGGCCGCACCAACTGGCCCAGAAGTCAATCATGAGGACCTTGGCATTGGCAGCCACTTCAGCGACGCTGAGTTCACCGCCTTCGGGCGTGGCGGCCTTGATGTCGATAAAGGAATTGCCGACGACCGTCTTGGCCTTGATCTCATAGACTTCCTGGAGTTCGGTGAGACGATCGTTGCAGAGTTCGGCGGGAACCGCCTTCAGGAGTTCAGAGACCTGTGCGTCGTCGAGAATCGAGGCATACTGGGTGAGATAGGTGACGCCTGCGATATTGTTGATGTTCTCTTTGATGAAATCGGCATAAGCCTTCTTCATCGTCTCCTGCAAGTCGTTGAGTTGCTTCTCCGCTTCAGCCTTGGCCTCATCGGTAGCATCGGTATCCTGGAGCACGCCGAAGATCCCTTCCGCCTTTTTGTTCATTTCGAGCTCGAGGGCTCCGAGTTTGGTCATCGCTTCGTTGGCGGGCGTGCCGGTGACCTCGGCGGCGCTCGTCTCGGCGGTGTCGAGTTTGACGGTAATCTCCGCATTTTCCAAGGCTACCTGCGTGGCAATGGAGAGGTCGGGGTTGGCGTTGGAGCGCCAGATGACGTAACGCATAGCGGCGGTGTCCTGCACGCCAGTGAAGACGAACTGTCCGTTCTTGACGAGCACCATCTGAATGGTGTCAACGTCAAACATACCGCGTATGCCGGCTAAAATGACGGTGTCACCGTCTTGTGCACCAGTGGCGGTACCTGTTACTTTGTAACCGTTGCCTTGGCAAGCTGCGATGCAAAGGGCAACAGCGATGGCAGCCAGTGAGAGTAGTTTCTTCATTTCTTTTGTTTTTTTAGGTTGATGGGTTGTTTGTTGGGTAATCAGGAACTTATGAACCTTCGCCCATCAAGGATGTCGAGGGCGGCGTTCTCAGCAGCCTCCATGATTTCGCGTTCACCGGGCCCCTTGTCGTTGAGGCCGCAGAGGTGGAGGATGCCGTGGATGATGACGCGGTGGAGTTCGCGCTGGTAGGGCAGGCCGAGGGCTTCGGCGTTGGAACGGACGGTGTCGAGACTGATGAAGAGGTCTCCGGCAATTGTGTGCGGGGTGCTGTCGTCGAAGGTGATGATGTCGGTGTAGTAGTCGTGCCCAAGGTACTGCCGGTTGACACGCAGGATTTCGTCGTCATCGACAAAGACGTAGGCGATGTCCGCCACACGTTTGCCGTAGGACGCGGCAACCGTAATGACCCAGCGTCGGACGGTGGTCGCGTCGATGCCGGGCATCGGTATGTTGATGTTCTGGAAACTGATCATTTCTTGCACAATCTGCAGTCCTCGCAACTGCGGAAACGCTTCTCCACCAAGATATGGAGCCGTTGCTGCAGTGCTTTGAGGGGTATGTTGTTGATGACTTCGGCGGCGAAAGCCTGTTTGAGGAGCATGCGTGCATCGGGTTCGCTGATGCCGCGCTGACGCATGTAGAAGAGCGCCTCGGCATTGAGTTGCCCGACGGTGGAGCCGTGAGAGCACTTGACGTCATCGGCGTAGATCTCGAGCATGGGCTGGGTCCACATCCGGGCCTGATCGGTACAGACGAGGTTGGCGTTGCGCTCCTCGGAGTCGGTCTGTTGGGCCTGTTCGCGCACCAGGACGCGTCCGGCGAAGGCGCCAGTGGACTGCTGGTCAACCACATATTTATAGAGTTCATGACTCCGACAACCGGGAGCGAGATGGTCGATAAGGGTGTTGTTATCGACATGCTGACAACCATCGGTGATGGCACAGCCCAGCAGGTTCGCGCTGGCCCCCTGTCCGCTCAGACGCACGTCCGTCTGGTTGCGGCTGAGACCACCGGCCAGGGTGAAGGCGGTATGGGTGAGCCGTCCGTCCTGTGCCACCTCGGCAAAGAACTGATGGAAACGGTGGAAGCGGTCGTGGGTGGACTCGATGTCATAGACCTCAACCTGGGCGCCGGCCCCCACGAAGACCTCGGTGACCTGCGTGACGAGGAAGTCCTGCTGCGCATCTGCTTTCTCGTTGAGGATGACCTGCACACGGGCCCCGGGCTCCGCGACAATCAGCAGCCGGCGGTTCTGCATCAAGGGGGCGGAGGAATGCAGTTGATAGGTGATCTGTACGGGGTGCTCGCGCGTGGTACCTGCAGGAACATGAACCAGCAGGAGGTCCTGCACTAGCATCGTGTTGAGGGCGGTGATGGCGTCGGCGTTGACATCGGCCAGTGTGCCGTAGAGACGGGAGACGAGGTCGGCCGGGGCCTCATCCACGGTGGACGCCGCAGACGGAGAAGACGTCGGCACGCCAGCCTTGGCGGCCAAATCCGATGGGGCACCGGGGGCGGACGGAGCGTTCTGCAGTTGAATGCCGTAGTTGGGGGCAAAGGCAGCGGCTACGTCGGTATATTTGTAGCGCTCCACCTTCTGCGAGGGAAAGCCGAGGCGCTCGAAAGCGGCTGCAGCCTCATCGCGACGGGCGTTGAGCACAGGTAGTGAACCGCTATCGATGCGCTGACGCTCACTACGGAAAAAATCTATGTATTGCGCGGTCTCTTTCAATGTGAAATACTTCTTTTATAATAAGGTCGGACAGACAGGGGGCAGGGAGGTTTGCGGACGGGAGGGTCCCGCGAGTCAGGACTCTTCCCTCACCCAGTCAAAGCCGCGCCGCTCGATTTCGGCAGCCAGCCCGGGACCGCCGGTCCTGACGATGCGGCCGTCAATAAGGACGTGAACGATATCGGGTTTGAGATAGTCTAAGAGACGCTGGTAGTGGGTGATGACAATTGCCGACGTCTCGGGGGTGCGCAACTTGTTGAAGCCTTCGGCCACGATGCGCAGGGCATCCACGTCAAGGCCGGAGTCGGTCTCGTCGAGGATGCTGAGCGTGGGCTCGAGCATCGCCATCTGGAAGATCTCGTTGCGCTTCTTCTCGCCGCCGCTGAAGCCTTCGTTGACGGAACGGCTGGTGAGCTTGCTGTCGAGTTCCACAATCTTGCGCTTCTCACGCATCAGTTTGAGAAATGAACCCGCGTCCAAGGGCTCCAGGCCCAAGTACTTGCGCTTGGCATTGAGGGCGGCACGCATGAAGTTGACCATCGAAACGCCCGGGATCTCCACGGGTTGCTGGAAAGAAAGGAAAAGGCCTTCGTGGGCGCGCTCGTCAGGCGACATAGCGAGCAGATCCTTGCCGTTGAAACGGATGCTGCCCTCGGTGACGGTGTACGAAGGATTGCCAACGAGGACATTGGACAACGTGGATTTTCCCGCCCCGTTCTGCCCCATCAACGCATGGATCTCTCCGGGCCTGACCACCAGGTCTATCCCCTTTAATATCTCCTTACCACCTATGGTGGCGTGTAAATTTTTTATTTCAAGCATAAATATTTTTACCTTTTCGGCTGCAAAGATACGACTTGTTTGGCGCTTATGAACGTTTCGGGTCGTTAAAACCTGTTAAACGTTCTTCCGATGAGCACGATTCGCCAAAAATGTCGTACCTTTGCCGCCGAAACGAGAGATGAGTGCTCGTGTAATCTATTATATGAATGATTTAAGGTAAAAGTGATATGAAAACGCTTGAGAAGATTTTCGCAGGCAAGCTCCTGAAAGTGAAAGCCATCAAATTGCAGCCGACCAACCCCTTTACGTGGGCCAGCGGATGGAAATCGCCCTTCTATTGCGACAACCGTAAGACGCTCTCCTATCCCGAGTTGCGCACATTCGTCAAGACCGAGATCGCCCGGATCATCATGGAACGCTTCCCTGAGGTGGAGGCCATTGCGGGTGTGGCCACAGGGGCCATTCCCCAGGGCGCGCTGGTGGCCGATGTCCTCAACAAGCCCTTCGTGTATGTGCGTTCGAAACCCAAGGACCACGGACTGGAGAACCTCATTGAGGGCGAGTTGCGCCCCGGCATGAAGGTTGTCGTGGTGGAAGACCTGATTTCCACGGGCGGCAGCAGCCTGAAGGCCGTGGAGGCCATTCGCAACAATGCCTGCGAGGTCATTGGAATGGTGGCCGCCTACACCTATGGTTTCGAGGTGGCCAAGAAGGCCTTCAAGGAGGCCAACGTGCAGCTGGTGACGCTGACCAACTACGAAGCCGTAGTGGAAGAGGCCCTCGCCACCGATTATATTAAGGAAGAAGACGTCGAGATCCTCAACCAATGGCGCCGCGACCCGGCCCACTGGCGCGACTGAAAGTGAACATCTGCCCCCATCGCAGGTATCACCTTAAAATTATACGATATACTTAAGATGACCAAATTCGAAAGTACTGTACAACAAATACATTCACCGCAGTCTGCGGTCTATAACAAGCTCTCCGACCTCACCAACCTGAGCGCTATACAGCAGCGTGCGTCGGACCCGGACTTCATCGAAAAGATCAAGGCTTCGGGGCAGGTTCCCGAAGACAAGATTGCGCCCATACAGGAAGCACTGCAACGGCTGGTGATTACCCCCGACAGCATCACTTATCCGGGCTCACCCGTGGGCGACGTCACGCTGCGCATCATCGAGCGCGACTACCCAAAGTGCATCAAATTTGAAATCCAAAACGCTCCCATTCAGGGCAACCTGTGGATTCAGATTCTGCCGATGTCCACCTATGAGAGCAAGTTGAGATGCACGATAGGCGCCGAGCTGAATTTCCTGATGAAACAGATGGCAAAGAAACCGTTGCAGGAGGGCGTGGAGAAACTGGCGGAGATGCTTGCCATGATACCTTATGGATACTAAACAGAAACAGCCCGACTCCCACGCTGGTGCGGAACGGGGAAAGCCCATCTGGCACAAGTCGTCAGCAATGACGGCCGAAATAGAGCGGTTCACCGTCGGGCGTGACCGCGAACTGGATATGTATCTCGCCGAAAGCGACGTGCTGGGCTCAATGGCCCACATCACCATGCTCGAGCACATCGGCCTGCTCACGGCTGACGAGTTGCAGGTGCTGCTCGCCGAACTGCGCCACATCCTGACAGACATCCGTTCCGGGAACTTCGAGATTGAAGAGGGGGTGGAAGATGTGCATTCCGAGGTGGAACTGCTACTGACGCGCCGGCTGGGCGACGTCGGAAAGAAGATTCATAGCGGACGCTCGCGCAACGATCAGGTGCTGCTGGACCTGAAATTATGGACGCGCCGCCAACTCAGTGAAGTAGTGATGTTGGTGAAGACGCTCTTCGACGAACTGCAAGTGCAGAGCGAACGCTACAAGCAGGTGCTGATGCCTGGCTATACCCATCTGCAGGTGGCCATGCCCAGCAGTTTCGGGCTGTGGTTCGGCGCCTATGCCGAGAGTCTGGCCGACGATATGCTTTTCCTGCAGGCGGCCTACAAACTGGTCAACCGCAATCCGTTGGGCTCTGCCGCCGGCTACGGCTCGAGTTTTCCCCTCGACCGCCAGATGACCACCGACCTCCTGGGCTTCGATTCGATGGACTACAACGTTGTCTATGCCCAGATGGGGCGCGGCAAGATGGAGCGCAACGTAGCATTTGCCCTGGCTTCGGTGGCCGGCACGATAGCGAAGTTGGCCTTCGACGCCTGTATGTTCAACTCGCAGAACTTCGCCTTCGTGAAACTGCCCGCTGAATGCACGACGGGTTCCTCGATCATGCCGCACAAGAAGAACCCGGACGTCTTTGAACTCACCCGTGCCAAATGCAATAAGTTGCAGGCACTGCCCCAGCAGGTGACGTTGATTATGAACAACCTGCCGTGCGGCTATTTCCGTGACCTGCAAATCTTGAAGGAGGTGTTCCTGCCGGCCTTCGACGAACTGAAGGATTGTCTGCGCATGACGGCTTACATCATCCAGCGGATAGAGGTCAATGACCATATCCTCGACGACCCGCGCTACGACCTGATGTTCTCCGTTGAGGAGGTGAACCGTCTGGCTGCAGCGGGTATGCCCTTCCGCGATGCTTACCGGCAAGTGGGACTGGCCATCGAGGCGGGCGAGTTCGTACCGGACAAACACGTTCATCATACCCACGAAGGCAGTATAGGCAACCTCTGCAACGACCGGATTGCTGCGCTGATGGCGCAAGTGCTCGACGACTTCCATTTCGAACGCGTCGAGGAGGCCGAGCGTAAGTTAGCGGGCGTCTAATCCATAAACAATGAATGAGACAATCACATCTATGAACGAGGCGCGACGCTTGTCCGCAAGGCCCTTTTGGGGTCACTGCCGCTGGTATTGCCTCTCCGTTCTCGGTGTGCTTTTATTACTCCTAACAGCGTGCTCCGATAGCGAGAAGATTTATTATACAGGAGCACGTGCCAATTTCACCTATACCGCCACGAACACGGTCGCAGAATTGAACAGCGCCCTCGGCAGTTTGGGGGAGTTCTGCACAATTCGCACCGATGGCACGAATTTCATCTTCACCGGTCTGAAGACCTCCACGACACGGCCGATGACGGCCATCGAAACGCGCGTTCATCCGGCCCTCGGACTGAGCGGACTGATCGTGGGTCTGCCCAATATCCCGGAGATGGGCTATGACAGCCCGCGTGTCGTAGCCTACGACCTGGCTTGTCCGTGCTACGACGATTTTGCCACGACACGCAACCTGAAACTGCAGACTGGGGGCTTGGCCACCTGCGACCGCTGTGGCCGCACCTATGATCTCAACAACCTCGGAATCGTGTCCAAAGGACCTTCCGGAAGGAGCCTTTACCGCTACCGTGCCACCTATAATCAGTTCGGCAACAGCCTCACTGTGAGCAACTAACGGCAGCACCCCCGTGAGCAACTGCCCCCCGAATCATACAAGAAACCTATAAACAAAGCCTTATGAACATTATTGACTTTAGCAAACAGAACTCCGTCATCAACCAGTATATGGCAGAGTTACGCGACAAAAGTTATCAGCGTAACCGCTTTCTTTTCCGCCACAATATCCAACGCGTGGGAGAGATGATGGCTTTTGAACTCTCCAAGTCTCTTGAATACAAAACGAAGAATGTCGTTACTCCCCTCGGCACCTTGGACATCTCCATACCCAAGGACGATCTGCTGATCGCTACGGTCCTGCGTGCCGGCCTGCCTTTCCACGAAGGTTTCCTGCACGTCTTTGACAAAGCCCAGAACGGCTTCGTATCGGCTTACCGGATGTACACCAACCGTGAGCATACGGAAGTAGGTATTCACACCGAATACATGGCGGCACCGAGTTGCAAAGGGAAAACCTTGGTGATTGTGGACCCGATGCTGGCCACTGGCGGTTCGATGGCTGCCAGTTACGAAGCACTCCTGAAAAGCGGTACACCCAAAAAAGTTCATATCGCTTGCGTGATTGCAACGCCCGAAGGCCTTGATGCCCTGCGCGAGATCCTGCCCGAATCGGCTACGGTGTGGTGCGCCGCCATCGATCCGGGAATGAATGCCAATAAATATATCGTCCCGGGGTTCGGCGATGCCGGCGACCTCTGCTATGGCGAGAAGCTGTAAATAGAACGCGTGCTGTGAAGTTTGCTTTAAAGCGGGCCTCTCTTTAAAGATAAAGACTCCCGTCCACCGGCTTTGGGCGGCCCAAGGATTTCGCGGCCGCTGCAGGGTTCGGTTTTAAGCGTGCAGTCCGGTTCGGCCATTTTCACCCTTAGTTTCAGAAGGTTGAAGCGTATATGATGGATAGAGAAAAGAAAACGGTACGATTGCCAATGGGTTATCTGGCCCCGGTGTCGTGGTATGCCGCGGTGGAGGCTGCTGACGCGGTCGTGGTGGAACAATATGAGCACTACGTGAAGCAGACCTTTCGCAACCGCTGCCGGATTGCGATGCCAGACGGTCCCCAGGATTTGGTGATCCCCGTTGTAGCGGCCCCCAACCACACCCCGATGCGGGATATTCGCATCAGCGACCACGGTAATTGGCGTCATCACCATTGGAACGCTTTGAAGACCGCTTACGGCAAAAGCCCATTCTTTGAGTATTATGCCGATGACTTCGAACCTTTCTACACGAACAAATACGCATTTTTGGCCGATTTCATCGAGGAAATGCAGCAAAAAGTGTGCGAACTCGTTGATATCGATACGCCCGTGATGCGCAGTGAAACGTATGCTTCACCTACAGACTTCAGTGCGCTCCCTGTTAGCACAAAACCTTATTATCAAGTCTTTCAGCAGCGTTTGGGTTTCCTTCCCAACCTTAGTATCATTGACCTCCTCTTTAACTTGGGACCCGAAAGTTTGTTGTACTTAAAAAGTTTTAAGTGAAAAGTCTACGAAGTGAAAGAGTAGCGCGCGAGCACAATCACTTGTATATGAGCGTGGTAATCCGTTCTGTGTTGAAAATGTCGAGGGCGATTTGATAGAGATATTCAGGGGTGAGGGCGTCTAATTCGGCAAAGCGTTCTTCGAGCGTTTTACTTTCTCCTGTAAGAAGATAGTATTTGGCCATCGACAGGGCTACATTCTCAAAACTATCGGCGGCGATTCCCATCTGACCTTTCAACTGGCGGCGGGCAGCCTCCAAGGCACGTGCCGAAAGAGGGGCCGCGAGCAGGCGTTGCAATTCGCGCCGGACGATGCGAAGACAGCGCTTGACGTCGGCGTGGTCGCAACCGAAATATACGGCCCAGACACCGGTGTCGGAGTATGCCGAGAGACTGCTTTCCACCGTGTAAACCAATCCCGTGCGTTCGCGTAAAGCCAGCGAAAGGCGCGAATTCATCGCAGGACCGCCGAGGAGGTTGTTGAGCAAGGCCAGTCCCATTCTTCGGGGATCCGTGATGGCATAGGCGCGTGCTCCCAGCATCACATGTGACTGATGGCAGTTCTTGTTGACAACCGTTGTAGTTCCTGCAGTTGTATGTTCGGATAAATGGATTAGCGACGGGCCGGATGCCGGATGGAGGGCCGTGCCGGGATGGTCGGACAGGCATCCGCTGCCCGGGCAACCACCATTGTCCTTCGAGGCGGCGCCGGCGGTGGCATGAGTCGCGGGAGAGAAGTCTTTTGTTAATTTACCCGATTGCCGTAGGATTCTCAGGAGTTCTTCCGTCTGGACGTTTCCCTTCACAAACAGAACGGCCCGCTGCGGGCTGTAGCAGCGTTGCGTGAAGGCGTGCAGGTCGGCCGACGTGTACTGACGCAACCGTTCGGCATCCCCCAAGATATTACGTCCGAGCGGGTGGTTGGGGAAGAGCAGCGCTTCGAAATCGTCGTAGATAAGTTCTGCGGGCGAGTCGTTGTAACTCTCGATTTCATCGATGACCACTTCGCGTTCTTTCTCCAGTTCCTCTTGCGGGTAAGTGCTCGAGAAGACGATGTCAAGCAGCAGTGGAATTGCGCGTTGCAGATGCTCGCGCAGAAAGGTCGTGTAGTAGATGGTCTCTTCCTTGCCCGTGTAGGCGTTGAGGTCGCCGCCCACGCTTTCCATCCGGTTGAGAATCTGTACCGAAGTGAGGTGGCGCGTGCCTTTGAAACTCATGTGCTCCACGAAATGAGCCATTCCGCTCTCGTGCTGGAGTTCATGACGCGTGCCGGCGCCTACGGCAACACCCGCATAGACCACGTTCGTGGCCGATGGAGCGAGAATAACACGCAGACCGTCGGGTAAAGTAAAGCGTTGAACCATCGCTTGTCAGAAATCGCGGAAGTCAGGTTGGCTGAGGTTGCGGATAGCCACACACTCCATCTCGATGAGCCACGTAGGACGGCACACGGGTGCCAGGGTAATCAGATAGGGCGTGCTCGGGAATTTCTCGGCAAACATCCGGCTGACGATGTCGTAATCTGCGATATCGCGCAAGTAGACAATGATCTGCGCGATATTGTCGAAGGACGTTTCGGCCTCGCTCAGCAGGGCACCTACGTTTTCCCACATGCGTTCGGTCTGCTTGACGATATCACCTACGTGAACCACTTCACCTTTGTTGTTGATGCTGGCGGTGCCGCTGATATACACGTGGCGGCGGTCGCCGTAGTCCATTCGTGTGCCCCGTTCAAAGGTAACACCATATTCATAGGTGGGGTTGAGATGGGTCTTTGCGTAGAGATAGTGCTGCTGCTCCGGCTTGAAACCGATGAGCGCATAGGTCCCGAGTTGTACCAGGGCACGTGTGTCGGCAGGCAGTCCTCCGATGCCGGTGGACGAGATATAGTGGGTCTGTTCGGTGAGGCCCTGTTCGATGAAGTTCTCGCGGCGGGCCTTCACCATGCCGGCGTATTGCGTATCAACATCACGGACGTAGAACCAGGTGCGGATGCAGTTGTCGGCGAGCGTGGCACCGAAGCGCTGCAGCGTCTCTTCGTAGTCGATGAGCAGGCTCTCGGTCTGCCAGGCACTGTCTCCTTTGTGCTCGTGCATCCCCATTTTCCACAGATGCTGGTATCCGTTGTGCGAGGCGATAACGAGACCGTCCTGATTCTCTACTTTCATATCGTGTACGAGATAGAGCCAGGCGGCCACTTTCGAACCGTCAACGGGAGGTTGCTGGATGCAACTCACCGAGCAGTCTTTGTCGATACGTACAAGTGGCTGTTGGTTGGTGGCGTCGCTGAGGAAATAGCGCTTGAAAATGGTTTGCGAGCCCGTGCACTGCGGCAATTCGAGCAGGGCACGCTCAGCACGATAGATGCGGTCGAACTGCCCAGCGAAGAGTTCGCCGCGCGGCTCGACATGCAGAATAGCGTGTTGTTCCTTAATCTTACCTGCGGGCGCGAAGGTGGAGAGTTCCAGCGTCAC
>JAILCU010000044.1 GCA_024690405.1 Bacteroidales bacterium
GATGTAGCTAATGCACCCATTGGGCAGATATACTATGGTATGATGCTCTATCCCAACGGTGGCACTGTGGATGATCTGCTGGTGTACAAAATGGGAGACAATGATTTCTTCCTTGTCATCAATGCCGCCAACATAGACAAGGATGTCGAGTGGATGCAGCAGCAAATCCAGGGTTTCGACATTAACTTCGAGCACCAAAGCGACTACTACGGCCAACTGGCCGTGCAAGGTCCGGAGGCAGAAGCTGTTGTGGAGGAAGTGCTTGGCCTCCCCTGTAAGGAACTGAAGTTCTACACCGCCAAGACGCTTGACGTGGCTGAGGGCGACGAGGGCGAGACCATTATTATCTCGCGCACGGGTTACACCGGCGAGGACGGCTTCGAGATTTACGGCTCGCATGCCTTCACGCAGCAGGCTTGGGACAAACTCATCGAGAGCGGACGCTGCAAGCCGTGCGGTCTGGGCTGTCGCGACACGCTCCGCTTCGAGGTTGGTCTGCCGCTCTATGGCGATGAGCTAAGTGCAGATATCAGTCCCGTTATGGCTGGTCTCTCGATGTTCTGCAAACTCGACAAACCCGAATTCATCGGCAAGGAAGCACTCGTGGAACAGAAAGCCGAAGGCGTGCCGCAGAAACTGGTGGGCATCGAACTGGCCGACAAGGCTATTCCCCGTCATGGCTATTCCGTACTTTCGCCCGAAGGTGAGGTCATCGGCGAAGTCACCACGGGCTACCACTGCCTCAGCGTGGACAAGAGCGTCTGCATGGCCCTCGTCAAGACAGAGTACGCCAAACTCGGGACCGAGGTGCAGGTGCAAATCCGCAAGAAGACGTTTGAGGGCGTGGTTGTCAAGAAGAAGTTCTACGACAAACATTATAAGAAGAATTAAAAAATATAAGAATTAAAAAATAAAATTGGGGGAAAGAGAAGGACCGGCCCCCCTTTAGCCCGCCCTCCGCAGAAGAGGTCTGCTACGGCCGCTCAGGGACGATTGACATTCAGTCAATCCTCTATTCCTTCGCTACCCCCGAGGGGGCTTCGATACCTTATAATAAATGTCATTCAAGATATCATCAATAGAATTAAATAACAACAAAGCAAATGCCAGGTAATGAAGAAGTTGGAAGGGTAAAAGGCCCTTTGATTTCTTGATTCTTGCATTTCTTAAACATTCAAACAACTATGGCAAAATTTGAAGAAGGACTCCGTTACAGCGAGTCGCACGAGTATGTTCGCGTTGAAGGCGAATATGGTTACATCGGTATTTCCGACTATGCACAGCACGCGCTGGGAAACGTCGTTTATGTGGATATGCCTGAGGTGGACGACGAAGTCACCGCTGGCGAGGAGTTTGGTGCTGTGGAGAGCGTAAAGGCCGCCAGCGACCTCATCGCTCCCGTCTCTGGCACCGTCGTAGAGGTCAACGAGGCCCTCGAAGACGAGCCCGAACTCCTCAACCAAGATGCCTTCGCCAACTGGATCATCAAAGTCCAACTCTCCGACCCGAAAGAGCTCGAAGAACTGATGGATGTGGAGGCGTATAAAAAACATTGTGAATAAAAGAAGAAGAAGACCCACCCCCCTGCCCCTCCCTTGTAGGGAGGGGAGTAATTACCAACCAAGACGTGAAAACAATTCCAGTTTCTCAAAACTCCATAAAGTGAGGGACAGGGTTCTTCTTATTTTCATCATTTACCAACCTATTCATCTATGAATACAACCAGTCAAAAAGATTCTACTCCCCTCCCTGAGGGGCAGGGGGGTGGGTCTGCATCTACTCCCCTCCCTGAGGGGCAGGGGGGTGGGTCTTTCAAATACTTTCCCCATACCGAAGAGGACTTGAAGGAGATGCTGGGCACTTGTGGCGTCAGTTCCGTTCACGACCTCTTTTCCGATGTGCCTGAGGCAGCGCGCTTCAAACGCGACTACCAACTGCCCGACGCCTTGTCGGAAATCGACCTACGGTTGTTCTTTGAGCAACTGGCACATCCGCTCAACACACAGCAACTCATATGCTTCGCAGGTGCCGGCTGCTACGACCATTATGCCCCTAGCGTGGTGCAGAACCTGGTGCAACGCTCGGAGTTCCTGACCTCCTATACCCCTTATCAGGCTGAAATCTCGCAAGGCACGCTGCATTATATCTTTGAATATCAGTCGATGATTGCCGAACTCACCGGCCTCGACATCAGCAACGCCTCGATGTACGACGGTGCTACGGCTACGGCCGAGGCCGCTATGATGGCCTGGGGTAATGCCAAGAAAGCGACGCGCGTGCTCGTCAGCGAGACGGTGGACCCTAAGATCCGTCGTGTCGTTGAAACCTACGCCCACTACCACGGTTTCCCCATCCAACTCGTTCCTGCTGCCAACGGTACTCTCGACAGAGCCGCCCTCGACAAGGAACTGGCCGAAGGAGGCGTGGCTGGCGTGATTGTTCAGCAACCCAACTACTACGGCATCGTGGAAGACTACACGGGCGTGGCCGATGCCGTACACGCACAGAAAGGTCTTTTCATCGTTAATGCCAATCCCTCGGACCTCGCCATCCTGAAGACTCCGGGCGAGTGGGGTGCTGACGTGGCCGTGGGAGACGGTCAGAGCCTCGGCATACCTATGACTTTCGGCGGTCCCGGCGTAGGCTTTATGGCTTGCACCGAGAAACTCATCCGCAAGATGCCGGGGCGCATCGTAGGGCAGACGCTCGACAATCGCGGCCAGCGCGCTTTCGTGCTGACACTGCAGGCCCGCGAGCAGCACATCCGTCGCCAGAAAGCCACTTCTAACATCTGTTCCAACCAGAGCCTGATGGCGCTCTACGTGACCATCTATCTCTCCTTGATGGGCAAGGAA
>JAILCU010000129.1 GCA_024690405.1 Bacteroidales bacterium
CAGGAGTCTTCGCATGAGATAAAGAAATGCTATTGGCTTGAATTGATATAATAGTAAAGCATCCTGATAGTAAAGATGTATCAGGATGCTTATGAAGGATTAATCTTCGTCGAAGAACTTGCCTTTGGGCATTGGGGCGGCATCCTCGGCAACACAGCAGTTGTAGCGTTCGCGGCTGCGGCGTTCGCGGGCAAACATAGCCTTGGTGCCTTCCTCGTCCTGCTGGAACTCCATGTGTTCCTCGATGGCGAAGGACTGGGCCATCGTCTCGACATCGAGGTTGTCGGTGCCGATGAGCGTAAAGGTCCAGTTTTGCTTCTTCAGCTTCTCAATCATCGTGCGAACCATCTTCAGTGTCCACTCCTCAGAGCTATTCTCCTCGCCGTCGGTGATGATGGTGACAAGTACGTGGTCGCCATCTTCTACCTGAGCATTGACCTTGGCGATACCCTTGCCGATGGCATCGTAGAGGGGTGTGCCACCACCGGGGTTGTAGGCTTTCCAGTCGAGGTTCTTGGTGCTCGAGGCAGGGGCGTTGTCGTAGTGCCAGGTGGTGTGGCCGCTGTCGAAGGTAAGGAGGGTGACGCGCTGCTCCTGGTCGGGGTACTTCTTCTGCATCTGGCGAACGGTCTGGAGAGTCTCGTTCATGCCAACGAAGGCCTGCTTGCGGATGACGTACATGGAACCGCTCTCATCGACGATAATCAGATTGTGGACACGCTTTGTTTCTTTCTTGTTCTGCTGCTTGGGCATGGAATCATTCTTTTTCATAATTGTAACTTTTAAATTGGTGAATACTTCTTTTTTCGAGCTCGTTTTATCTATTTGAAGATGGTTTTCGAAAAAAATTAAGCTAAGACGGCAAAAATTTCTTATATTTGCAAAAAATTTATGCCCATGTATTATCAACGACTGTCAGACGACGAGATTATTGAAGGTTTCCGTGAGGGGGACAGCGACATTATCCGTGAGTATTTCTACGGGTATTGTGAGGCGGGCTATCGGCTTTTCGACCAGCGGTATCAGCTGAGTGGGAAGCAGAACCTGGACTTCATGTCGCTGGCACACCAATATGCCATCTACCTGATGGAGCACAACTGGAAGCCTTTGGAGGACCATTCGCCGGAGGTCAGTTTGAAGACGTGGCTAATTGGCGGATTTCGCTATGTGGTGCTCGATGCGCTGAAATGGTATCACAGGGAGTACGGTAGCATCACCTTCGAGGACTATCTGCAGTCATTCGACATGAAGGGCGACAACCTGCGCCTGCAGTTCAACCGCATCGTGGAGGACATCTGCGACCATGCACCTCTCGACAGATGGGACAGACTGATTATCACAATGATGCTTATTCGTGGCTTCAAAGGAAAGGAGGTGGCAGCGGAATGTGGTATCACTCCTTCGGCTGTGTCGCAACGCTACAACAAGCTGAAGGATGAGATTATCGTACCGTACTTCCGCAAGAACTTCGATATGGATTTGGATATGCCGGAGGTGATGGACGAGCGTGCTATCGTCATGAGCGAGGCTATGCTGGAGGAAGCCCCGATGGGTATGCCTGCACCGATGGATTTCGAAAAGAGGTCAATTGCAAAAGAAGAAATGGATATGGACAAGAAGAGGACTACACCAGAGTTTATTACAGAGCTGCAGCCGAACGAGATCTTTGTCTTCGGCAGCAACCTGAAAGGTATGCACGGCGGCGGGGCAGCCTACATCGCCTACCGCAAGTTTGGGGCCATCATGGGGCAGGGCGTGGGGCTGCAAGGTCAGAGTTATGCCATTCCCACGATGCAGGGTGGCGTAGAAACCATCCGTCCGTATGTTAATGAGTTTATCCAGTTCGCCAAGGAGAATAATGATCTCACATTCCTTGTGACTCGCATTGGCTGTGGTATTGCCGGATTCACCGATGATGAAATCTCTCCGCTATTCGAGAAGGCTCACGACGTGGAGAATATTGTGTTGCCACCAAATTGGTAATATAGTTTTTGAAATAATAAGTAAGAGAGATTACAAGATATAGGCGTATATCCCTTCCCCGAGGTTCGTGTAATTGTTTGGTCGGACTTTGAGAACTCTCAGAATTTGGATACTTGATCTAACCCACAATGTCCCAGCACTATCTGAGAAGATGGTGCGGTTTTAGATAGATACTCTTATAGGATAATAAATTGAGAGGAGAAAAAAGCTTAATAATTCATTGTTACCGCAAAGAATCTGATTTATTATTCGTATCTTTGCACTCGTTTTTGAAATAAAAGATTGTATGATGGATAAGAAACAAGACCCATATAAGGTACAGTTGGCTGATATTGCCAATGAGATTGGTGGCAACATGGCCATCAAATACTATACTCTGGATTTTACGCTCACAAAGGAGCAACTTCAGGATATGAAGAAGAATGGTCTCAAAACGGATGTGATGAGTTGCATATTTGCGGCACTGATCATGAACGGTATGAATGAGACGGAAGTGAAGGAATACATAGAAAAGGCCCACAATGCCGGGGCTGCTCCCAGCGTGACATTCGAGGCTCCAGACGATGGGGCGCTCAATGTAACGTCGCCTGAAGAGAACCCAGAACTGGACAAACTCGTAAAAGCCATGGGAATTTAGTTTATGAAGCAGATTCCCTTAGTTCGAAAGAATAATATGCTCCAGCTTTGGGGCAGGATAAATGGTTCGGTTAATATTCAGTTCATACTGGATACAGGCTGTTCAAGCATGTTGCTTTCCAAGGAGGTGGGTGATATCCTCTTCCTGAAAGGCAATCTTGTGAAGTCGGATGTGAAAGGAACCAGTCAAAGTTCTTATGGCGGCGTATATACAGCACAGCAAAGAGAAATTACCATCAGGAACCTGACGCTCGGAAAAGTCAAGCTGAAGAATGTGGGTGCTTCCATCTGCGACCGATATGGCGGGCCGTGTCTGCTTGGCATGTCTGCCTTAGACAAACTGGAGGGCTATTCGATTACGAAAGACAAACTGATAATCGATGACGGTAAGCCGGAAACGACAGTCACGACGGGCAAGGTGAAAGACCGCAAGCCCTACAAGACGCGGTTTAAGGGCTGCATCAAGCGACTCCGCAAGATTCGTGAAGAGAGCGGCGTGGAGGATTTTAAGTTTGACTATGCAAAGCATGTCCTGACGCTCTACCATCTTATACAGTCGTGTTATCCGCTGTTGCTCGACAAGAAATGTGCGATGGTCAGTGAGATACTGGAGGAACTGCAGACGCTCATCAAGGGGAACCTTGAAGACGACGAGAAGAATACAAGTCAGAAGGGGGCTTTCATCACGGCCTACTTTAACTTTTATCTGGCTTCAGCCTATTACGGACAGGAACGGTTTGAAGAGGCGCTGACGTACTATGACAAGGCCGGGAAATTCTTTCTTCAAGGCAGTTCGATACTGAACGAGATCAAGGAGATTTCCCGTAGGATTCGTGAAAAGCTTGAAGAAAGGGATAAGGACAAGCCGAAAGTGTTTGCTCCTG
>JAILCU010000146.1 GCA_024690405.1 Bacteroidales bacterium
ACACCGCAAGATAGTCATCGACTCCATGCAGACACAGTCCGTCAATATCGAATCCACCATCGTCTATCTTAATATTATCCAAGAAACACAACAGATGCTCAGTTGTCTTCGCCACATGCTCCGCGGCATCACAAAGTTCTGTGCGTGACTTTTTTAAGTTCAATGTTTAAAGTTGAATGTTTAATTGTGGCGTCTTTGGTCATTTAACCACGAGCAACGCACACTCCTCAAACTCAAAGATATCAGCATTAAACCTTTAACCATTAAACATCTTAACCTCTTACACTTTAATCCTTTAAACGCTAAACCCCTCTCCCTTCATATTACAATTCGATTAAATTTCAACTGTAATGTTTCTATCTTGCGAGTTTTTTGTAACTTTGCATCAAAATTATGGTATATGGACCCAAAGAGAATATTGATTGTCGATGACGAGGAGACGTTGTGCGAGGTTTTGAGACTCAATCTGCAGAACGAAGGCTACGACGTAGATATTGCCACCAGCGCCGAGCAGGCACTGACGTATGACATCCGCCGCTACGACCTCATCCTGCTGGACATTATGATGGGCGAAATCAGCGGCATCCAGATGGCCAAGATCCTGAAATCAGAACCCGCCACGGCTGCGATACCTATCATCTTCTGCACGGCACGTGACTCGGAGGACGACATGGTGCGAGGTCTCGACCTCGGCGCCGATGACTACATTATGAAACCCTATACCGTGCGCAACGTCCTGGCACGCGTCCGCAGCGTACTCCGCCGGTCGGCCCGTCAGCAGGACGAGGTGGAGAAGATGTCCGAGAACTTTCTGCAAATCGACGGCTTGCAGTTGGACATGGACCTCAAGCAATGTTCGGTCGATGGCGAACAGGTGAAACTCACCAAGACCGAGTTTGAGTTGCTGGCTTTCCTCATGTCCAACCCTGGCAAAATCTTCTCGCGCGACGAGATCATCTCCCGTGTGTGGGGCGATGTCATCGTGTTTGACCGCACCATCGACGTCAACATTACCCGCCTTCGTTCCAAAATCGGTCAGTATGGCGCTTACATCATCACCCGTTTAGGTTTCGGCTATGGCTTTCTCGGTTAAACTCTCCTACCACAAGCGGCTTTTTCTTTTGCTGCTGGCTTTCTCATGGGCGATGATTGCCTGCTTCATCGTGTTCCAATACTACCGCGAGAAGCAATGCAAATCTGACGTACTCAACGCCCAGTTGCAGACCTACAACCGCCACCTGCTAAATGCCATCGGGCGGGGTGCCGACTACGCCCATTATATCAGCCTCCACGAGCCGTTGTTAGAGGATTTGCGTGTCACCCTCATCGACTTCTCAGGGCGGGTGATTTACGACGACAGGTTATCGCTCGACTCGCTCGATAACCACCTCAACCGACCCGAAATCTCACAGGCTATGCGCAAAGGTACCGGCTATCACATCAGCCGCCATTCCACCAGCGACGGCCGTTCGTATTTCTATTCCGCCACCAAGGGCGAACAACTGATCGTGCGCTCCGCCATCCCCTATTCAGCCTCGTTGCGTGAGTTGTTGAAAGCCGACTGGGCCTTTCTGTGGGGTATCTTCATGTTCAGCATCGTGATGAGCGTGCTGGCCTATTTCGCCACACGCCGCATCGGTCGCACCATCGAGCGCCTCAACCTCTTTGCGGCCAAGGCCGAGCGCGGCGAGTCGTTCGACGAAACCGAGTCGTTCCCGCACGACGAATTGGGCTCGATTTCACAGCACATTATCAAACTCTACACGCACAAGCGGCAACTCACCAACAACCTCAACCACGAACTCAAGACGCCCGTGGCATCCATCCAGGTCTGTCTTGAGACGTTGCTCTCCGGCATCACGCTCTCCGAGGAGAAACGGCAGGAACTGCTCGGACGCTGCTATGCCAACACCGACCGCTTGCGCCGGCTTTTGGCAGATGTCTCGCTCATCACTCGCATGGAGGACGGGTCGCAACTCATCGATCGCGAGAAAGTGATTGTCGACGACATCCTGTGCGAGATTGCCGACGAACTGAAAGCCTTGCCCGAAGAGCAACAGATGTCCTTCCACCTCGACCTCAGCGAACCCGTCATCGTATATGGCAACCACTCCCTACTCAGTTCCATATTCCGCAACCTCATCGAAAACGCCATGGCCTATTCGGGCGGCAAGAATATCTTCATCTCTCTGTGCGCCCATGCCCAGGGTTTTTACCATATTCGTTTCGAGGACGACGGTTGCGGTGTCGATACCGAGAAACTCCCGCGCCTCTTCGAACGTTTCTATCGAGTCGATAAGGGGCGTTCGCGCCAACGTGGCGGTACGGGTCTCGGGCTGGCGATTGTCAAACATGCCGTACAATTCCATGGCGGCACCATCTCGGCGAGTAACCGTCCAGGTGGTGGTCTCCGTTTCGATTTCACCTTGCCCGAGGCATCCTCTCGCCAATCCTGAAACGCCCCCCTACCGCTTCTTCAGAAAGTACTTTCGCTAAGTCATCCTTTCCCTGCAAACACGCTTTCTATCACACTCTCTCCAGCCGCAAACACAGTTATTGTATGGCCCTGTCCACTGAGTCGGCAGCTTGTATCTTATGAGTCCGTCCAGTTCTTTTTTATTATAGAGTCTCAACGCGATCTCCCGCAGCAGATCTTAAAAAATAGAGCATTAATGAAAAATATTTCGTAAAAGATGTGGCGGAAAGCAAAGAAAGTTGTACCTTTGCAGCCGCTAAACCCGAAACACGGGTGCATTCGAGGGTGGGTTCACGACGATTGATGACGACGGTTCTCCACCTGAAGGATGTAATTTTCAACTCTTTATCATCAAAATCATTATGTATTTAGATTCCGCTAAGAAGGCCGAGCTCTTCGAACAGTTCGGCGGTGGCGCCACCAACACAGGCAGCGCCGAGAGCCAGATTGCACTCTTCACGTTCCGCATCGCTCACCTCACCGAGCACATGAAGCAGAACCGCAAGGACCACAGCACAGAGCGTGCCCTCACGGGTCTCGTCGGTAAGCGCCGCGCCCTGCTCAACTACCTGAAGAAGCGCGATATCAATCGCTATCGTGCCATCATCAAGGCTCTGGGTCTGCGTAAATAAAGGCGCAGCCTCTTCACAGCAACAACACGCTGCGCCGCTCTCGGGTTGGCGCAGCTTTTTCGTTTTATTGTATAAAAATTATGAAGTACCTCAAATCCCTGCTTCCTGATTTTGCAGCCATCGCTTTCTTCGTGGCGATTGCCTTCGCATATTTTATCCATCCAGTCACTGAAGGCTTGGTACTCACAGGGCACGACCATAGCGGCGGCGCAGGTGCCTGCTCAGAGATGGAGGCCTACCGCAAGGCGCATGACGGCGAACGTACCCGATGGACAAACACCTTGTTCTCCGGAATGCCCACCTATCAGATGGCACCCTCCTACCCCTCCACTGAACGCTTATCCAAGGTGGAAAACGTCTACAAGCTTTGGCTGCCGGACTATGTTGTGCTGGTATTCGTGATGCTGTTAGGATTCTATATCTTGCTACGTGCCTTCGATTTCAAAGCCTGGATGGCCGCTTTGGGCGCTGTCCTATGGGCTTTCTCCAGTTACTACTTCATCATCATTGCTGCCGGACACATATGGAAATTCTACACCTTGGCCTATATTCCGCCAACCATTGCCGGTATGGTGCTCTGCTATCGTGGACGCTATGGATGGGGACTGCTCGTAACAGCGGTCTTCATGGCCCTGCAGATTCTCTCGAACCACGTGCAGATGACCTATTATTTCGCTTTTGTCATTGCACTGATGGCGCTTGCCTTCATCATTGCTATCGTAGGCAAGCCCCACCAAGCTACCGCCACCTCTGACGAAGCCCCCACGGGACTGTCTGCCGAGTTACAAGGCGGATGGCAGCGTGCTGTTAAGGGCACCCTCACCTTTGCCCTGGGATGCCTCATTGGAATCGCCATCAACGCCTCCAATCTCTACCATACATGGGAATACAGCAAAGAATCGATGCGTGGGAAGAGCGAACTTACTCAGCAAACAAAAGACCCCGCGGATCAGACCTCAAGCGGGCTCGAACGCAGTTATATCACCGCTTGGAGTTATGGTATCGGTGAGACTTGGTCCTTGCTCATACCGAATGTCAAAGGTGGAGCATCACAACCCCTTACCCAAAACAGCACCGCGATGGCGAAGGCGAACCCCACTTATACCCCGGTCTACCAGAGTCTGGGGCAATATTGGGGTGAGCAGCCTGGCACAAGCGGTCCTGTCTACGTTGGCGCCTTTGTCCTTTTTCTCTTCATTCTCGGCTTATTGGTGGTTAAAGGCCCGATGAAATGGGCGCTTTTAGCGGCAACGCTCCTTTCCATCACCCTTGCCTGGGGCAAGAACTTCATGCCATGGACTGACTTCTTCCTCGACTACGTGCCGATGTATGACAAGTTCCGTACCGTAGCATCCATTCTCGTCATTGCAGAATTCACCATCCCCCTTCTGGCGATGCTCGCACTGAAGGAAGTGATTGGAAAGGAACACAGGCGCGAGATGCTCATTGCACTCGCACTCACGGCAGGTCCCTGTCTCTTGTTCTGGCTCATGCCTGACGTATTCTTCGGTAATTACATCAGTTCCCAGGAATCACAGATGCTAACGTCTGCGGCCCAACAGGGTTATATTCCCCAAGAGATGCTCGCCCCCATCATAGCTAATCTCAACGAGATGCGCCGCGCTGTATTCACCGCCGATGCCGGACGCTCACTTCTGGTGATTCTCGTGGGCTTTGCCGTCCTCTTCGTTTATCATTGGAAAAACCACCAGATTGATTATAATATACAGCGCCGCGGCTACTCGATTGCCAATCCCGTAGTCATGGTCATTTGCTTACTCACACTCTGTACAGCGGATATGTGGGATGTCAACAAGCGCTACCTCAACGACGATATGTTCTCGGCTCCGCAACCCCCGCAGCAATTCTTCCAAAAAACGCCCACCGACGAGGCCATCCTTCAGGATTCTGATAAATACTATCGAGTGGCAAATCTCAGCGTGTCCACTTTCAATGACAATACCACCAGTTACTGGCATAAAAGCATCGGTGGTTATCATGCGGCCAAACTCCGTCGTTATCAGGAACTCATCGAAGCACACATTCAACCAGAGCTTATGGAACTCCACCAGGCGGTGGCCACGAGTGGCGGACGCCTCGACAGCGTACGTGGTGATTCGCTTTTCCCTGTGCTGAACATGCTCAATACCAAGTATGCAATCATGCCTTTGCAGGGCGGACAGACAGCACCTGTACAGAATCCATGGGCCATGGGAAATGCCTGGTTTGCAGAAAACGTGCTTTTAGCTGCCAATGCCGACGAAGAACTGGCTGCGCTCGGTGTCATCAATCCGCGTACTACGGCTATTGTGGACCGTCGCTTTACGGAGCAGTTGCCACAAGCGCTAATCAGTGGTGGTGGCGTAGCAGCCAAGGCTGAAGAGGACAGTGTTTCTATGGGCAAACTCACCTTGACAGCCTATGAGGCCAACGCCCTCGCCTTTGAGGCAGAAACTGACCGTGAGCGTCTGGCTGTATTCTCAGACATCTATTATCCGGGCTGGCAATGTACAATTGATGGTCAGAAGACAGATGTCCTGCGGGCAGATTATGTCCTGCGTGCCGTCGTTATTCCTGCCGGCAAACACAAAATAGACTTCCGTTTCGACCCGCAGAGCTTACATAACACAGAGGCTGTAGCGAATTCCGCGCTTCTCCTATTGCTGCTCCTTCTCATTGGTTTATGCTGCTGGAGTGTCTGGAAAGGCCGAAAAGCGGACGTAAAGGATTGTGCTACGGAAGTATAAAGCACAGAATACAAGCTTTTTCTCTCGCATTTTTTGGCCACTTCGATAAAATCAATTATCTTCGCAGCCAAATTCCGGCGGCCCTGTAGTTCAACGGATAGAATAGAGGTTTCCTAAACCTTAGATAGGGGTTCGATTCCCCTCGGGGCTACCTAAAAAACGCTCAAAAGCCGCTTAAACAGCGGCTTTTTTTTATTTTCAAGTATTGCTGTCCGGTAATGATCCTGTGGTCAAATACGTCGCTACCTGCTGTTGGTCATCCTTTTGAATCATACCCCCGTCTCTTTTTGCACAAAAAAAGTTTTGCGAAAATCCCTCCAACCCTCCACACCCTAGTAACCATGCGGGTTTTGAGGTGGAGGGTGTGGAGGGTTGTGACACGCCCTCTAAAATTACATACAAAGAACCAGATTCTTATCCAATCTTTTCGCAATCAAAGTACGAACGATTCATGTGGCTTGGGTCTATCTCAATCCCGTATTTGCTCATGAAGAGCTGTGCCAGCATGGGGTGTTCACGAGTCTGTCCGAGTGGTGGTGTCGTGGATGCTGTGCTTGTTTCCACGAACATTCCTTTTTCCAGTTTCTGACGTTTGTTCTTGCAAGGAGCATTGGTGCTCGACTTTGCTGAAATTTTCCAAAGTGCCATAATAAAAAAGATTAATTGTTACATAATATTAAATATACTCATTATGAGTTGATACCTTGTCGTTTTCATTCATTACAGAAAGAAACTCCTCTGTATAATTAGCCTTTGTCTCAGCCATGTCTAATATTTCCATCGTTTTGTTCTTTTATTTGATTATTACAATTGTCCGAAGTTCTTGCTTGGGGTGTGTAGCCATACCCCACTTAATCATAAATTCGCTTGGGAAAGTCTCTATCCAGTCACTCAATGGTTTCAGTTCCTCCATCAGTAGAGGTTTGTCTGTAGGGAAGAAAAAGAAAACCAATGCATGTATGAACGGCTTGTACTGTTCCGCTTTCCCTCTTACCTCGCCCATTAAAACTTCCGCCCTGGAATCCAATGCAGAATCAACAGCAACTGTGAATCCATGAATCGGACTACTACCCGTGAAAGTGTCTTCAATGTCGCAGGTATCAATGCCTATAAGACTACTTTGGGTTTTCACAATTTCTTGAATGAGTCGATTTGTTTCTTCCATTTCAAAAAACTTATTCTGCGACGTTTCTATAATCATCATCTGTAAGTTCGCGGCTACAATCGCATTCACCATTTCTGTTGATCCAAGATGCCGTTTTACCTTTTAGGCAAACGAAATCATCTTCATTAACTTGAATTGGCTGCCCATATTTCTCAATACTGGCAGTTCCTGTACGGATGCCATTTTCGTCGTATATCTGGTAAGAATCTTTGGTGATACCTACAAAATATGATAGACCGATGATCCAGCCTTTGAAGTATTTTTTGTCTGGTAGAAACGCTTGGTCCAGATTAACTGTCTGACTACTACATTCCTTCTCCATATAGTCTATTTTTGCCAATGGCATGTAAACAACTTTGCGAGGTTCTTTCAGACTGGTGATGCCAATACGCGACATCGTTACTTTTACGTTTTTGATTTTCATACTTCTACTTGTTTTTATGTTTCTTATTATGTTTCCTTTCTTTCTTGGTGTTGGCACCATAATATTCCCTTAATGTCTGAAGACGTGGCACCCATAAAGAAGCACCATAGCCTTCGGGATAAGGTGTTAAGACCCCTTTCGTTTTATCACCTGTCAAGAAAGCCGTAAATTGCCTGGCATTTCTGATTTTAAGAGCGGTGATCACATGGATAAGCGTATCGTTTGTCATATTTCTTAATTTTTCTGCAAAGAAAACAAAGACCCCTGCCAAGTGGTGGCAGAGGTCAAAGAAAAATGAACAAAATAGAAGAATTTATACGATTGGATCTGGACAAAAGTCTCTACGCTTGCAAGTTTTACAATGCTTTCCTATCCAAACTTCGTCAAACTGAGTCATGGCCTGAACAACAATTTCAGGTTCATCCGTTAAGATGCCTGCCTCGAAGTTCCGTTTATGGTCCGTCTTCATGCCGATGCCAGCGCCAGTGAGGTTGGCACTGCCTACATAAACTTCTTTTCCGTCAAACACCAGCATCTTGAAATGCACTCGTGGGCAGAGCATTCGCTCCAATCTATCGTACAATACAGGATACCTGTCGAAGTCCTCACGGAAATTCGGTCCAGGTTCTTTCGCATGAATCAACCTTATATCAACTCCACGCCTTATCAGTTGGGCCAATAGTGCCAGGAAAGGTTTTTTCTCCTTCCCCACCTCCACATAGAGGTCCTTGATGTCAGCAGTACCAATCCACAGCGTGTGCTTCACAGACTGCACCCGTGAAAGCACCTCTGTGAAGTGGGAGGAGTTGGAGATGAAGGTTAGCATGATGAGAAATATTCCCAGGTGATGCAATGCAATGCCCCTCCATGTTTTATGAGAGGTAGAGCATAGACCTGTTTTACCGTTTTGTTTTTAAATACTTGCTGAAAGAACGACAAGGCTGCTTGGTCATTTTC
>JAILCU010000082.1 GCA_024690405.1 Bacteroidales bacterium
CGCCCGTGCGGCTCGTGAAGCTGTGGTCGTAGGTGTCGCCCGAAGACAGGTAGTTCTGGCGCACGGTGCGCGTTGCACCTTCCGTCCGTTGGCGATTGATGGAAACGTTGCCCGAGGTCTCCCATTGTTTATTTCGGTCGCTGACGAAGCCGCCAATATCAGCACGCTCGGTGCGTCGGAGGTCGTTGGTTTGACCGCGCTGCCAGTTGTCGCTCTCGCCGGGTTTGGTGTCGTCATCGAGGTTGTTGGCATTGGCCACGATGGCGATGCGCGAGAAGTCGGAGTGGCGCATGGCGAAGAGGCGGGCGAGGTAAGGCGAGTTGAGAGTTGAGGGTTTAGCGTTTAGAGCGGGCTGCGCTTGGTTGTCCCTAAGGCCGCCTCCCGCTTCCACGTTCACAATCCATCCCACCATGTACTCCTTCTTCAGGCGCACGTCGATGACGTGGCGCTGCGAATGCTCGTCCTTGATGCCTAACCATTCGTTCTCGGCGGTCTGCTTGTCGTAGATGGCGATGTCCTTGACGGTGTAGGCGGGCAGGTTCTCGAGCATGAGCTTGCGGTCGTTGCGGAAGAACTCCTTGCCGTTGAGCAGCAGGTCGTCCACGAACTTGCCTTCGTGGTAGATGCGGCCGTCAGACTTCATCTCCACGCCCGGCAGCTGCTTGATGAGGGCATCGAGCATGGAGCCTTCGGCCAGGATGAAGGCGTCGGCGTTGTAGATGATGGTGTCGCCCTTGTAGTAGAATTTGACTTTGGAGGCCGTTATGGTCACTTCCTTCATCGTGCTGGCCTGTGGCGCCAGGTAGAAGGGAGGCAGGCCGTGCTCGTGCTCGCGGCGGCCCACTTTGTCGATGGTATATTCCACGTAGGTGGTCTGATAGCCCATGAGGCTGATGCGGAAGAGGTACTTGGCCGGGCGGGCGGGAACGGTGAAGGAGAACTCGCTGGTCTCCCACGAGTAACCTTCGGCAAACCACTTCTGGTAGGCTTCCTTCTGCTCAATGACCGTGCTGTCGGGGCGCATGAGCACCACCGTGGCCCCCATCAGGTCCTTGTGGGCACGGATGTCCTGCACTCTACCTTGCAACTTCAGCTGGCGTTCCACCTTCACCCCCTGGTGCTGCACGTAGATGTGCTTGCCATGCACTTTCACCTTCACAGGCAGACGCTTGCATGCCCGCATGACAGCCTTCACCGCGTCCAGCCCATCAGCCTTTGTGGTCGGTGCCTTCAGTTCTTCCATACCATCGGAGATGATGTCGATGGTGTATTCTGTCTGAGACCGTTCTATGTTGCGGAGAACGGTGAGAAGCGAGTCGGACTCTTGAGCAGTAAGGGAACACGTCAAAGAGCACATATATATAATAAGGTATAGTAGCCGTTTCATTGTGCGCCCTCCTCGTCGTTAGTGCTTTCCACAAAAATGGTATCGTCCTGCAAGGTCAGGCGCAGACCGTCGAACATATTGAGGTGTTCGATGAAGGCGGCGAGGGAGTCCTCAGGATTCCAGGTGGTGATGAAATTCATGCCCATAGCCGCTGAGTCGCGGAAGCAGACTTCACAGTTGTAGTGGGCAGAGACGACGGCGAGGATGCTGTCGAGGGGGAGGTTGGAGAAAGAGAGAAGGCTTAGTCCGCCCGAAGACTCTTCCCCCGCCCTCCCTGTTAGGGAGGGTGCGGATACCTGTGGCGATTGATGCGGATCGGTTCGAGTGGAAATGGCGCGATAGGCTGCAAATGAGAGGCCTCCGAGGAAGGCGGCGGCGAGGAAGATGGCGGCGATGCGATGAAGGGGAGACCCACCCCTCACCCTCCCTATAAGGGAGGGAGTAGGATGTTTTGAAGGCAGCGTACTTTCATCCTCAAAGGTAACTACTCCCTCCCTTTGAGGGAAGGTGAGGGGTGGGTCTTCCTTTATAAGGTACGCTCCGTGCAGCCGCACCATCACGTCATAGTGCTTGCGCATCTCCTCGTCGGCCAGCAGTTCGCTGATCTGCTGCTCGGTGTAGCGTTCAGGGTGCTCGATCATATCGAGCAAGAGTTCCAGTTTATCCATATCGGGTCAGGGATTAGGGGTTAAAGCGTGCTTTGAGTTTGCGAATGCCCTGAGCCAGGTGCTTGTAAACGGCCGCCTCGCTTATGCCAAGTTGCTCTGCAATCTCGTGGTAACGCTTCTGCTCGCGGAAGCGCAGCCGCACCACTTCGCGCGTCTGCGGCGTCAGTTCGGTCTCGATGAATTGCAACATCGCTTCCATCTCGTCCTTCGGCTCGGCGGTCTGCAGTTCCTCGCTCACGTCCTCGCCTATGGGCAACAAACGATGCACCCGCTCCGACAAGCGCTTGTGGCGCAGTAGGTTCAGGCAGCGGTTGCGCACGGCCGTGAACAGATAGGCGTGGCTCTCTGCGCGCTGTTCCTCAGCCAGACGGGCAAAGACATCGCTCACCACGTCACGGCTCTCTTCCTCGTCGCCCAATAGGCGCAGGGCCAGCCGGAGCAGTGCCTCGCGGTGCTGTTCATAGAGTTGCTTGATGTCAGGGATAACATTCATTCGCTGGGGCTCTTTTTTACTTATAAGACACTCGAATGGTTGTTTTCCCAACCCCTTTCCTGCAGTTAATTCAAAAAAATGCTGAAATAGCTTGTTCTCTATTCATTTGTCGGCAAAGATACTGAAAAGTTTCAAATGCCTGCTCTTTTCTCGGACATAATGTACAGATTAAACTGCGATTTCCCTTTCTTGCGGCTTATTTCTTTGCCTAAAGACATATATTGTCCAAAATAGTTATATATTTGCACCGACAAATGAGCTATTTTAGACTCAAACCCATCCATTTGATTATGACAATCTCCTCCCTCTCTCAACTCTTGCGCTCAGCCTTTCTGGCTGGCGTCTGCATAGGCATCGCAGGCTTCGGCTACCTGGCCGAGAAGAGCATCGTTGGCGCAGTCCTCTTCGCCTCCGGCTTGCTCACGGTTGTCTACTACGGCCTGAAGCTCTACACAGGCACGGCAGGCTTCATCCGTAAGGGTGAGGTCGGCGACCTTCTTCTCATCTTAATCGGTAACATCATCGGTTGTCTGGCCGTAGCCCTTATTGCCCGCTGCTCCCCCATGCCCCTGCAGGCAACGGCACAGGGCGTGCTCGAGGGGCGCCTGGCCGTTGGTCCGTTGAAGGGTGGCGTGCTCGCCATCGGCTGCGGTTTCATCATGACTACTTCCGTCACCTTTGCTCGTCAAGGTAAGAA
>JAILCU010000057.1 GCA_024690405.1 Bacteroidales bacterium
GAATGATGAATTCATTTATATCTTCGCCACCTTCTTCACCACTGCAATCAGGTAGCCCAAGGCGATGAAAGCACCGGGGGCAAGGACGAAGAGGAGCATGCCATAGTTCTCGCTGTAGAGTTCGGCGCCAAAGAGTTTGCCAGTGCCGAGGAGTTCGCGGATACCACCGAGAAGCGTCAGGGCAATGGTGAAACCGAGACCGATGCCGATGCCGTCGAAGATGCTCTCCACAGGACCGTTCTTGGCTGCAAAGGCCTCGGCACGACCGAGGATGATGCAGTTGACGACGATGAGGGGGATGAACAGACCGAGGGTCTTGTAAACCTCAGGCGTAAAGGCCTGCATGAACATCTGCAGCGCGGTGACGAGGGACGCAATCACAACGATGTAGGAAGGGATGCGAACCATGTCAGGCACGAGGCTCTTGATGCATGAGATGATGAGGTTGGAGAAGATGAGGACCGCCATAGTGGCGAGACCCATCGACATACCATTGATGGCGCTGGAAGTGGTTCCAAGCGTGGGGCACATGCCAAGGAGAAGCACGAAGGTGGGGTTCTCTTTGACGATGCCGTTTAATAGGATCTTGAGGTATTTCATATTCGTTTCTCCTTTTGTTTAGTTAACGGATGAAGGGGTGGTTGATTGACCCTCGGGAGAACCCTCGGGCACCGTAACGGGGGCGGGGCCGTCAGGGGCGGGGCCGGCAGCAGAGGGGCCGTCAGGGGCGGGAGCCGTTTTAGCGTGCTGCTGGGCGGAGGCGCCGCTTTGGGCGTCGGTGGCAGAAGCACCGGCGTAGGCATGGAAGGCAACGTTCACGGCGCGGAGGAAGGCACGGGAGGTGATGGTGGAAGCGGTGATGGCGTCCACATCGCCACCGTCCTTGCTGACGGTGAGTTCCTTCTCACCGGGATTCTTGCCGATGATGTCACCCTTTTCGCCCTTTTGGAACCAGAGTGCAGCCTTGGCACCAAGGCCCGGCGTCTCGGCATGTTCGAGGACGGTGTAACCCTTGATGGCACCGTCATCGGCAAAGCCGACGAGGACCTTCAGCGTGCCACCGAAACCGTTGGGGTCGATAGCCTGCACGGCAACACCCTTATCGGTGGCATAAATGATGACGTCGTTGCCATTGGCATCCTGAACGGTGGTGGTCTCCTGGACAGCGGCGTCAGCAACGCCCAGCACAGAATTGATGCCTTCGGCAAGGGTGCGTGCCTTGTTCTCTTCGATGGGGCCCTGCGTGATCTTATTCACATAGGCCAATGCTCCTGCGGCGATGACCGAGATGAGGGTCAGCACGATGAGCATGTTAGGAAGTGTAGATTCGAGCTTTTTCATTTCTTGACCTCCCCGAAGCGTTTAGGTTTGACGTAAGTGTTGATGAGCGGAGTGAAACCGTTCATGATAAGAATCGCAAAACTCATGCCCTCGGGATAAGAACCGAAGTCGCGGATGAGCACGGTAAGCACACCGATAGCAACACCATAAATGATCTGGCCTTTACCCGTCATGGGCGAAGTGACATAATCGGTAGCCATAAAGCAGGCACCGAGCATGAGACCGCCGGAGAGGATAACCTGCACGGGGTTGGCGTAGCTGGGATCGATGAGATGGAAGAGCCCTGCGAGCACAAAGACCGTAGCGAGGATGCTGACGGGGATGTGCCAGGTGATAATCTTCTTCCACAACATAAAGCAGCAGCCGATAAGCAGGCAGAGGGCACTGACCTCACCGAGCGAACCGCCCGTCTGTCCCAGAAGCATGTCGAGGGACGAGGGGAGTTGGTTGAGGAGCGTGGCATCACCGGCCTTGATGGCTTCCTTCATGATGAACAGCGGCGTGGCACCCGTCTCGGCGTCGGTATAACCCATCTGACCACTGACGGGCCAGGAGGTCATCTGCACGGGGAAAGAGATGAGCAGAAACACGCGGCCCACGAGGGCGGGATTGAAGGGATTCTGTCCCAGACCGCCGAAGGTGAGTTTGCCGACACCGATCGCGACGAGAGCACCGATGATGATGATCCAAATGGGCAGGTTGGAAGGCAGGTTGAAGCCGAGGAGCAGACCGGTGAGGATGGCAGAACCATCACAGATGGTCAGTTGCTCACGACCGAGGACAAAGCGTGTAATCGCCCATTCAAAGAACACGCATGCAGCCACCGACGTAGCAAGGACGATGGCAGACCCCAGGCCGAAGAAATAGAGCGAGGCGATGAGCGCCGGCACCAAGGCGATACATACGCCGTACATATTGCGCTGCACCGAATCGCCGCCGTGGACGTGGGGTGAAAGGGAAATAACTGGTTTCATAATATACAGACCTACCCCGAAGCCCTCCCATGAGGGAGGAGAGCGGTTAGCCGTTGGGGGTTATTTGGTCATGATTAATGATTATATTAACTGATTAAAAACATTCAAAGACTTCATCCCGATGTTCTCCCCCGCGATGGGAGAGGTCGGGAAAGGGTCTTATTTCTTACTGATGGATTCCATGTGACGTGCCTTGATGATACCCATGACGGTCTGCTTGGCAACGCGGATGTTGTCGAGGAGCGGACGGTTGGAGGGACAGGTGAAGGCACATGAGCCACACTCGATGCAAGAGGTCACGTCGTTCTTCTCGCAGCCATCCCAATCCTTGAGACGCGTCATGCTGGCCAGGAGGTAAGGCTCCAGTCCCATGGGGCAGGCACTGACACACTTGCCGCACCGGATACACGGACTGACCTCGCCGCGACGGCTTTCTTTCTCCGTCATGAGGAGCAGACCGCTGGAACCCTTGCAGACGGGGACGTCGAGAGACATCAGGGCACGCCCCATCATAGGACCGCCACCGATGATCTTACCCGTATCCTCGGGCAGACCTCCAGCCTCGTCAATGAGTTGCTGCATCGGCGTGCCGATACGGGCAAGGAAATTGCTGGGCTGCTTGACACTCTTACCTGTAACGGTGATGATGCGCTCGATGAGCGGCTTGTTCTTCGTCACGGCCTCATAGATGGCGTAAACCGTACCTACGTTCTGAACGATAGCGCCTACATTGATAGGCAAGGCAGGAGGCGCGGGCACCTGACGACCGATGACGGCATCAATGAGTTGTTTTTCACCACCTTGGGGATATTTGACCTTGAGGGGCACGACTTCGATGCCGGGATATTGGTTGGCCTTCTCCCGGAGGAGGTCAGTGAGGAGTTGAATGGCATCAGGCTTGTTCATCTCGATGCCGATGTATGCCTTGGGACAATTGACGGCATGCTTGATGAGTTGAATGCCGACGAGGATCTGCTCAGGTTTCTCCAGCATCAGGCGATGGTCGGCCGTAAGATAAGGTTCACATTCAACGGCATTGACGATGATGGCCTCGGCTTTAGTTCCGGGAGGGGGCATCAGTTTGACGCCTGTGGGGAAAGTGGCGCCACCCATGCCGACGATACCGGCCGCCTTGATGCGGTTGACGACCTCTTCGGCGGTGATTCCACCCAGGTCCTTCATCGTGACGAGTTTGTCGGAACGGTCGATGGACTCGAGCCACTCGTCGCCTTCGACGTCCACGATCACTGCCATGCGGCGCGTGCCGCTGCTGTCGAGGACGGCATCAACTTTATTGACCTTACCACTGACACTGGAGAAGACGGGAACGGAAAGGCCCTTGCCGGCTTCACCCAAGAGAGTGCCGACCTTGACCTCGTCGCCACGCTTGACAACGGGCACCGCAGGGGCACCAATATGCTGGAACATCGAGAAGACGGCCTGCTTGGGGAGAGCAGCAACCCGAATCGGGCTGGCAGCAGAGATTTTGTTTTCGGCGGGATGTACGCCACCTATATGAAATGTCTTCATGCGTTATTCTGTTCTTTAGCGGGTTCAACATTAGAGGAGGCGGATTGACCCTCGGGAGAACCCTCGGGCACCGTAACGGCCTGAGCGGGAGAGGGAGCGGCGGCGGGCTTAGGAGAGGGAGCAGCGGCGGGCTTAGGAGAGGGAGCGGCGGCGGGCTTTTCAGCGGCTGCAGCGGCGGGCTTGGAAGCAGGAGCGGCGGCGGGCTTAGGAGCAGGAGCAGCGGCGGGCTTCTCAGCGGCTGCGGCGGCGGGCTTAGAAACAGGAGCGGCGGCGGGCTTAGGAGCGGCAGCGGGAGCAACCTTTTCCTCCCCCTTGGGGGAGTTAGAGGGGGCTACGGCCTCGGCCTTCGGTTTCCTTGGAGGGAAGTTGAAGGCGTGGATGGCGTTCTGCGGGCATTCGTCCTCGCACTTGCGGCAGAGTTTGCACTTCTCAGCATCGATGTAGGCGAGGTTGGCGTCCACGGTGATGGCCTCGAACTTACAAACCTTCACGCACTTCTGACAAGCGATACAACCCACGGAGCAGGCTTTGCGCGTCTGAGCGCCCTTGTCCTTGTTGTTGCAGAGCACCACGACACGGCGGTTCTTCAAGCCCTTGAGACGAATCTCAATGACGCCACGCGGACAAGCCTTGGCACAGGCACCGCAAGCAGTACACTTTTCTTCGTCGACCTCGGGCAGACCCGTTTCAGGGTTCATGTGGATCGCGTCGAACTGACAGGCAGCGACACAATCGCCACAGCCGAGACAGCCATAGACACAACCCGTTTCGCCGGAGCCCAACATGTTCTGCACGCGACAACTTTGTGCACCATCAAATTCGGCGATGCGGGGACGGCTTTCGCACGTACCATTACACCGGACGACAGCCACTTTAGGCGCTGAAGCCTCGGCTTTCATGCCCAGGAGATCAGCGACCTTCTCCATGACGGGCTGTCCGCCTACAGGGCAGAGCAGTCCTTCGAGCGAACCTTTGTCGGCAGCTTTCACGCAGGCACCCGCAAAGCCGGAGCACCCTGGGAAACCGCAACCGCCACAGTTGGCTTGCGGCAGTACCTCTGCCACTTTGCCAATACGCTCGTCTTCATGAACAGCGAATTTCTTGGCGGCCAGGAACAGGATGAGTGCGCTCACCAGTCCGATGGCTCCAAGGACAATCACTGCAATCAGGATTACGTTCATAATGATTAATTGTTTAAGTATTTGTTTAGGTTATTAATGTATCTTGCTGTCTTCACACTTCGTACAAGGGACGAATATGGAAAGAGAAACGCTTCTGCAAACGTCGGCGAAGGAAGAAATAGACGAAAAGGTAATAGAAAGCCACCGTCAGCAATGCCCAAACGGCCCCAAGCACTTCGCTCCCAGAGAGGTAAATGCTGAGGAAAAGCGTAGGCAGGAGGAACAGCAGGGGTAGGCCGTAGGCGATCATTGCGGCGTAGCGGCCATCAGAGATACGGCCTTCAAGCAGGACGCGCTGTCCCACCTTAAAGGAAGCAGCGTCCGATGTATAGACGTCCACGTCCTTCTCCTTGGATTCAGCGCTGTTACACATCTGCCGTGCAGCACAGCCAGAGCACGCCGACGATTGCAGAATCGTCACGCTGACGCGATCTTTCTCAATGGTTCTCACCACTGCTTCGTGGGATATCGTTTCAATCATTGTGGTCGTTTGTAACGTCAAGGTTGCAAAAGCGGCACAAAGATAACATTTATTCATGGAACATGCGCGCGCGTGGAAGAGAAATAGCCGTGCTTTTATAAAATTTAACAATTAGCTACGGGGAGAGGAAAACAATTTCATTTACCATTTGACCATTTACCATTTACCATTTAGAATTTACCAATTGCCATTTACCATTTACCAATTACTATTTACCATTTAGCATTTACCATTTACTATTTACCATTTACCATTTACCAATTACCATTTACCATCTACCATTTACCAATTGACCATTTACCATTTACCAATTACTATTTACCATTTACCATTTAGGCGGAAGAGGAGGTACAAAGAAGAAGGCGCGGCTTCACAGCCACGCCTCTTATGTTTGTTTGGAAGTGTAATATTTGGGAAGTTGGGTTTAAGCTTCTGCGGGGGCCTCCTCTGTTTGGGTTTCCTCAGCAGCAGCTTCAGCCTTAGCAGCAGCTTCAGCCTCTGCCTTGGCAGCGGCCTCTGCAGCCTTCTTGTCGGCTACTTTTTTAGCGATCTCTTCATTGGCCTTCTTTTCTGCTTCGAGAGCGGCGGCAGCAGCAGCCTTCTTATCAGCAGCGACCTTTGCTTCAACGGCGGCGAGACCCTTCTGGTGGTCGGCCTTCCATGCGTTGAACTTAACCTGAGCGGTTGCCTCATCAAATGCGCCTTTCTTGACGCCACCACGGAGGTGCTTCATGAGGTAAACGCCTTCACCGGAGAGGATGTTGCGCACGGTGTCCGTGGGCTGTGCACCCGTCTCTACCCAGTAGAGGGCACGATCGAATTTCAAATCTACAGTGGCAGGATTGGTGTTGGGGTTGTAGGTACCAATCTTTTCTGTAAACTTACCGTCGCGCGGAGCTCTTACATCAGCAACGACGATGCTGTAGAAAGCATAGCTCTTACGGCCGTGGCGTTGCAATCTGATTTTTGTTGCCATAAATGATTAAAAATGAGTTAAATAGGTTTGAAACTTATGCTGCCAACTCGTGACAGCGGGCGCAAAGGTACGATAATCTCCCGACATGACCAAACTTTTTGCCAATAAAACTTAAATTCTCAGGTTTCTTTGGTATTTTCATGATGTTACACTATCTTTGCAGTGGATTAAGAGACCAATAAATCATTCATAATTAATCATAAAGCATTTCGAACAATGGACAACACATTAATCAAGACTTGTGAGACACGGGCCCAGCAATGGCTGGACTCCCCCGTTTACGATGCTGAGACCAAGGCCGAAGTGAAGGCTTTGCTTGAGGCAGAAGACAAGACCGCGCTGGTGGATGCCTTCTATCAGAGTTTGGAATTTGGAACCGGCGGTCTGCGCGGCATTATGGGCGCAGGCACAAACCGCATGAACCGCTACATCGTAGGTGCTGCTACCCAAGGTTTTGCGAACTACATCCTGAAAGCCTTCCCCGGGCGCAAGGACCTGGCCGTAGTGGTAGGTCACGACTGCCGCAACCACGGTCGCGAATTTGCCGAGACCGTGGCCAACATCTTCTCGGCCAACGGCATCAAGGTCTATCTCTTTGAAAGCCTCCGCCCCACCCCCGAGATCTCTTTCGCCATCCGCCAGCTGCACGCACAGGCCGGTGTGAACGTGACTGCTTCGCACAACCCAAAAGAATACAACGGTTACAAAGCCTATTGGGAAGACGGCGCACAGGTGCTGAGTCCGCACGACACCGGCATCATCGACGAAGTCAACAAGGTGCAGATTGAAGACGTGAAGTTCGAAGGTAATACCGACCTTATCCAGATCATCGGCGGCGAGATGGACTGGGACTATCTGCAGGCTGTGAAAGAAGCCATGGTAGACCAGGATGTCATCAACCGCCAGAAAGACCTGAACATTGTTTACACCCCGTTGCACGGCACGGGGCGTGTGATCATCCCCGAAGCACTGCGCAGCTGGGGTTTCCAGAACATCCACGTCGTGCCCGAGCAGATGGTGATTGACGGCAACTTCCCCACCGTAGTCTCACCGAATCCTGAGAACTCAGAAGCCATGACTTTAGGCATGAAGCTCGGTTCGAAGCTCAACGCCGACCTTGTCATCGCCAGCGACCCGGATGCCGACCGTCTGGCCATCGTCTGCCGCAACCCGAAGGGCGAATGGGAAATCCTCAACGGCAACCAGACCTGCATGATGTTTGCATGGTACATCATCGCCAACAAGAAAAAACTTGGACAACTGAAGGGCAACGAGTTCTTGGTGAAAACCATCGTAACCACGGAGTTGATTACCAAGATTGCCCAGAAGAACGAAGTGGAGATGATGGACTGCTACACTGGTTTCAAATGGATTGCAGCCCTAATCCGCGAGAACGAGGGCGTGAAGAAATATATCGGCGGCGGCGAAGAGAGCTTCGGTTTCCTGCCGTTTGACAAAGTCCGCGACAAGGATTCACCCGCCTCGATCTGTCTCATCTGCGAAATCGCAGCCTGGGCCAAGGACAACGGCAAGACGCTCTACGATCTGCTCATGGACATCTATCTGGAATACGGATTCACCCTCAACCATACAGTCAATGTAGTACGTCCGGGCAAGAGCGGTGCCGACGAAATCAAGCAGATGATGGCCGACTTCCGCGCCGCAAAAGCCCCGAAGACACTGGGCGGTTCCAAGGTCATCTGCACAAAGGACTATCAGGCGCTGACCGCCACCGACGGCGAGGGCAAGAGCGTGAAACTCGAGATGCCCGCCACCTCGAATGTACTTCAGTGGTTCACGGAAGACGGCACTAAGGTGAGTGTGCGTCCCTCCGGTACGGAACCGAAGATCAAGTTCTATATCGAAGCCCCCGCAGAAATGCAATGTCCGAAGTGCTATCCCGGCGCTTGCGAGGAGGCCATGGACAAGGTGAAAGCCATCTGCAAGGATCTCGGCATCTGAACAGCGCGCTGACATCAGTTATTGACACCGGCTTATGATAACGATTTGGGCTTGCCTCTGTGCAGGCGACGTATTATTAAAGAGAGAGGGCCCTACCCTCTCTCTTCCCGTTGGTGACGAACCGCCCGTGGAGCTCCAACCCTGGAACGTCATCACGACGCTGGCCTACCCGCTGGCACCGGCCACCCAGGCGCTGGCCAGCACCCAGACAATGGCTCCCCCCCAGACTACGACAACCGCCCAGAAACAGACCAACCGAAACGGTCAAGACCGCTGCGACAGCTGTCAGGTGAAGGTCGTTCGCCTGGACCGCCCCGTGACAGAAGGTGAAGGTCTGGAGATGATGAACCTGCGAAGCAGTTTTGACGTCCTCGACAGCCTGGACTACGCTATCGCAGGCAAGGCTGCCGAACTGATCTACTGGGACAGCAACACTAAATTCTGCGGTTGCTGTGGTGCACCGATGAAATTTCACACAGAGATCTCGAAGCGATGCACCAACTGCGGCAAGGAGGTCTGGCCCCAGCTTGCCACCGCTGTAATTGTAAGAATCACACGCCGCGACACGGATGGTACCGAGGAGGTGCTGCTGGTTCACGCCAACAACTTCAAAAGGCCCTATTACGGGTTGGTCGCCGGTTTCGTTGAGACGGGCGAAACGCTGGAAGAAGCCGTACAGCGCGAGGTCCGGGAAGAGACGGGATTGACCATCAAAAATATATACTATTTCGGTTCCCAACCATGGCCCTATCCTTGTGGTCTGATGGTTGGTTTTACGGCAGAATACGCCGCTGGAGATATCCGCCTTCAGCGCTCGGAACTATCCTCCGGCGGATGGTTCACGCGTGAAAGCATGCCTCCTATTCCAGGCAAGTCCTCCATCGCCCGGCGCCTCATAGATGACTGGCTACTGCAAGAGCAGCCGGAAAGCAGTCCCGCGACTTCGGCCGTACCCTGAACAAACAAACGGAAAGAAACGGTACTGCCACGTGCCGGTGACTGATAACCGCGGAAAGCATAAAACAACGCGCCTGTGTGAGTCACACAGGCGCGTTTGATATCTGGATCGTGATGACATGAAAGCCATCACATCAACAGGCGTTTAAGAACACCACTTCACGTAGCAGAAGTCCTGACGGTGAGGCAAGAGATCGTTCTTGGGATAGATGCGGTAAGCCGTCTTGAAGCCACCGGCATTATTGGAGACATGCGTTACATGGAAGGTGTAGAGATTGCCTTCGCGCTTCACCACTTCAAGCGGCTCTACGCTGTAGATGTGGTCTTCGCCCTTCTTGTCGGTTGACAAGGTGATGAGTTCTACACCGATGGCATTGTCCAAACCAGCCTCGTCGATAACGATATTAACGTTGTATTTCTTACCGGCTTGAAGGAGAGCAACCACAGGCGGCTCCTCGCGTTCGATGCTGACGACGCGGATGCTATCCCAGCGCTCAGCCACAGATTCCTTCCACTGGGCAATCTGCTTAGCCAGTTCGTTGTCCTTGGCCTGCAACTTCTTGGAGCGGGCAGCCATGGGATCATAGAACTTCGAATAGTAATCGTCCAACTGGCGCTTCATCGTGTAGTGAGGAGCGATGCGGGCAATAGAGTTCTTGATGACCTGAATCCAAGAGGGGCTGTAACCCTTGGCGTTGCGGGCATAGTAGGTGGGCATGATCTCGTTCTCGAGCAGACCATAGATAGTGGCGGCGTCGAGCTGATCCTGATAAGCCTGATTCTCGTAGGTACGCTTCTCGGTCAGCGCCCAACCGGCACCCTCGCGGTAACCTTCGAGCCACCAGCCGTCGAGCACACTGAGGTTGACCACACCGTTCATCAGCGCCTTCTCACCGCTGGTACCAGAGGCTTCGAGCGGACGGGTCGGGGTGTTCATCCAGATGTCCACACCCGAGATGAGGCGGCGTGCCAGTTGCATATCGTAGTTCTCGAGGAAGATAATCTTACCCAGGAACTCGGGACGCTGCGAAATCTCGTAGATCTTCTTGATAAGACCCTGACCTGCACCATCGGCGGGGTGAGCCTTACCCGTATAGAGGAACTGGACGGGATAGTTGGGGTTGTTGACAATCTTCTCCAGACGCTCGAGGTCGGTGAAGAGCAGGTGAGCACGCTTATAAGTAGCAAAGCGACGGCCGAAGCCGATGAGCAGCGCATTAGGATTGATTTTGTCCATGAGCGATACGACACGGCTGGGATCGCCTTGATTCTTGAGCCAGGAATCGCGGAACTGCTGACGGATATAGTCAACCAGTTTGGTCTTCAGTTGCATGCGCGTCTTCCAGATCTCAGCATCAGGCACGTCATAGATGGAATGCCAGATCTGCTCGTTGCTCTGATCGGAAAGGTGACTGTCATCGAAGTGCTTGGCATAAAGCTTGCGCCACTCATGTGCACACCAGGTGGGGAAGTGAACACCGTTAGTCACGTAACCGACGTGGCTCTCTTCGGGGAAGTAACCCTTCCAGATATTCTGGAACATCTTCTTCGAGACTTCACCATGGAGCCAACTGACACCGTTCACCTCCTGACAGGTGTTGCAGGCGAAGGTGCTCATGCAGAAACGCTCTCCGTGGTCCTCGGGGTTCTGACGGCCCATTCCGATGAACTCATCCCAAGAGATGCCCAGCATCTGGGGATAGCCGCTCATGTACTTACCGAAGAGACCCTCGTCGAAGTAGTCGTGACCGGCAGGAACGGGCGTATGTACGGTATACAAAGAAGAAGCGCGCACGAGTTCGAGCGCCTGGTTGAAGGTAAGACCGCTCTGCACATAGTCGACAAGACGCTGCACATTGCACAGGGCTGCGTGACCCTCGTTGCAGTGATAGATATCCTTTTTGATACCCAACTTCTTGAGCAGCAGCACACCACCGATGCCGAGAAGAATCTCTTGCTTCAGACGGTTCTCCCAATCGCCGCCATAGAGGGCGTGCGTGATGGGACGGTCATACTCAGAATTGAGGTCATTGTCCGTATCGAGGAGATACAGTTTTACGCGACCGACATTTACACGCCAGACATAAGCGTGAACCTGATAGTTCATATAGGGAACGTCAATGACGAGCGGTTTGCCGTCCTTGTCCATCTGCTGTTCGATAGGCAGGCTGCCGAAGTTCTGTGCCTCGTAGTTGGCAATCTGCTGTCCGTCCATCGAGAGGGTCTGTGTGAAATAACCGAAACGATAGAGGAAACCAACAGCCACCATATCTACGTTGGAATCAGATGCTTCCTTGATATAGTCGCCAGCCAGAATACCAAGACCTCCAGAGTAAATCTTGAGGACCTGGTTCAAGCCATATTCCATGCAGAAGTATGCTACTGAAGCACGGTCTTTGCGGGGTTTGACGTCCATGTAAGCACGAAACTCCTTATAAGTCTCGTTCATACGCTTGATGATATCCTTGTCTTTCGAGAGTTCCGACAATTTCTCATAGCTGAGACGCTCGAGCATGAGGACAGGATTCTGCCCGCATTCCTCGTAAAGAACGGGGTCGAGATGGGTGAACAGACTGCGGGCACTGTGGTTCCAAGCCCACCACATGTTGTGGGCCAGTTCCTCCAACTGGTTGAGCTCCTCAGGAATACTACTCTTGACCACCAGGGGTCTCCACTGAGGCTCGTTGGCATTGCTTGCTTTGATTCTCATAAAATACTATTGGTTTGAAAAAAAGTGTGATTAAATCGTTGAATTACGCTGAGCGGCCTTGCGCAAAGCAATATCATAGGCCTTATAATAATAGGTGATAAAATGCTTCCACTGGGCTTTACCCGCCAATTTGGAGGCAGCTTTGCGGGCGGCCTCTACGTCCTTGGGCGGAAGCTCGGAAAAACCGATGATCTCATCGCGGATACGGTCTGCTACTTCATGATAATTATAGTCGGATCGCGTGATGACTTCCACGCCATCAGTATCGAGGTAGCAGGGGGCGTCGCCTTTGATGGCGTTTGCCCAAAGGCCAAACCCGGCAAGCGTCGTGGTGATGCACGGCACCTTAAAGGCCACGCTCTCCAGAGGAGTATAACCCCAAGGTTCGTAGTAGGAAGGATAAACCGTCAGATCAAGACCGAGCAGGAGGTCGTAGTAATGCATGTTAAAGATGCCGTCCTGACCATCGAGGTAGCAGGGGACGAACATTATCTTTAGACGCGCATTGTCGCGATTTGTGACACCATTTTGGTGTAACATCTGTACCACCATATCACAACCGGGTTCATAGAGGTCATGTGTGATAAAAGGCTCGGGCAAGGGGGAGGTCTGAGGTATAGAGGAGCTCAAACGTTCCTGCAGGTCACGACGTGGTCCGGACTGCCATGCCGGAACCTCTATCAGCGCCAGCACAGGGAGCTTCAGACGTTCGTCGCGAAGGGCGCGACAGAGGGCCTCAACATAGACATCAATACCTTTGTTTTTCCATTCGTAACGTCCACTGGTTGAGATAATTAGGGTATCATCGTTAAAGTGAGTTCCCATCAGAGCCTCAGCCACGTCAAAGATGCGGCGGCGGGCCTTCTTGCGACGGTTGACAAAGGTAACGCCTTTAGGCACGAAATCCATCTCAAAACCATTAGGAAGCACCACGTCGGGCTGCTTGTCCAACAACTCAACACACTCTCTGGCGGTCACATCAGAAACTGTTGTAAAGCAGTCCACGTGATGAGCCGTCTGGCGTTCGATGCTATGCTTGGATTGTACGTTTAATTCCTCAGCCATCTGATTGCCGTTATAGGCAAAAAGATAGTCATAGAGAGGCTTGCCGTTACCAGCTATGGAACGACCGATAGTGGTTGCATGAGTGGTGAAAACAGTTGCTATTGCGGGGACGTGGCGTTGAATATACAAAGCCCCTAAGCCCGTCATCCATTCATGAGCCTGATAAACAACACGCTTCGTGTCGTCAAGGAAATGATTATAGAAACTTTCCACGACACGCCCGGCGGCATAAGAGAACATCGAAGCCTCGTCGTAATCACCATAAGCGTGCAAGCTGTCAACCTGGAACTCCGTCCAAAGAGCTCCGTAAATGTCGTTCTTCATGGCGAAAAACGGCTTGAAGTCAACCAGAACAACAACCGGACGCCCTGGAATCTGCCAACGTCCGATACGCAATGTAAGTCCTTCCTTTCCAGCCTGTTTACGCCAATCGGCCCATAAACGCTTATCCTCTGCGAACAATGGATTCTCTTTCTCTTGCCAAAAATCCGGACCGATAAAAATAATGCGGTCGGGCATGGCATCCTGTAAAGTTTTGGCACGTGTTGAAAGGACGGTATAAATTCCGCCGACCTTATTACAAACTTCCCAACTGGATTCAAAAATATAATTGGGAAGGATTTTCTCTTGACTCATTAACCTTTAAAAACGGACTTATTCTTGAATTCGGGTGCAAAAGTATACATTTTCCGTGACTTGACCAACATTTTCCCTCAATTTAGTTGTTATTCACACAATTAGTTGTACTTTTGCAAAGAATTTAAAGCCCGAAAATCATGAAACGCCCATTTTTGTCTCTTTTTATCACTCTTCTGACAGTTCCTGCATTGTTGTTTGCCGGCGAACCTTTTCGCGGCACATTTGTCGAACAGGAACTGGGCATGAAAATGGTGATTGACCTCTATAAAGAAAGCGTAGAAGTGCCCGAGATGGAAATGTTCGGTCCCCTCAACGGCTATATATTAGGTCGTGGATTATATCGTACCTGGTATGTATCGAAACTTATTGAATGCACTGATGAAAAAGCCGTTATTCATCTGTCCAACGATTTGGGATCAGAGACCCAAACCGTAGAACTGACCCTTCAAGGCGATTCCCTTATGCAGTTCCAACAAGTTGATGGCAGTGTGATGAAGAAAGCCGTGAACCGTAAATTGGTGAAAATCCCGACAAAATGGCTCATGAAACGGATCGCAGATTAAACGCCCCCTTAGCAATCCATCCCCTTCTTAACGCTCTTCCTCCTCCTTTGTAACCTTTGCGCCCTTTAGCGATCCATCCCCTCATTGCGATCCTTCCCCTCTTTGCGGGCTGTCCCCTCTTTGCGGGCTGTCCCCTCTTTGCGGTCCTTCCCCTCTTTGCGGTCCTTCCCCTCTTTTGCGGTCCTTCCCCTCTTTGCGGTCCTTCCCCTCTTTGCGGGCTGTTTTGCCCTCTTTAGCGGTCCGTCCCCTCTTTGCGGTCCTTCCCCTCTTTAGCGGGCTGTCCCCTCTTTAGCGGGCTGTCCCCTCTTTGCGGGCTGTTGTGCCCTCGCCATTGGGCGAGGGTCTTTACACCTGGCTGATGAGATAGGCAATATAAGCGACATAGCACGCGACAAGGAGAGCACCTTCAATGCGCACAACACGGTGGCTGGTGCGGGCGAACAGCCAAAAAAGAAGACTGCTGGCAAACAACACGGCAAAATCGGTCCAGACAATACCTTCTACCGGCAGAGGAGCGACACAAGCACAGCAGCCCAGAATCCAAAACACATTAAAAAGGTTGCTGCCGACTACATTTCCTATAGCCATGGCACTTTGCCCCTTGCGCGCTGCAATGATGCTCGTAGCCAGTTCGGGCAAAGACGTGCCGCCGGCGACCAGCGTCAAACCGATAACAGCCTCGCTGACTCCTAAACTACGGGCTATTCCCGTGGCCCCATGGACAAACAGTTCACCTCCTGCGATCAGACCGGTGAGTCCCAGCAACAGGAAGAGAATGATTTTCCAAACCGGCATCAGTGCCGCGGTAGCGTCTTCGGTTGCAGTCCCCTCTTTGCCGTTCTTGGCCAATGAAAAGGTATAGGCCATAAAGATGATGAAGAAACCGAGCAAGACGATTCCATCGCCACGCGACAGCACGTTGTCATTGGCGGACTGACTGAAAAAAACATCCAAGGCCAATGCCGGCAAAACGACAGAAGCCAGGATGGAAAAGGGAATATCTTTTGCTACAGTCCCCTTGGAAACCACAATCGGACAGAACAAAGCGGAAAAACCGACAATCATCAAGGTATTGAACAGGTTGCTACCCAATATATTTCCGATGCTCATGGCAGGAGCATGATTCACGCTGGCCAGGAGACTGACGATAAACTCGGGCAAGGACGTTCCGAAAGCCACGATCGTAAGACCGATGACCAATTCCGGAATCTGAAAACGTCGGGCCAGGCCGACGGCTCCGTCCGTCAGTTTGTCGGCGCCGACCAGTACGAGGGCTGCGCCGATGATGGTGACAAGAATATCAACGAGCATAAAAGTTCAGGGATTTAGCGTTTTTTGTTCGGGAATGAGACAAAAGTCCAATATTTATTTGTAAATTCGCAGCCGAAAACTCATCATTGATTCAGATATGACCTCCAGCAAGATAAAGGATTCGGGGAAAATGGCACGTTGCATCACGTGCAAGAACGGTCGTTTCATGCAGTGGATGGAAAATCCCGTCATTGCCTACTGCAACATTCTTCGTGAACGGTTCGTGGCTGAATGTGACCGTCAATGCAAATTCTACACGCCGACCACCAGTGAGTCAAAAGAAATTATTCATTACGACCACTACGAGGATGACAACAATTTCTAAGGGACCAACTCGTAAAATTCACTTGGCACCTTCCGACGTAAGACATCAACCTTGAAATCTACACCTGGAACGATACCATAGCTGCGCAGCACGGTATCCACCGTCTTGCGCGCCAGTTCGGGATGGTTGTTCTCTTCGCTCAGATGGCAGAGCCATACGTGACGGAGTTCGGGACTGGAAGAATTGGCCAGCAGTTCTGCAGCCTCGCGGTTACTCAAGTGACCCAACGGTCCGCTTATACGCCCTTTCAAGTGAGCAGGATAAGGCCCGGCCATGAGCATTTCTGAGTCGTGGTTGCTCTCCAAGACCAGATAATTCGCTTGCGAAACCTCTTCCTTGACGCGCTCAGTTACGTGACCTATATCCGTGATCAGGCAGAATCGTACCCCTTCAGCCTCGATATGATAACCGACGCAATCATTGCTGTCATGGGGAATATCAAAAGGAGTGACACAGAAATCACCGATCTCTATCGTCGAATCCTTCTCCAGGAACTCTTTGTTCTCCGGTTGCAAAGCAGGAGATACGCAATAGTTGCGGGCAATCCCCTGATGAACATCCGTTGTAGCATAGATAGGGAGATTGAATTCAACGGCCAGCTTACCGACAGACTTGATATGATCTGCATGATCATGCGTGATCAGAACGGCATTGATACGACTGAAAGAGAGGCCGAAGGTCTGGAAATGACGTTTCAGGGTGCGAATGCCTAGTCCCGCGTCAATGAGTATCGACGTGGAATCTGTAGACAAGTAATAACAGTTTCCACTGCTACCACTGCCTAAGCATATAAACTTCAGCATAGCGTATGATGTTTTAATTCCGCTGCAAAGTTAGTGAAAAAATGCCAAGAAGGTCCTCTTCTTGGCATATTTTTAGGTCTTTTTGCGATAAAAATTCATCAGAAGGGCAAACCAACCGCAAAATGGAGTTGGAAATCGCGCCCGAAACGGGGATGGAAAATCGGGAAATGTTCCTTCGAAGTGGTATATGAGGGGTTCACCGCCTTCATGCCGCCATCGAGTCGGAGAATGAAGTAACCGAAGTTGAGTCTGAATCCCAAGCCGTAAGCCACGGCAATCTGTTTCCAGAAGGTTTCGAATTGGAATTGTCCACCGGGCTGCTCCTCGTAGCTGCGTAAGGTCCAGATATTACCGGCATCTACAAATACGGCCCCGTCAATCTTCCAGAACAGATGGCTGCGCCATTCCATGCTCATATCTAACTTCATGTCACCGGTTTGACGGATGAAATCAACGCGGCCGTCGGAACCGCTGAAACTGCCGGGGCCCAAACCGCGTACGCTCCAACCGCGCACGCTGTTGGCACCGCCCGAGAAGTAGCGCTTTTCATAGGGCAGCACCGTAGAATTTCCGTAAGGATAAGCAACGCCAAAAGCGAAATGCAAAGCCATGGAATTACGGTCGTCAAAGCGGAAACTCTTGGCAAAGTCAAAATCGAACTTCACATATTCTGCATAAGCTATATCGAACAAGGTATAAGCATTGAGGGCCTGTGAATATTGGGTATTGAAGAGATTCGAGATGCCGTAGAGCAGATTACCCGAGGACTCTATGCCTATTCGAACGCTATAGGCATTTTGTCCGTAAGCCGAACCCTGGGCCGAAGGGGGCACGCTTGTATAAGAGAAATTGTACCCCATCTTCATGATGAACAGGTTCTCGTAGTTATAGCGCAAGATGGCGTTACGGCTGCTGTTGTCCGTGAGATATTCCTTGCGGAAGGTCTCGGAAATCCAAGGCATGAAGACGTAGTTCAGATCGATGAAGTCAACACGGTGCTGCACCTTCATGTTCGAGCGGTTCCAGCGATAGCGCCAGGCTCCGGTGAGGACGCGGCGATGGAACTCCGGACGGTCCTGCGAATCGTACATCACCGAGGCAATACTCTGTGCCTTGATGCTGTGGCGGAATGTGCGCGAGAGGAACGGAAAGCGGAACTCGGGGAAATTGAGGTCTGCCTCGACGCCATATTCTATATAGTTCTGGTCGGCGTAACCCTCAAGACCCTTGATGGCTTCGAAAGCGCCGCGCACTTTCAGCGAGAACATCGCAGACCGACGGAAGACATTGCGGTTCTGATAGCCCAGAGCGACTGCCGCCCCAAGGTCGCCTGCGGAGTTGGTGCCTTCAAGTTCGGCAGATACAGCGTGTTTCTTGGCGGTCAGCAGATGGACGTAAGCATCGAGTTCATCGGGCCGTTGGGCCGAAGGTTCAAGCGAAAGATTAGCTCCCAAAATGGCGGAAAGCGAGGAGAGGTTGTTGTAAGTCGACTGAATATCACTCTCACGATAGAGATGCCCCGGATGCAATTCGGACTTCGCCAAGACAAAAGACGGATTTAAGACCCCCTTGCCCGACTGATAGAAACACGAACCGTTTACGAAAACGCTGTCAATGGCGGTATCGGCGGACAACTGAGTGCGTTCCACATCAGTCAGATAAGAAATCTTACCGATATGATAGCGGGGATGCACCCGCAAGGAATCCATTACAGATTCACGATACAGAGGGATGCGAAGGGTAAGAGCGACCTGCCGGTTGCCGATGGTAGTGTCTGCGTCAAAGCGTACAAAGCTCTTGTTAAACCGCTGATATCCCGAGTTTTGCAAGACAGAAGTGAGACGGCTCCGTTCGGCTTCCAGCCGGTTGATATCAAAAGGCATCCCCACATAAAGCATCGTCTCATCCATGACATCCTCGACCAAAGAGTCAATCACCGGATCATCGATCTGCCGGCGAATCTCACTGACCAGATAACGCTCGTGGGTATGTATGTGATATTCCAATGCCAGTTTATGCTGCCGCTGGCGTTTAGCCAGTTCTACATCGGCATTCAAGAAACCCAGGTTGCGAACGGCTGACTGCATGTTCAGGCGTCCGCCTTCTGCCTGAGTGCTGTCAAAGACCACCGGAGCTTCACCGATACGTTGGAAGAAACGGTTAATGCGCTTCGTGCTGTCCCGTCCGCTGATACAATAGACGCCAAGCGGAACCTTGAATAAACTGAACCAGCGGGAGTTTGGATGCTGACGGACGTAGCCGCTCAGTTGGGAGGTAGGCAGACCTGTGGTATCTGCTTTCACGCTCACGCGGTCCAACAATAACTCATCCTCACGGAGAAAACGTTCTGGTGCACAAGAGAGCATCAGCCCGCACAAAAATACGGACAACAACCGGCAAAAATCAGAACGAAAGCGGGGCGGCATGAGTGAAGCTTTTCAAAGATGTCTTTTATAAAAAGTGATTTAATAAAATAGTGCAAAGCAACCTGTCGTGGAGCGAGGGGACGAACGTCAAGTCGTTAGGGGCGGTGCGACCTGATGTTAGGGGCGGTGCGACCTGATGTGAGTGTCACGTTTTTTTGTAGTAGCCCTAGAAGCGTATTGGAGGGTCCGAGAGGAGCTATGGCGGAGTCACTGAGAGCGAGCAGCGGCGCCGGAACTCGGCAAGCACGATGCCGGTGGCCATGGCTACGTTCAGGCTCTCCGTCGTTTGTTGCTCGGGCGGATAGTTAGGAATCAGCAGACGATGCCGGCAAAGCCTGTCAACCTCCTCGGTGACGCCGTTTCCTTCGTTGCCCATCACGATGATACCACGATTGGCCAGGGGGGTCTGCCAGATGGACTGTCCGTCGAGCGCCGTGCCGTAAATCGGGAAATCAGAGGGAAGGGAGGCCAGAAAAGCCGGCAGGTCGAGATAATGCACCTGCACACGTGCGATTCCTCCCATCGTGGCTTGCACGACTTTGGGATTCCAGACGTCAGCCGTCATTGGCGAGCACCACAGATGATGCACCCCGAACCAGTCGGCCAAACGGATGATGGTGCCCAGATTGCCGGGGTCCTGAACGCCATCGAGGGCAAGATGTAATTCGTTCAGCGCACACGAAGGCAGCGCCTCCTCGCGCGGTATCTCGAACAGCGCAACCACTTGCTGCGGCGTTTGCAGCGAACTGATCCGCATGAGTTCGGCTGCTGTCACTTCGGTCCGTTCCATGCCCTTGCACCGAACGTCATGCAAATCCAGCCACTCACGCGTGGCCAGCAGATGACGGCAGGTAAATACCGAAAGCAGTTCGCCGACGAGCCTGGGCCCTTCGGCGACGAACAATCCTTCCTGACGCCGGAACTTACGTTGACGCAAGGAAACTACAAGACGGATAGTGGCTTTAGTCAGCATGCGAGGAACGGACTCTGCTCAAGGTCTCGGGGGTCATCTGCAGGAAAGAAGCTACATGCACCATGGGCGCTCTCAGAATGATCTCGGGTTTGCTCTTGAGCAGTCGGACGTAGCGTTCTGTGGCGTTCTCGAAACGCTGACTGTCGGCATGTTCCTGTGAAGAGATGAGGGCATGTTCGAGGATACGACGGTAGAGTTGCGCCATTTCTTTATCTGTTTCAACCAGGGTAAGCAACTCATCGTGGGGGATGCCAAAGAGCAGTGAATTCTCCAAGGCTTCAACGATTAAGCGCGAAGGATTTTGCTTCAGAAAACTCTCTATGCAAATGACGATTCGGCCTTCGTAGGAAAAATGCTCCGTCACGTCCCTGCCGCTCTTGTAATAGAATTGGCGGACCATCCCCTTGTCAACATAATACATATATTTGCAGGTGTCTCCTTCCTGCAACAGTTTGCCGCCTTTGAAGACCTTGAACGGTACCAGTAGTTCAGCCAGGGTGCTGATGCCTTGTGGCGTTAGTGTGCAATAACGGCGTGCTATTTCACGCGCAATATCTCTCCGTTTGTCCATAGTTGTTCTCTTAATCTAATTTTAATACTGCCAGGAACGCCTTCTGCGGCACTTGGACATTTCCGATTTGCTTCATTCTCTTCTTCCCTCGCTTCTGCTTCTCAAGCAATTTGCGCTTGCGGCTGATGTCGCCGCCATAGCACTTGGCTGTCACGTCCTTGCGGACTTGTTTCACGGTCTCGCGGGCTATGATTTTGGCGCCGATAGCAGCTTGAATGGCGATGTCGAACTGCTGCCGGGGCAACAACTCTTTCAGTTTCTCACACATCCGCCGCCCGAAGTCCACGGAGTTGTCCACGTGGGTCAGCGTGGAGAGGGCGTCGACGGGTTCGCCATTCAGGAGAATGTCCAGTTTCACGAGTTTCGACGGTCGGAAGCCGGCCTGATGATAGTCAAACGAGGCATAACCTTTCGAGATGCTCTTGAGTTTGTCGTAGAAGTCGATGACAATCTCGCCCAGCGGCATGGCAAACTGGAGTTCTACGCGATTGCCGCTGATAAAGTCCTGCTTGATGAGTTCGCCGCGCTTGCCCAGGCACAGCGTCATAATCGGACCGATGAAATTGGCTGTGGTAATGACCGAGGCGTGGATATAGGGTTCCTCGATATGATCGATGAGCGTCGGGTCTGGCATTCCGGCCGGATTATGCACCTCCTTGACTTCTCCCTGCTTATCGTACACCATGTAGGAGACGTTAGGCACCGTGGTGATGACGTCCATGTTGAACTCGCGGTCGAGCCGTTCCTGCACGATCTCCATGTGCAGGAGTCCGAGGAAGCCGCAGCGGAAGCCGAAGCCTAAAGCCACCGACGATTCGGGTTGGAAGGTCAGCGAGGCGTCGTTGAGTTGCAACTTCTCCAGCGAAGCGCGCAAGTTCTCGTAATCTTCCGTTTCGATGGGATAGACGCCGGCAAACACCATGGGCTTCACTTCCTCGAAACCGGCAATGGCCTGCACTTGTCCGATCGTACTCACGTGGGTAATGGTATCACCCACTTTCACTTCGGTAGCCGTCTTTATGCCGCTGACAATATAACCGACATCGCCGCAATGCAGTTCATTGCAGGGAAGCATCTCCATTTTCAACACGCCGATCTCGTCGGCGTTATATTCCTTCCCTGTGTTGATGAACACGACGTTATCGCCCTTCTTAATATGTCCGTTGACAATCTTGAAATAGGCGATGATGCCGCGGAAGGAGTTGAATACGGAGTCAAAGATCAATGCCTGCAGCGGGGCGTCTTCATCGCCCTTGGGACAGGGGATGCGATCGACCACAGCATCGAGGATCTCGTCCACGCCTTCGCCCGTCTTGCCACTGGCCCTGATAATCTCCTCGCGCTTGCAACCCAGCAAGTCGATAATCTCATCCTCCACTTCTTCCGGCATGGCGTTCGGCATGTCACATTTATTTACGACCGGAATAATTTCCAGATCGTGGTCTATGGCCATGTACAAGTTCGAAATGGTCTGTGCCTGTACGCCCTGGGTGGCATCCACCACGAGCAGCGCCCCCTCGCACGCAGCGATGGAACGGCTCACTTCATACGAGAAGTCGACGTGTCCCGGAGTATCGATGAGATTAAGGATATACTTCTGCCCGTCGCGCTCATATATCATCTGTATGGCATGACTCTTGATGGTGATGCCACGCTCCCGTTCCAGATCCATATCGTCCAGCATCTGCCCTTCCGTCACCTGGATGGTGTTCGTCCGTTCCAGCAGACGGTCGGCCAAAGTGCTCTTACCGTGGTCGATATGTGCGATGATGCAGAAGTTCCTTATATTTTTCATGGCGCAAAGGTACAAAAAGTTAACGGCCCACCAAAATTGCGGGGCTCTTTTTCGTTCGTGAGGCTATAAATAGATTATAAAACGCACAAAAATCCCCTGCAAAAAAGTTTTTGCAGGGGATTACTTAAGAAGTTTTGTCTCTTTCAAATTACTTGAGGCTGAAGACGGGGTCTTTCTCGTCGCCTTCCACGTTGAGCTTGTCCTCGCGAAGCAACCAACCCAGACCGAGATAGAGGTCCTTCTCGCTCTTGGCCTTAGCAGCCTTCTTCAGATCCTTAGCGCTCATAGCGCCGTTTTCGTTGAGTGCTGTCCAGACAGCACCTGCGATTTCACCTGCTTTTGCAAACATAATCCTTTTTACCTTAAATGTTAATTAATATGACTAAAAAGTCGTTTGTTGTCAAAATTCGGGGCTTCATCTGCCCCCTTTCTTGAAATGCGCTGCAAAGATACGAGTTTTTTCTTTTATGTGCAAATTTTTCTAAGAAAAAGCATGCCCTTTGACAATTTTTTAGAAGAATAGTATAAAAAAACAGGACCTTTATCGTGAAAGGACCTGTTTTGTACGCCCTCAGGGGTTCGAACCCTGGACCCATTGATTAAGAGTCAATTGCTCTACCAACTGAGCTAAGGACGCATGAGACCGACGTCTCGGTTGTTTGATTGTGTACGCCCTCAGGGGTTCGAACCCTGGACCCATTGATTAAGAGTCAATTGCTCTACCAACTGAGCTAAGGACGCAACTTCCGGACTTTTTCAAGCCCTTTGATAGCGTTGGCGGCTATCATCTTTTGTTTTGCGGGTGCAAAGGTAGCACCTTTTTACGAAACGACCAAACTTTTTAGCGACAAATTCGCTATTTTATGATTTCCAACTCCTTAAAGACACCTGTCAGTGCCTCTACGGCCTCATCTACCTGCTCCTTCGTGTGCGTTGCCATCAGGGCCACACGCACCAACGTATCTTGGGGCGCACAGGCTGGGGGAATCACGGGATTGATGAATACACCGGCATCAAAAGCCATCTTGGTCACGGCGAAGGTCTTGTCAACGTCGCGCACATAGAGCGGGATAATCGGGCTCTCGGTATCGCCAATCTCAAACCCGGCATCGCGGAAACGCTTCAACGCGTAGTTCGTCACATCCCACAACTTCTGGATGCGCTCGGGCTCGTTCTGGATAATGTGCAATGCCTCGCGGGCAGCAGCCGTAGCGGCTGGGGTGCAGGAAGCAGAGAATATATAAGTACGCGTGTGATGGCGGAGGTAATTGATGATGCTGCTGTCGGCAGCAATGAAACCGCCGATCGAGGCCAGACTCTTGGAGAAGGTGCCCATGATCAGGTCCACGTCATCGGTCAGACCGAAGTAATCGCAGACGCCGCGACCCTGTTTGCCGAAGACGCCCAGACCGTGGGCCTCATCGACCATCACGGCCGTACCGGGATACTTCTTTTTCAGGGCAACAATCTCAGGAAGTTTACACAAGTCGCCTTCCATCGAGAACACACCGTCCACGACAATCAACTTGACGGCATCCTCAGGGCAGCGCTGCAGCAGTGCCTCGAGTTCGGCCATATCATTATGCTTGTATTTCAGGCGCTGCGAGAAGCTGTTGCGAACGCCATCCACAATGCTGGCATGGTCGCGGTCGTCGCAAATGATATAGTCGTGGCGGTCGGTGAGCACGCCGAGCACACCGCTGTTGACGGTGAAACCTGTGGCGAAGCACATCGCTTCCTCCTTGCCGACAAAGGCGGCCAGTTCCTTTTCCAACTGCACGTGCAGGTCGAGCGTTCCGTTGAGGAAACGCGAACCGGCGCAGCCGCTACCGTACTTGCGCATGGCTTGGATGCCGGCCTCGATGACACGGTCGTCACCGGTCAGACCGGTATAAGCATTGCTGCCGAACATCAGCACGCGGTGGCCTTCCATGATAACTTCAGTCCCTTGCTTACCCTCTATCTCACGGAAATAGGGGTAGATACCTAACGCCTTATATTTCTGAGGGCGATCGTATTTAGCCAATCTTTCTTGTAAAATTCCCATATATATAATAGGTATATTCATCTAAAACGCGGCAAAGGTACACAAAAATTCAATATTTCATGCACATTTCTCACGAAAATGTACACTTAAACGTTTTTTTCGCTGCTTTATAACAGGGCATAGAGTTTTTTTACTTATTTTTGTGCAATGTTTATATCAGATAATCTATGAGCAAGACGAAACTTTTGTTCATTGCCAACCCCATTTCAGGGACGCGCGACAAGCAACCGATTATCGATTCGCTGCCGCAATTCCTCGACAGAGACCGCTTCGAATGGGAAGTTACTTGGACGCAGCACAAAGGTCACGCGGCCGAAGTGGCTCATCTGGCTTCCGAGGAAGGGGTCAATGTGTGCGTAGCCATCGGAGGGGACGGCACCGTCAACGAGGTGGCACGCTCTCTGTGCCATACCGATACGGCACTGGCCATCATCCCCATGGGCAGCGGCAACGGACTGGCGCGCCACTTGCAGATCCCGATGGACCCCGACGGCGCGCTGCGCGTCCTTTCCCGGTGCGACGTCAAGGCGCTTGACTACGGCCTCATCAACGGGATCCCGTTCTTCTGCACCTGCGGCATGGGATTCGATGCGTTTATCAGCGAGAAGTTTGCAGGCAGCGGCAAACGCGGACTGAAGACTTATATCGAAAATACGCTGAAGGGCGGTCTGTCCTATGAGCCCGAGACCTACGAACTGGTGATCGACGGACAGGAAGAGCATTACACGGCCTTCCTCATCGCCTGTGGCAACGCCTCGCAATACGGCAACAACTTTTATATCGCTCCGCAGGCGTCCATGAGCGACGGCCTACTCGACGTGACGATCATCGAACCGTTCAACATGCTCAATGCCCCGCAAGTGGTGATGCAGATGATCAACAAGACGCTCGACACCAACTCGCACGTCCGCACCCTTCAGTGCAGTTCGCTCCATATCCACCGCGCACAACCCGGTGTCATCCACTACGACGGCGAACCGGCCGAGGCAGGCGAGGACATCGAGGTGCGCCTCGTGCCGAAAGGACTGAACGTGGTGGTCAACGAGAAGGCTGACAAGACGACCGGTCCTATTCTCAAGGACATTCAGGATATCTACGACCAGGTCACCGGCGATATCAAGGCACAACAGCGGAAGATCCGTGCCATCAACAAGAATCTGCTCGACCGCCTACTCCAACGAAACTAACACGCTCCACCACAGCCGCGGCAAGCCGTGGGCTCCGCCAACTCCATTCTCTTCATCCTCCTTGAACACCACTCCCCTACTCTCCGACTTCCTGCCGACAACCCGCAAGGAAATGGCCCTGCGCGGTTGGGAACAAGCCGACGTCATCCTGCTCTCGGCAGATGCCTACGTCGACCATCCCTCGTTCGGCGCCGCCGTGATCGGACGGCTCCTCGAAGCCGAAGGACTGCGCGTTGCCATCATCCCCCAGCCCGACTGGCACGGCGACTTCCGCGACTTCACGCGGCTGGGGCGTCCGCGTCTGTGGTTCGGCGTGGCTCCCGGGTGTATGGATTCGATGGTCAACAAATATACCGCTGCACGACGTCTGCGTTCTGAGGATGCTTACTCTCCCGACGGACGCCACGACCTGCGCCCCGAATACCCCACCATCGTCTATACCCGGATTGTCAAACAACTCTATCCCGATGTGCCGGTCGTGCTGGGCGGGATAGAGGCATCGATGCGGCGGCTCACGCACTACGACTACTGGCAGGACCGGCTGCGCCCCAGCATCCTCGTCGACAGTCAGGCCGACGCCATTCTCTACGGAATGGGAGAGCAACCCGTCCTCGAACTGGTCCGCCGCTCGCTCAATCTGGTTGAGAGCGGACACCCCTCTCTGGCCTACGATGCAGAGGGCAACTCCATGCTCACGTCTTCCGTCCTGCGCGAGGCGGTCTGCGACCTGCCGCAAGCCGTCACGCTCCACGACACCGAAGAGACCATTCCCGGGGGCATCGGAGAAGAGGATATTGTGCTGCACAGTTTCGACGACTGTCTCCACAACCTGCGTCATCATGCCGAGAACTTCCATCATATCGAAGAGCAGAGCAACAGGCTCAAGGCGCAACGGCTGATACAACCTACGGGCGGGAAATGGGTCGTCGTCAATCCGCCCTATCCTCCGATGACGACGGAACAACTCGACCATTCCTTCGACCTTCCCTACACGCACCTGCCTCACCCCAAATACCGGGGCAAACGCATCCCGGCGTACGAGATGATCCGTTTCTCCGTATGCCTTCATCGCGGCTGCTTCGGCGGTTGTGCCTTCTGCACGATTTCGGCTCATCAGGGCAAGTTCGTCATGACACGTTCCAAGGAGAGCATCCTCCGCGAAGTGGAAAAGATTGCCCAACTCCCTGATTTCAGAGGCAATCTCTCCGACCTCGGCGGTCCCTCGGCCAATATGTATGGCATGCGCGGACGCAACGCCAAAGCCTGTGCCACGTGCCGCCGCCCGTCGTGCATTCATCCGCAGATCTGTCCCAACCTCAACAGCGACCACCGTCCTTTGCTCGAGATCTACAAAGCGGTTGACGCCCTCCCTTATATCAAAAAGAGTTTCATCGGCAGCGGTGTCCGCTACGACCTTCTCCTCCACGATTGGAAGGACGATGCGCTCAACCGTGCAGCGGCGGACTACACGCGCGAACTCATCCGCCACCATGTCAGCGGACGCCTGAAAGTGGCTCCCGAGCACACTTCCGACCGGGTACTCAGGCTCATGCGCAAGCCTTCTTTCCGGCTGTTCTACGATTTCAAGAGACTGTTCGACCAGATCAACCGCGAAAGCGGACTGCGCCAGCAGATCATCCCCTACTTCATCAGTTCGCATCCCGGTTGCCATGCCGAAGACATGGCGGAACTCGCCATCATCACCAAGCAACTGGACTTCCAACTGGAACAGGTGCAGGATTTCACCCCGACGCCGATGACCACCGCCACCACGATGTGGGCTACGGGTTACGACCCCGATACGTTGGAACCGGTCTTCGTGGCACGAACGCCTGCCGAGAAGAAGGCGCAGCGCATGTTTTTCTTCTGGTATAAACCCGAAGACCGCCGCGCCATCGAAGCCGAACTGCACCGCATCGGACGTACCGACCTGCTCAATCAACTCTTCGGTTTTAAACCTTCCGCCACACAACCTGTCAAAAGCAAGAAACAACCCCCCAACCATCAACAACCTGCCCAAGGCAGGCAACAAGCCCCCAACCATCCACAACCTGCCCAAGGCAAGAAAAAAGACCCATACTATCAACATCAAAATCAAAAACGCAAATGAAAAAGATTATTTTTGCCATGCTGACCGCCATCCTGATGTTTGGCGTCACAACCACAGCCTCAGCACAAAGCAAAGTGGAAAAGCGCTACGCTTACACGATGAAGAACCTCAAACTCGACAAGGCCACCGAAGCCAAGTTCAGCCCTGTCCTCATGGCGTTCCTCAAAGAGAATAAAGAGGCGGGCGACATCTACGACGATGTCAAAGACAAATATCGCGCTGCCGCCAAGGCCGGCACCCTCACCGACGGTCAGGCCAGCCAACTGCTCGATGCCAAACTCGCGAGCGAAGAAAAGCAACTCGCCGTCCGCAAGAAATACACAGCCGAGTTCAAGAAGTACCTGAAACCCAAAAAAGTGTACTACGCCATCGATTTCGCCACAGAAAAGATCTCGAAAATCGACGGCACCAAGTAACCCGCTCGACGGCACCAAGCAACCCGCTCAACGGCACCAAGCAATCATAAACACCGGCGCGCATAAAAGCCACCCCCTTTTATGCGCGCCGGTGTTTATGCCCATGAGCGGCTGACGCCCCCTCGCCTGACGGCGAGGGCACGGCGGCCACGAAAGCGGGCCACGAAAGAGGCGGCCACAAAAGCGGCGGCCACGCACGGCGGCCACAAAAGCGGGCCACGAAAGCGGGCCACGAAAAAGACGGCCACGAAAGCGGCGGCCACGCACGGCGGCCACAAAAGCGGGCCACGAAAGGCAGCCACGAAAAAGGCAGCCACAAAAAAGGCGGCCACCTCTTGCGTGCCGCCTCTCCCTTCGGGCCGCCGTGCCCTCGCCGTCAGGCGAGGGGGAGTCAGCGCCCCCGTCCGCATCGCCCCCAAGCCGCCCCGCCCCTCATCAGCCACGCACTGCAGCCCAATCAGCCAGCAAGTCCGCGACAACATAACACGATCCCCCCACAAATATAAAGTCGTCAGCCGAAGCATGGCTGATGGCCTGCCGCACGGCCAGCGCTACCGAGGGATAGACGCTGCACGCCCGGCCATTCGCCCGGAGTGTGTCTGCCAGCGTTGCAGCGGGCAGCGCCCTCTTGCACGAGGGCTGCGTAATATAATATAAGGTGTAGTCCGGGTTCAGCCGGCTCAACAGTTCCATCGCCCGCGCATAGTCTTTGTCACCGACCATGCCGAAGACAAGATGCAGGCGGCCGCGCCCTTGCCGCCGCAACCGACTGACCTCCCCTTCCAACTGACGGGCGACGTAAGTGATGCCAGCCTCGTTGTGTCCGGCATCGCACACCACTACCGGCGCCGACCTCAACTGCTGCCAACGTCCCTCGAGCCCCGTGAGTTCACAGACATGCGCAAAGCCCTTGGCAACCGCTTCGTCTGTCAGACGCCCGCGATAATACTCCTGCTTGCGCAGTTCATCGACAGCACATTGAACGGTCGCTTGATTGGCCCGCTGATACTCGCCCTTCAACTGACAGTCCACCGCATCAAACGTCTCTTCGTCGGCAAAGCGCAGTGCCACGGCCGCTGTCCCCTGATGCTTTCTCTCTTCGTCGGCAAAGCGCAGCACAACGTCCGCTGTCCCCTGACGCTTGTCCGACGTTTCGCCCTGCTTCTGTCCCGATGCACCGCTCCCGTCTTCTTCGCCGGCATTGCGCGCCGTGAACGTCTGCACGAACACGTCGCGGACATCGGCATGCCCGTTGGTCTCGCCGACGACCACCGGCACGCCCGCCTTGATGATGCCCGCCTTCTCGGCAGCAATCAGCGGGAGCGTGTTCCCCAGGAACTGCTGATGGTCGAAGGAGATGTTGGTGATGACACAGAGGTCGGGGCGGATGATGTTCGTGCAGTCCAGACGTCCGCCCAGCCCCACTTCGACCACGGCCACATCCACCTCCTCTTCTGCGAAATAGCGGAAAGCCAGGGCGGTCGTCAGTTCGAAGAACGAAGGCTGCAGGGGTTCGAAGAAAGCGCGTTCCTCTTCCACGAAATCAACGACGCGCTCCTTGGGGATCATCTCACCGTTCACGCGGATGCGTTCACGGAAATCCACCAGATGCGGCGACGTGTACAGCCCCACCTTCAGACCAGCGGACTGCAGGATGGCAGCCAGCGTCGACGAGACGCTGCCCTTGCCATTCGTGCCGGCCACGTGGATCGTGCGGAAACGGCGGTGGGGATGTCCGAAGTGTTCGTCCAGACGATGCGTCGTCGTCAGACCTTCCTTATAGGCACCAGCCCCGATGTTTGAAAACAACGGGGCTGCGTGGTATAGATAATCGATTGTTTGTTCGTAAGTCATCAGTCAAACATTTGCTTGAAGCGGTTGAAGAACTTCGATTTGGCACTTTGGTTCGGACGGAAGTTATCGCTCTTCTGCATCTTCTCGAAGGCTTCCTTCTCGTCGCGGGACAACATCTCGGGGATGTACACCGAGATGTTCACGATCTCGTCGCCCTGTCCGTAGCCGTAGCCCTGCAGTGCCGGCAGACCTTTGCCTCTTAACCGCAGCACCTTGCCCGGCTGCGTGCCCGGGTCGATTTTCAGTTTCACCTTTCCGTCGAGTGTGGGCACTTCCACGCTGCCGCCCAGGGCCGCTGTGGGCACGTCGATGAGCAGGTTGTAGATGATGTCGTTGTCCTGCCGCACGAAGTCCTTGTCCTGTTCCACTTCGATGAACACCTGTATGTCTCCGGGCACGCCGTTGCGGATGGCGGCGTCGCCTTTGCCCGGTACGTTCAGGACCATGCCGTCCTGCACGCCGGCGGGGATCTTCACTTCCACGACTTCTTCGCCCGTCACCACACCGGTTCCGCCGCACAGATGACACTTGTTCTTGATGATGGTGCCCTCGCCCTGACAGTCCGGACAGACACTCTGCGTCTGCATCATGCCGAACACCGAGCGCTGGGAGCGCAGGACGTAACCCGTTCCGTGACAGGTCTGACACGTCTGCGTGTCGCCGCTGCCGCTCTCCGTGCCGCTGCCGTGGCAGTGGTTGCAGGTCACCTTCTTCTTCACCTTGAATTTCTTGGTGACACCGGTAGCGCATTCCTTCAGCGTCAACCGCACTTTCAGGCGCAGGTCGCCGCCGCGGTGCTGCTGCTTACGTGCTCCGCGACTCCCGCCGAAACCGCCGAAGCCGCCGAAGCCGCCGCCGAACGAACCGCCGCCGAACAGGTCGCCGAAGATATCGCCGAACTGCGAGAAGATGTCGTCCATCGACATGTTCTGGTAGCCGCCACCGCCGGCGCCGCTGACACCGGCAAAGCCGAACTGGTCGTAGCGCTGACGCTTCTGCGGATCGTGCAGCACGTCATAGGCCTCGGCCGCCTCCTTGAACTTGGCCTCAGCCTCCTTCTTCTCCGCTTCCGACTTATCGCCCTGGCGGTCAGGGTGATATTTGATGGCCATCTTCTTGTACGCCGCCTTGATCTCCTGCTCGGTAGCAGTCTTTGCGACGCCAAGGACCTCATAGTAATCTCTCTTCTGTTCTGCCATAATGACCTCCTTTCCTTACATGCCGACTGCCACTTTGGCGTGACGGATGACATGATCGTTGAGGGTATAGCCCTTCTCTACGCAGTCGATGATGCGCCCTTTCTGTTCATCGGGCACTCCGGGGACCTGTGCAATGGCCTCGTGCATATCCACGTCGAAGTCCTTGCCTTCCGTCTCCATCTGCTTCACGCCCAGTCCGGCCAGTGCCTTGAGGAACTTCTGGTAGATCAGTTCCACGCCTTCGGCCACAGCCTTGACGTCCTCCGCATTCTTCATCGAGGGCAGTGCACGTTCCAGGTCATCCACGATGGGCAGCAGTGCTGTGACCGCCGACTTCGAGCCGTTCAGCACGAGGTCAGCCTTTTCCTTGATGGTGCGTCGGCGGTAGTTCTCGAACTCCGCCTGTTTGTACAGCGCCTGCGTCTTCAGTTCCTCAATCTCGGCCTGTGCCAGCGCCAGCAGTTCTTCGGGTGTCTTCTCACCCTCTTCCGCCTCGTTGTCCTTGGTCTCAGCCTTGCCTTGGGCTTCGCCGTCCTGTTCCGGAGTCAGTTCCTCCGTCTTCTCGTCGGTCCGTCCCTCAGCCTTGGGTTCGTCAGCCGCCTGTACTGTTTCCTGATTCTCCTCGTTGTTGAGAATCTCTTCCTTATCTTTCAATTCTTCTGCCATAATAGTTTTTTGTTTTTTGTTTGCTTTACGGCCTGCAAAAAACGTGCCAATCTTCATCCTCACCTCCTTCTTTTAGTCGGTCCCTATATATATAATAAGGTGTAGGTGCTACCGTCAGTTCTCCACCTCGCCATAGAGTTTCTCCTTCATCTCGCGGATGCGGTCATCGGAGATGTAGTCATCGTAGTCCATCAGTTTGTCGATGGTTCCGTTCGGCGTCAACTCGATGATACGGTTGGCCACGGTCTGGATGAACTCATGGTCGTGCGAGGCGAAGATGATGTTGCCCTTGTAGAGTTTCAGGTTGTTGTTGAAGGCCTGGATGCTCTCCAGGTCGAGGTGGTTCGTGGGCGTGTCCAGGATGAGGCAGTTGGCATTCTTCAGTTGCATGCGCGCAATCATGCAGCGCATCCGTTCGCCGCCGCTCAGCACATTCACCTTCTTCAGCACTTCCTCGCCGGAGAAGAGCATGCGGCCCAGATAGCCTTTCATGAACACCTCGTTGCCTTCGCCGTATTGCATCAGCCAGTCCACCAGGTTCTTGTCGCTTTGGAAGAACTCCGTGTTGTCGAGCGGCAGATAGGCCGTGGTGATGGTGAGTCCCCACTTATACGTACCCGCCTCCGCCTCGCGGTTGCCGTTGATGATCTCGAACAAAGCCGTCATCGCGCGTGGATCGTGACTCAGGAACACCGTCTTCTGCCCTTTCTCGATGTTGAACGAGACGTTGTCGAAGAGCACCGTGCCGTCCTCTGCCACTGCCTTCAGGCCCTCCACCTCCAGAATCTGGTTGCCTGGCTCGCGTTCCATCGTGAAGATGATGCCGGGATATTTGCGGGTCGAAGGCTGAATCTCGTCCACGTTGAGTTTCTCCAGCATCTTCTTGCGCGAAGTCGTCTGCTTGGACTTCGCCACGTTGGCCGAGAAACGGCGGATGAACTCCTCCAGTTCCTTGCGCTTCTCCTCGGCCTTCGCCTTCTGGTTCTGCGCCTGGCGCAGGGCCAACTGGCTCGACTCGTACCAGAACGAATAGTTACCGGCGAACAAAGTCACCTTGCCGAAGTCGATGTCCACGGTGTGCGTGCACACGGCATCCAGGAAGTGACGGTCGTGACTCACCACCAGCACCGTGTGCTCGAATTCCGAGAGATACTGCTCCAGCCACTGCACCGTGTCCAGGTCGAGGTCGTTGGTCGGCTCGTCGAGCAGCAGGTTGTCCGGTTCACCGAACAAAGCCTTTGCCAGCATCACGCGCACCTTCTCCTTACCCGAGAGGTCGCGCATCAGCATCTGGTGCTTCTTCTCCTTGATGCCCAAGCCGCTCAGCAGTGCACCCGCATCGCTCTCAGCGGTATAACCGCCCATTTCCGCGTATTTCTCTTCCAACTCCGCCACGCGGATGCCGTCGGCGTCCGAGAAATCCTCTTTCATATACAACGCATCGCGCTCATGCATGACATCCCACAAGGTGGTATGCCCCATCAGCACCGTGTCGAGCACCGTCTTGTCGTCATATTGGAAGTGGTCCTGCGACAGCACGCTCAAGCGCTCGCCCGGACCCAGTTCGATGGTACCCTTGTTCGGTTCCAATTCGCCACTAATAGCCTTCAGGAGCGTCGATTTTCCGGCCCCGTTGGCACCGATGACGCCATAGATATTTCCGTTGGTGAATTTCATGTTGACATCCTTGTAGAGGACGCGTTTGCCAAACTGAATGGCGAGGTTGGAGACTGTGATCATGCTTCTAAACTTTAAATTCGGGCGCAAAGGTACAACAAAAAAATGACATAGCCCTTACTTTCTGCCAAGAAAATACTTTTCTTCACCTCCTGCCATTTCATTTGATTTCCATTTCCAGGCTATTCCATTCCTCGCCGTCAATCACATATTTTTCCGCACCTGCTACCTTGAATCCTGCAGACTCATAGCAATGCAAGGCTGACGGATTATTGTCGAAGACGCCCAGGGTGATCTTCTCTGCGCCGAACTCCTTTTTCGCTTTCTCGATGGCGAGTTGCAGCATCTGCTTCCCGTAGCCCTTGCCCCGCAACTCATCGCTGACGATGACAAAGCCCAGGCGGACAAGCGTTTTGGAGGCGTCAGGATAGCGGAGCATCAGGTGCCCCACCACTTCCCCGTTGTCGTCAAGGGCCGTAAAGGGGAAAATGCAATCAGTGGCATATTGGACGTCCATGTCCTCCGGCCGTGGCGGATAGACGGGCAATCTGTCAGCACACCATTTGCGGAAGGCCGCTCTGTCCGCAATCCACGAGAGGATGATGGGTGCATCAGACTTGATATAGGGTCGAAGGGTCATACTTTCCTTTGCAATATTTTTGTTTATAATTCCAATCTCAATACTCTGATTGGCCTGTTCTCGCCCTGATACATATTCACATCCATGCAAGTCTCGCCTGTAGGTACGAATCCGCACTTTTCCATCACGCGGCCTGAGGCAGGGTTATCAACGAAATGACCGCTGATAAGCGATTTGATATCTGTTGTCTGTCGAATATGGTCTATCATCAAGCGCAGCGCCTCCGTACAGATGCCCTGATTCCAGTAAGGCTTAGCCACCCAATAGCCGATAGTCGGCTCCCCTTCGCGAGCAGGCAAGTTACACTCGCATGAAGGTCCGTAACCCATCGCGCCAATGGCCTCGCCGGTCTCCTTTAGTTCGATAGCCCAAGTGTTGGTGGCATCATGGAATACGGTACGGATAATCACCAGACTCTCCTCCGCGCTCTTGTGTGGCGCCCAACCTGCACGCGGTCCCACTTCCGGGTCTGATGCCCATTTGTACAGTGTTTTGGCATCACTCTCGCGCCAAGGGCGCAATATAATTCGTTCGGATTCCATTATTTATATGCATTCTTCAAGTGTTTTTACCTCACATCCCTTACTGGCATAGCAGGCGAGCATCTCGGGCAATTTCTTCAAGTCATAACTGGTGATGCAGTCGGAAAGGACATGTACCTTAAAGCCTGATTTGGCCATATTGAAACATGTTGATTTCACGCAGACTATTCTACTTCACAATCAAGGAACAGCATCCTGTAGTGCTCCGTCTCTGATGCACTACCGCCCTGACCGTGGATGTGTACCAATGCCCTCAATTCTCAGAGACCTATGAGCCAGGTGTATAAGGCCGCCCCTATGAGGCAGGGGATAAGACCGATAAGCATGCCCCAGAGAGACTGCACAAAGTGATAGCCTTTCTGATGGTAGGCTGCATCCATGTGCTCTGTCCCCGGGAGCCGGACGGACTTCATGTTGGCAAAAAGCACCCAGTCGAGGAAGAAACAGTCGTACCAATCGATGAAGAGCCAGATGCCGTAGCTGAGTGCAAAAGCAGACCAAAAATCGTAGGCTCCGGCCAGTTTCATCAACCCGAGCATCAGCAGGAGGGCAAAGACGATGGCACCGCTTTTCTTCAAGAGAACCGTCTTCGAGAAGAACGCCGACGGCACGCGCTCATGCGTCTTGAAATACGCTTCCTGAATATCCTTGGGATAGTCATGAATCCACCAGACGGGATTCTTCACCAGCGGAATCATAATCATCGCCGTAAAGGCAATGGTCATCACGATTGTTTCTATGACAATGATTGTACAGTTCATTGAGGTATCTTGATGTTATTTGTTTATCTTTTGATGAGCGACTTCTTCTCCGAGAACGCACCAGCGCACGAACGGCATCCCGTAAGCAGTAAGCCGTAAGCTTCACTATCTGTATTCTTGAGTTCACAGGTCTTTGTCTGCTCTGCGGCAACCTGCCCGAAGCAACGCTCCTTGATTCGCTTCACAAAAATACAACTATCATTTCGGACCACCAATAAATCAGACTACTTTTTTGCGAGTGATAAACAAGTATTAACGAATGAAACGTCCGACTTTTTTTAGTGGCTCATTCTTCAAGTGCTTTGACCTCACATCCTTTACTGGCATAGCAGGCGAGCATCTCGGGCAATTTCTTCAAGTCATAACTGGTGATGCAGTCGGAAAGGACATGTACCTTAAAGCCTGATTTGGCCATATTGAAACATGTTGATTTCACGCAGGCTGTGGCATCGGCTCCGACGATATAGAATTCATTAATATCATTCTGTTCTATGAAGGCCACAAATGCTTCGCTGGTCAGAGCATTGCTTTTGGTCTTCACAAAGATGTGGTCCGAAACAATCTTCAACTCGGGTGCCAATTCAGCGCCATGCGTACCAGGCCTGAAAGTGCGGGTTGCTGCCGACAGGTTGTTATGCTTGATGTAAACGACTTGCATGCCGCTTGCTACAGCCCAGTCGATGGCATCATTGATCCTTTCAACGATGTCACGATAGTGTTTGGTGATGTCGTTCTGAATATCGATAACGACGAGTGCTTTCTTCATTTTCATTATTCGATTTATAATAATGTTTCGTTATACTCAAAGAATCATGCTCTTCCCACCTCTATTTTCATTTCGCACTCTGCTGCGCCACGTAAGATGGAATGACAAAGCGTCACGGTGAAGTGCTTGTCTTTCCACAAACTTTGCAGTGAATAAATCACACTTTGGCGTGAACACTCGCAGAGCAGTGGTGTCGTGACGTATCCCTTTTTATGCAAGCAGCAAGTACACTCCAAGAATACAAGGCGATAGGTGCGTCCTTTTTCGATGACTTCTCCTTTCACACCAGGCAACTCATCAGCCATCTGAAAAAAAGTGTCCATATTGCCCTGAGCATTCTCATAAAGCTTTTGATAAACAGACAGCGTGCCGCTGCTAATCACACAGTTCTTTCCACACTCAGAGAAGAAGGCACATCGCTGCTCCGGCGAGAGCTGCTCTATACCTTTCTCGAAACCCATAAACCAATTTGCTATTTCCATTTTCTTTCGTTTATACGTTTAATTCGAAATGAAATACATCGGTAGTCTTGATACCTATTATGGTCAATGT
>JAILCU010000065.1 GCA_024690405.1 Bacteroidales bacterium
TTACACCCAGTGTCAGACATTCTGAAACAGGAACGGCAAGCCACATGCCTTGTGGAAAAATCAACTGAGGCATCAGAATAAAAGCAGGAACAAGAAAAAACAGACCACGAAACAGCATGTAAAGCGTAGCCCGCCCGTTCCGCTCGATGGACTGATAATATCCGATGATGGCTATGTTCAAAGCAAAGAACACGGAAGAGACGGCAAACAACGGAAGTCCTGCCGTTGCTATCTCGTAAGGCTTGGTTCCTGCCTGAAGGAAAAAACTAATCAGGGGTGTTGCGCCGAGCGTGAGGACTGCCGTTGCCAACAGTCCGCAGATGGCAGCGGTGCGAAGGCTCAGCCTGAAGGCTTCGCGAACACGATCCTCTTTGCCGGCACCATAGTTGAAACTGATTATGGGCTGGGCTGACTGAGCCACCGAGTTGTTGACCATGAAAACGATGGGATAGAGATAGCAGGCCACGCTAAAGGCTGCCACACCGTCTTCGCCCATCCATCGGATAAAGACATAGTTGCCTGTCAGCATGATCATGGACATGGCCAGTTCTCCAAGCATCGACGAAAAACCGCTACGCGACATATAGCTGATATTGCGAACCGTCAGATAAAGACTGGTGCGGCTTAGCTTGAGCCGATATAGTCGGACGGACTGACTTCGACGGAGCATATACCAGGCAACCATTGCCGAAGCAATGGCACAACAGACCGTTGTGGCTACGGAGCTTCCGGCAATGCCCATCTTCATCGGAAACACAAACAGCCAGTCGAGAAAGATATTCAGGATGCCGGGAACAATGCCTACGGCAGAAGCAAAACGTGGCGAGCCATCCAAGCGGATAACGAAAGAGCCGATGGTCTCGATAAGAATGAAGACGCACCCGGGGAGAAGTGGGATGAGGTATTGCAAGGCCAGTGGCAACAACGCATCGCTGCATCCCATGACCCGCAGGAATGGGATCCGCCCGAAGTAGAGAATAACGGAGAGAATAGCCATCAGCATCGGAGCCACTACAAGGGCTTGTGTCACATTGATATCGGCTGCCTTGTTGTTGCCCTGCGACAAATGGATGCTGGCCACCACCGATACTCCTACGCCGAACATCAACGCTATGCCTGTTGTCACTAAAAACAAAGGTGCCACAATATTGACAGCCGCCAGCGCATCGCTGCCCACACCCTGTCCAACAAAGATGCCATCGGCCACAGTGAGCAACGAAGTGAAGACCATTGATAGTAGAGTTGGGAAGAAGATGCTGCGAAACAACGGCCCAATCTTCGACTTTCCAAAGTCGATGCTATCTCTTTCCGTATCCTTCATTTCTTCTACAACTTTTTGAGTTTTAGATAATCGAACAAAATGAACAGAAGACTATGCTTCTTGTTTTTTTATTAGTTTCACAAACGGAAATAGTGCTGGCTAAGATTTGCTGCCTTGCCTTGCGGGGTTGGCCATCTTATCCAGCACTATTCCTTTTTTATAGTACCCTCTGATGAGTGGTGCAAATGTACGAATTCTCTGCGAGATTTTTCACAATTTGTTGCGGAATTAAATGATATTTATGAAAAAATAACGAATAGATAAATTCCGATTTATCTGTTTATATTTCCTTAGCATTATACTTCATACTTCAAAGCATCCGACGGCCAGCCCGTCACATTCCTGCCCGTATCGAGGCGTTGGATGGCTTGCAGGTCATCATCAGAGAGGGTAAAGTCGAAAAGGTCGATGTTCTCATTCATCCTTTCCTTGTGGGTAGTCTTTGGGATGACGATGATACCGTTCTGAACCAAGAACTTCAAGGCTATCTGTGCTGATGTCTTACCGTATTTCTCGCCAATAGCCACCAAGGTGGGATTCTTGAAGATGCCGTGTTTACCTTCAGCCAACGGGCTCCATGCTTCCAGAGCCGTGTCGTAGGGTTTCAGGTATTCCAGCATCTTACGTTGCTGATAGAGCACATGGGTCTCGCATTGGTTCACTACAGGTATCACCTTGGCATCTTCCACAATCTTCGGAAAGGTGTTTGGATAGAAATTTGATATGCCAATGGCCTTGAACATACCTTGACGATAGAGTTCTTCGAGCGTGTGCCACATGACGGTAGGATTGCCTACGGGCCAATGAATAAGCATCAAGTCCACATAGTCAAGCCCCAGGAGTTTCATGGAGTGGTCAACACTCCGCAAGGTTTCCTCCTTCGTAAAGCAGGAATCGCATATCTTTGTCGTGATAAACAAATCTTCGCGAAGAACGCCACATGCCCGAACAGCATCCCCCACACCTTTCTCATTATAGTACATAGCAGCCGTGTCGATGCTCCGATAGCCTACGGATATGGCATCCTCCACAGCTCTCTGGGTTTCTCTCTCAGAGATATTATAGACACCCAGCCCGACCATCGGCATCTTCAGGCCGTTATTCAACGTCTTATATTCCATATCCTCCTCACACGCGCTTGCCAAGTTCGTAAGCCTCTTGCAATTTGGGATTGCCTTCAATTTCACGGGCTTCGTTCACGCCGCCGCAGAAGAGCGTACCGGCCAGACGACTCTTTGGATAACAGTCTATCCAGCCCGTCAGTCCTGTCTCTGCACGTTTGGGGGTCTCGGCTTCATCCTCTGCAGCCGTAGTCAGAAGATAGACATCACGGAACTGGTAATCCTGCTCATACATCGCATTCATGCGGTCGATGAGTGTTTTCATCTGCCCGCTCATTTCATAATAGTAGATAGGTGTAGCCCAGCAGATGACATCAGCTTTCAGCACCTTTGCCATAATGTCGTTCACGTCGTCCTTGATGACGCAACGTCCTTGTTTTTGACAAGCCATGCAACCTTTGCAGAACTGGATGTTCTGGCCCACAAGCGAGATCTTCTCCACCTCGTTTCCTGCTGCTTTGGCACCTTCTATAAACTTCTCTGCGAGCATGTTGCTGTTTGATCCATGACGCAGGCTCGTAGATATCACAATGATCTTTTTCATATTCGTATTTGTTTATTGTTTGCTAAATTGGAATTTAGCGTAGAGTTATTGTTTCTCCATCTTCAGGGATATGCAGACGTTTCATGTCTATGTGGTCGCGCTCAGCCTGATTGCGAAGGATGCTACGTGAAGTCTGACAATGGTCAACAGCATCCATGTGGACGGCAATAAAACGAGTCGTTTCAGTGCACTCCTTTATCATTCCGACAGCCTCTATCTCATCCATAATCAGCGGTCCGTCCGTCTGGGATAGCGGCAAGACGATATTCCCGCCGGTATTCATCACTATATAGTCTGGATGATGCTGGCTGACAGCCTGCTGAGTCTCTGTTTCCCACACACAATCGCCCATGACATAGACCGTTGGGTGTCCCTTGGCTTTGAGGACATAGCCGGAACTGGGCCCGAACTTCTCTGCTACCTTTCCCCGTCCATGATGTCCGCGTATGCGGATGATGGTGATGCCGTCTGTTGTGACGCTATCTATAACGGGTACAGCCTTTCGGAATCCATCCCTTCGGACCACAACGTCTTCATCCTCTGGCTGAATATACCAGCGCATATCCTTGCTGATAGTGTGGATGGCCACGCTATCGTAATGGTCGAAATGTGTGTGGGTGAGCAGGGTGAAGTCCACGCCGTCGAGAATCTCGCTGACAGGCATCACAAGATTTACACGCGGGTTGTTGTTTACCTTCATTACCGAGAACTCTGTACCCTTCTCTCCCAACATGGGGTCAACGAGGATTACCTTTCCTGCATACGATATTCTCAATGTGGCATTGCGGATAAGACGAATGCTGTTTTGCGCATTTGCACTCATGGAAAGCCATAAAGCCATAGTCATTAATAGTATTTTTTTCATTCCTAATGTAGATTATAACTAAATTCCGATTTATCTAAATGTATCATCAATGCCTGTAAATTCTTCTTGAAAAACTCCGCCAGCGCATCCCACGGAATGCAGTTGCCTTACGCCCTGTTAAACTTCTCCTTCCCCTGCCTGCATCTCGGGCACCTCCAATCGTCGGGCAGGTCCTCGAAGGCCACGCCGTCGTGCTCGGCGGGGTCATAGACATAGCCGCAGATGGAGCAGACGTACTTGCCGGAGGCCTCCTGCTTGGAGAAATCCACTTCGGCCAGGACGGTCGGCACGGGGTGGTCGAGGTCCATCACACGCTTGGCCTCCAAGTTTTCGTAACCCTGCGGGGTGTGGGTGCCGCAATAGACGGTGGGATGGTTGCGGATGAACTCGCGGATGCGGTCCTGCGTCTCGCGGGCGGCGGGCAGGTCGTCGAAAACCACGGAGAGTTTGTTCTCATACAACGCTTCGTCCACGTATGTGATGTCGCCATGAAGCATGTAGAACAATCCGTCGTTTTCCACCACGATGATGCTGTTGCCCTTGGTGTGACCTTTGGCCTTGATGAGGTAGATGCCGTCGTGGATTTTCTGGCTGTCGGGGAAGTTGTAATATGGGCCGTCGGTGAAACTGACGGGAACGAAATTTCCAAGTCCCTGGAGCTCGACAGCGTCCATCTCGTCGGCATTGACATAGACCTTGGCGTTGGGGAAGCTTTTCAGCTCACCGCTGTGGTCGGCGTGTTTGTGGGTGAGCAGGATTTTGGTCACCTGCTCGGGTTGGTAGCCGAGGGCCTCGAAGGCCTCCATATAGCTGCAGATGTCCTTGCCGGTGAAGGCCAACGAGTTCTCGTCAGGAGCCTCCTCGGGCGTGCCGGTGGGAAGTCCAGTATCCACCAGAATCACCTCGCTGCCGCTGTCGATGAGGTAGTTTTGCAAGCTGCTACGATAGCGGATGTTGCGGTCGAATTTGTCGAGGCCTTCTTCGCCGCCCATGACAAAAGGCTGGGTGTAGAAACCCTCTTTTCTGAATTTTACTGCTTTGATTTCCATAATCTTATATTATTGTGAAGGATCAATATATATGTCAAATATTCCTGATAGATAACAAATCATAATTTCCTCAAAACCGTCGGGGATTTTTTGGGAAAATCCGCACCCCAAGCCTTCGCCTGGGTTGCGGGATATCACCCTAATTTGTTACCAAACAGCTCCATCTCGCGTTTCGCGATTCCAAGTGTTGCGGCCATCTTTCGCCAATCTTTTACCGTAGCGGCAACCTCCTGAATAATCCTGGCGGCTTCCTTTTTGCCAATCATGTATTCCTCGGAGGCTTCGAGTAGAATATTCAAATCGGCCTTATTGGTTGATGAGGTGATAAGAAGGCTTTGGTACTCATTGGTGGTGGGATTCATGTCGTAAGCGGGCGACAGCGTCCAACCTCGTGGAGTGAGCAGAAAACCGTGATTGCGGAAGTGGTCGTCCGTGTTGCCGATGGCGATGTTGAATGCCACGCGGCGGTAGAGTTGCCGCAGGTTTTCTTCCACCTTACAACAGTTCTGGAGGATGAAATCGACGATGTCGAGATAACCGTTGCCCGTTTGTGCATCGCTTCCGTCGGTGAGTCCCAAGAGGGTCATCGATGACGCGAAATGGATTCTCCGTCCATCAGCGGTACGGTCGAAACGTTTGGAGAGCAAGGCGTGGTGTTTGTCGCCCGTGGGGATGATGCTTGTCTCAGCGGAAATAACCCCCGCTTTCTTTGCCAACAGATGGCTCAAGTGCTCCCACAGCGACACATCGTAATCATCGTTGCGAGAGGGGAACTTGGCTATATAAAGGCACCCCTCCAAGTCTCTCACCCCCGCTTTGGGTCGTGCGCCTCCCAATGAACTTCCCGGATGGACCAGTTGCTGAATCCATTTCTTTTCGGGCAGGTGGTTCTGTTCCTCGCTTTTCTCGATTTCCATGCTGGCGGCAACCAGCGAACGAAGGTCAGTCAAAGGAGGGATTCGGAGATGGCTGTCACAGTTGATAAACTCGCCATTTTGGTCGGTCTTGAAACGGAAACCACCCATGCGTGAGAAGTCGTCAATGCCCATGAGATAGTCGAACGACGAGAGTTTTCTGACAGGCCGTTGTTCTTCTGTTGCCATAATCTGCTCGCGGCGGTTCAGTAACAAGCGGCCCCATCGGTCGGGCAATGCATCGCTGAAACAGCCGAAGATATTGCGACCGGGCTGGGTGTATTGCTGACCTGGGTAATTGTTGATGTCAGCACTGAGAAAGAGGCTCCCATTTTGTCGGAGCCAGTTGTCATCAAACTTGAAGGCATAGCTATCCGATCCACGAAGCGACTCATAGCCCAATTCGCCCACCAGCATTGGTGTTGTCAGCCAATCAAAATCCGCGTAAACATAGATGGTCTTCATACTCTATACTTTCTTCGATGCGCGTTCGCGATGTTTCAATGCAAGATCCTGCAAGGCTCTTCCTAACTCGTCTTTCTGCGCTAACAATAGGATATCGTCGTCAAGTTGCAAGGCATACAGCACTCTCAGATAGATTCCGATGGACACCGTCGGAATGCCTTTCTCGATTCTTGCAACAGTCAGTGAAGAGCAAGTTGCCCGTTCAGCAACCTGTGCTATACTGAGATTGCGTCTCAAGCGGGCCAGCTTGATCTGCTCGCCAACCGTTTGCATCTTTTGCTCCAGTTTTCTAGGAAGTTTGGTTCCCATTGTCGTTTTGCTCATGCCACATCAATATTTCATTACGGCTGCAAAAATACAAATTTTTCTTTATTTTATGATAGGTTACAAAAAAATTCCGCAACACAAACCTTTGCTTGAGTTGCGGATTGACTTTTGCAAAAGCGAATGTAAACATAGCTATCGGAATAGCAATTCCCCCTCCGCCACCACCGCCGCGGTGCCGCCGACATAGATTGTGCCGTCGGGGGTGACGCACGTGGCAACCACTGAAGGGCGGCCCATCGCCTCGCCTTGCAGGAAGGAGAAGTCTCCCGTTGCAGGGATGCAGCCGTTCTGCTGGAGATAATGGGTCAAGGAGGCGTTGGCGGTGCCGGTGGCTGACTCCTCGGGAACACCGTACAGCGGCCCGAAATCGCGCACGTGGGCGGTGTGGCCGTCGTTGCCGAAAGCAAAGACGTGGAAGCTGACGGCGTTGTGCTTTTCCGTCACCGCGCTGATGGCACTCATATCAAGAGGAAGACGATTGAGCGTTTCAACATCACCGACCTGAATCATGAAGTCGGGCAAGCCAGTCGAGACAATCATCACCGGCAGGGTAGGGGTGTAGTCGCAAATACCAATCGCACGATAGACCTCCTCGGTGTCCTCAATGGTTTTCAGGACTTCAGACGTGGTCATCTGCATCAACACCCGCGGTCCCGCCTCAACATAGATATCGCCGGCTTTTGTGTGACAGAGGCACCGGCCGGTGAGAGCGAGTTTGCGGTGCATCAGTGCAAACGAGGCGATAGTGGCGTGTCCGCACAGCTCCACCTCGGCCATCGGGGTGAAGTAGCGGATGGTGAACTCCTTCTCGGAATCCCGTCGCACAAAG
>JAILCU010000019.1 GCA_024690405.1 Bacteroidales bacterium
CCTACCGCCCGAACCTCAAGCCGATGAAGGTCGACAAGGACTTTAGCGTAGCACGCTATGCCAGCAACGTAGCGAATGAACTACTCTGGGCGCTGGAGGGCCTTGTAGGGAATGAAAAATGAATAATGAATAATGAATAAAGAAAAGTGAGTCTATTACAATTACAGTTATTACAATTAATAATAAGGTGGTCAAACACCCCTTATAAATATTCATAACTAATTGATATATAGATAGTTATATACAAAAGAAAAGGGATTTGACCCCTCAAAAACAAAACTGTAATAACTGTAATTGTAATGACAAGCCAGTCAATAATCATCTAAGAAGCTGATTTACAATGAAATACGATATTAGTAAAGCGACTGCGCCCGCTATGCCGAAATTCGGAAAAGGCACAGAATGTATCAAATTCCTGCTCACGCAGGCCTCAGAAGACATGCACGAACCCCTTGTTCCGATGCTCTTCCCCTCTCTTGGTGCGCACATCAGCGGCGCAGAATTTCAGTATCCCGACCGCAGTTGGAAGGAAACATGCGGTATGATGGCCCAGTTGGTGGGCTGTTCGGGCGACAACAAGGGCCAATTGACCGATTTAGTGAAAGCAATTTGCCGCGACTTCACCCGCCACGACGAGGCGGAATACAAAAAACTGGAAGACTGGTCGAATCTCTACCAGGCCAAGAAGAACGCCAAGGACACACCCGTATGTCCTACGATTGCCATCTGGTTCCCTCCTGCCGACACCACCAAACCGGCCTTCCTCAAGAATGCGATAGCCCTTGAAAAGCTGGGCGGACGCACTCAGTATTTCGACCTGCCCGAGGTGGAGATGGCCGACCAGCTGTGCGGCAGCCACAAGCAGGTCTCCAAGACATTCCGTAATATCTTCGACAAGGCGAAAGCCGGAGCCCTGCGTGCCACGGTCGACGGCGTCACCGGCAACCCCGTTATGCGTGCCAACATCACAATGTCGGGCGTACCCGTTACCGTACGTCCCTTCTATAAGCGCGAACTCTTCAACGGCACCTTCGGCCGAATCGTCTTCTCCCACAAGCCGCGTGGAGGCCGCAAGGGAAAAATACCCCGCGTGGGCGAGTATACCGACGAGTTCTATCAGAAGTTGGAAGAATACCTGGCGCGGCTCGACATCTGCAAGGGTCGCTACATCATCCGTCCGCTGAACAAGCTGATCGACAAGATGGCCGAGGACATGGCGACGATGGCCGATCTGACCGACGATGACGACCTATGGGATATCTCCAAGCGCGCACTTGTCAATGCCTGGAAAGCGGGCTGCGTGATGTGGGCACTCAACAACCAGACGTGGACACGGGCCATGGGTGAACTCGTGGAATGGCTCGTCTACCATGACCTGTGGTCGAAGATGCACCTTTTTGCCGACATGTTCAGCCAAGCCACCGACCAGGTGAGTGAGGCCCAGCGTCGCGGCCCGAAGAACATGCTCGAAAGCCTGCCCGACACGTTCAACGAGGCTCAGCTGGAAGCGCTCCGTGTGGAAAGCGGAAAGAGCAAGGAGGGCACCAAAGGACAACTGAGTCAATGGGTGTTCCGCAAGTTCATCACCTACTCGAACCAGACAGGACTGTATACCAAGACGGAAGAATACCTGAAGGGATAATGAATAATGAAAAGTGAATAGTGATGGAGAAATATGAAATTCAGAAGCTTCGCGATCTCCCGATAGAGGGGGTCGCGGAGCGACTCGGACTCCGGGTGGTGAGGCACAAGAGCCTCTGCCCGTTTCACGACGATCATCACGCGAGTCTGTCGTTTTCGGTGCGCCGGAATAGCTTCCGCTGCTTTGTCTGCGGATCCAGCGGCGGCACCATCGACCTCGTGATGCGGCATCTCAGTCTCGGCTTCCGCGAAGCCTGCAAATGGCTTGCCGACGAGAACTGCATCATCCTGACGGAGTATCAGCCTCAGACATCCGACATCAGCCATCAGACATTATTCGACGCTAGTCGATATGAGCGATACTTCGAGCGGCCGTGGCTTTCGCCTGAAGCACGACGATTCCTCTTTGAGGAGCGTAGGATTGATCCGAGGGTTGTGCGCTGGTGTAGGCTCACTTCATGGAAAGACCGTAGTGGTATACCGTGGCTGCAGACGCCGTACTTTGACCGACAAGGCAAGTTGATTGGCATACAGAACAGGAATCTCATCAAAGGTGCTATGCCCCGCTTCCGATTCCCCGTTGGCTCACAATGCGGCATCTACAATCTGCCGGTACTCAATCTGCTCCGTCCTGGCGAGGACCTCTACATCACCGAGGGCTGCTCAGACTGCTGGGCCATGCTCTCCGCCGGTCACAAGGCCATCGCCATTCCCTCCGCCACCCTCCTCACGAAGAAGGACGCGGAACTGCTCACGTCGCTTGCTTCGTCGCTCTCGCTCACCTTCCACATGTATCCCGATCGCGATGCACCCGGCGAGCGTCTCTTCCTCCAACTCCAACAAGTGTTGCCCTCCCTGGTTCATCACCAACTTCCCCCGGGCTGCAAGGACTTCGGCGAGTACTATCTCTCAACAATCGCCCCGAGATGAAAGCCCGCTCAAACACTTGGGGACGGTTCTTTTTTGTTTGACCCGGGTGGCGCGAGTTTGTTGTCAAACAAAAAAGAACCGTCCCCAAGTGTTTGACTAAACGCCCTCTGGTATCATACTAAAGGGTGTATAGTATGAGGGTATATAATGTGGCAAAAAAGTTTGAAAAAAAGTGGCTGTAAAATTTGGTGGTTTCGATAAATTTTTGTATCTTTGTAGCGTAATCAAGAGTGGTTATTTAATGCGGGAAGCGGCCACCCGATGCAGCTGGTCGCACTTAGTAGTCCAATACCATAAAAAACATTAGAAAAATGGCTACAAATGAGATTAAGATGGGAATTAACTTGCGCCAGAACAAGAACGTGAAGAATTCTGGCTACGGCAAGTACTATCCCGAAGTTGATGTGCAGGCGACTTTGAGTCTGAAGGGCTTCGCCAAGCACATGAGTGACCACGGCTGTATCTACGGCCGAGACCTGATTGAGGGCGTGCTGAAGAAAATCACGCAATGTCTGCCCGAACTGGTGTCGCAGGGTGTGCCTGTGCGACTCGATCCTCTGGGAACGTTCCTGCCCACGTGCAGCGTTAACAAGCCCCTGGCCGACGTCGCCGCCATGGAAGGTGCCGACCCCAACGAAGTGGTGAAGGGTGTCCACATCCGCTTCCTGCCCTACGGTGTGGAGGATGACAACATCACCTCGCGCCGCTTCAAGGAGGAGTTCTGTTCGCTGGAGTTCCGCAACATCATCGACACCCAGACCGTGACCATCGACGGCAAGACCAAGAAGCTGACCACGCTGAAGCCGATAGTAACGGCCATCGCCGAACTGAAGGCCGAGGGAGGTTCTTCGACAGGCTCTCCTTCGACAGGCTCAGGAACCGAGACCGGTGGTCAGGGTGGCAATAGCGGCTCGCAGAGCGGTCAGAGCGGCGACAATCAGGGTCAGCAGGGCGGCTCTTCGACGGGCTCTCCTTCGACAGGCTCAGAGACCGCGGAGGGGTATGCGCTGAGCATCTCGACCAGCGGTAGCGGTAGCGCAAGCGTGACCAAGGACGGTAATGCTGTGACCTCGGGTAGCAACCTCAACGAGGACGACGAGGTGGCGATCAGCATCACGCCGGCTGAGGGTGAGACACCGACCGCAACCATCAATGGTTCGCAGATCGAGCTGACCGAGAGCGAGGGTGTGTACACCGGTAGCTTTGCGATGCCCGGACAGGCTTCGAGCTTGGTGATTAACACGGGCGGTAGCAGCGGTGGCAACGGCGGCGCAGACCTTGACAAAGACTAAGCGCTCGCTACGCTTCGCTAATGAATAGTGAAGAGTGAATAGTGAAAAAAAATGGGGCTGGCACTTCAAAGGTGTCGGCCCTTTTTGTGTTGGAAGTGTTTTCGTCGGGCCCTTCGCCGCCGTCAATGCCCTGCTAAAGGTCATTCAGGACAAGGGTGAAGAGTTTAAGGCAATCAAGTAACTGAAATAGAAACTACGGCATTGTGGCCGTCAGGAAGGTGGCGTTGCCGAAGATATAGAGGATGTTCTCACTCGCAGGTACGAGGATGGTCTCACCCTGATGGATATCGATGCCGTTGATGTTGGCATTGCCCCACAGACAGACCACGATGACGAACGAATCACAATGGAAGTCGATCTGCTGGGCCACCTGTACGACCACGCGGTGCACCACAAAATGCGGGCAATTGATGAGCTGTGAGACGGGTTTGGTGCTGTCGTAAGATGTACGGTAAGCAGGCCACACCTGATAGTCGATGGCATCTTTGGCCTGCTCAATGTGCAGTTCGCGCGGGTTACCGTGTTCGTCCTTGCGTCCGAAGTCATAGACGCGATAAGTGAT
>JAILCU010000100.1 GCA_024690405.1 Bacteroidales bacterium
GTCTGTTCCTTGATACCACTCCATACAACAGGAATTAGGGGTCCATTTGTACTCAGGATGTGCGGGTATCCATTCCTTATGGAACTTTTCGTACTGCTCCTGAAAAGCTTTCATGCCTCCATCGAAATGCATCTTCAGCCACATTCCGCTATGAATGGGGAAGAGCTGCATACCCTCAGGTACGTCGCCACCTTTATAAATACCGCCAATGACGTAAGTAAACGTGTTTTTGCAGCAATTTCCAAAATTCTGTTCAGCACAAGTAGCACAATTGTGATTGGGGATGTCGCAAGTACAGAGTCCGAACTCACCAACGCCATTGTCGATGGCTGCTTTTTGAAAAGCGTTGGGTTCTTGCTTCTCAAAAAATACTGGCCTTATTATCTTTTCAACAAACTCCCCCCAGAACTTAGGACATTCTTCCTTCGCTTCGTTAAAGGCAATCTTTTTGGCCATGCCAATCATCTGCACATCGTGCAATTCAATAATCTCGTGTCTCATACCTTTTATTTTTTTAGTTCAAAACGAAATGGCCTTACTATCGAACACCACCGACCGGAACTGACCATCTTTATAGCAATATTGGCAGTAGTCATAGTTTGTACTGCCGTCAGCGTTTGTGCCACAGTCTTCATTCTTAGTAAGGGGCATACCGCAACTTCGGCAGAACTGAGGCAGTTGACCAGGTTGCAAGGCTCTCTCTTTAGCAGGGAATGAAGCTTCATAAGCCTCGAAAGCCTCTGGATTCTCATCAGCAACGAAGTAGCCCTTTGGCGGGCAATAGGTTCCCTCGCGGTTGCCCCAGTAGCCGGGAATCAGTTCCAAAGCAAGGAAATACGGAACTTCCGACTCCCTCGGCTCTGAATGATAGTGAATCTTCATCTTGCTGGCGAGGTCGAAACCTGCATGACGATAGAACTCGATATTTCCCTCCATCTGAAGCAAACCAATTCCCGTCTCTTTGGCTTTCTCCAACGCATACTGGAGTAACTTCAAACCATAGCCCTTGCGTTTGTAGTCTGGATGAATGCTGATGGGGCCAAAAGTCCATGAAGGGAAACGGCCCCCCTCCGTCTCCCCCGAGGGGGAGAGAGTTATCTCGGCTTTGGAGAACATCACGTGGCCAATAATCTTTCCATCCTCCTCCATCACGAAATCCAGCTCAGGAATGAAGTCGGGATTGGTTCTATACTGGTTGAGCACATAATGCTCTGTACACCCTGGGCGATAGACGTTCCAGAATGCCTTGCGAGTTAGGTTCTCTACTTCGCGATAGTCTTGTAGTTTCTCTAATCTGATTTTCATTTCTTCTATTGTTTTTTTAGTTCTAACCTTATTACACGAATGGGACGGCCTTCGCCCATATGTTGCGACTCGTCGATACACTCCATTTCGCCTACCCGTAGCCTTTCGCCAGTTATGGCCATCACCGTCTGAAACTCCATCACTCGCTGGTCTTGGGTCGACTTCTGTGCCTCGGCGTTCATTGCAAGCGTCAACATCATGGTCAGTGCCACTAGCACTTTCTTTGAAAAATCTTTTGTCTTCATATTTTTGCTTTTTTTTGTTCAACATTTCTGGGTGCAAAGGTATAAGGTAAAAACGCCCCCTCCAAATATCTGGGATATTCTGCACGGTATTGTGACGAATGGGCGTGAAAGTGGGATGAAGTGGCCAAAAAATGACGAGTGGCGCAAAATATTTATGAATTATGAAATATGAATTATGAATTATTTTGTACTTTTGTCGGCAGTATGGACAAAGGTCATAAAGAAACTATCAGCATCCGCTTTGTCAGTTGCGCCTTTATCGTATTGGCGCTGGCCATCTTCAAGCCCTTCGGACTCGAAGTGTGGCAATGGCAGGCCTATATTCATTTACTGAGCATCTTCGCATTGGGCTTGTTCAGCTGTCTTCTGACGGAGATCATTCTGCGATATGTTGTCCGTATGCCTCGTCGCTATGACCGTGGCGTCAGCTATATCATCAGCCGTAATCTTCGCTTTCAATGCATCAATACGCCTTTGGTGTCGCTGCTTATCTGCCTCTATCGCCACTTTGCGATGAGTGAGTTAGTGGAAGGCAATAAGTTGTCGTTGAGCAATTATCTGGAAACACTGGTGATTATCGCCTTCCTTTCCTTCGCCATTGGCCTTTACTGGCGCTTCAAGTTCCGTAGCCGTTATCTGGCTGCAGAGCTGGAGGAAACCAGGCAGCTGAACGAACAGCTGAAGAAATTGCAGGATTCTGGCCAGTATTCTAAAATAATAGAGGAGGGTAGCACCCTGCAGGATTCACAGATAACACTTGAGGGTACAACCAACGAGCATGTTTGCCTCAATATTTCCGACCTGCTGTATATTGAGGCCGTTGGCAATTACGTAAAGGTTTGCCAACTGCAAGATAACGTGGCTTATACCCATATGCTCCGTACCACGATGAAACAGATGGAAGACACGCTGCAGGCTTATGCCATGATAGTGCGTTGCCATCGTGCGTTTATGGTCAATCTTGGCCAGGTGGAGCAAATATCCTCCAATTCTCGCGCCATGCAGCTTGTGATGCGTCATAGCCACGACGCCATTCCCGTCTCGCGTAGCAATATCAATAAGCTGAAGGAGCTGCTGGGATAGCATTGATGGCGTGAAGCAGTTCGCCCATCACGGCTTTGAGAGTAGCAAAGGCTTTGTCGCCAGTGCAATGGCTGGTGAAGAAATGTGTATGTGAATATGCCTTTATTTGACAGACCATGTTCCGACTGGAGCAGGCTGTCATTCGTGCGATTATCTGATAATACCGTCCACTTCATTCCATTCGCATTTTTCTCTTGGGCGAATCAATTGATCTCTTCCAATTCGCCTGTCTCAGAGTCAATAATAAAGCCTCTAACCACGATGTCCTTGGGAACAAGTGGGTGGGTCTTGATGGTCTCAACGGTCTTGCGGACAGATTCGGGCGTGTCCTTGAAACCCTCGAGCCAATGATCCAAGTTGATGCCACATTTTCGGATGGTTTCAAGTGTCTCATCCGTCACGCCACGAGCTATCATCTCGTGGTGGAAGTGTTTGTAGCTCATGTGGCAGGCTCCACAATGAGAGTGGGCCACCACCATGATTTCCTCCACTCCTAACTCATAGATAGCAACAATGAGACTGCGCATGGCTGAGTCGAAAGCGGAAATCACCAGACCACCTGCGTTCTTGATGATCTTGGCATCGCCATTCTTCAGGCCGAGTGCAGCAGGGAGTAGTTCGGTCAGTCTGGTGTCCATACATGACAATACCGCCAACTTCTTGTTGGGGTATTTGTCGGTAAGATACTTCTCGTAGCCTTTCTGCGCCACGAATTCTTTATTAAAAGCAATAATCTGGTCAATCATAATGCGTAAAACAATATACACTTAAACTATCGGCAAAGATAGTGATAATTACGAAAATAACGCTACATTTACAGCAAAATTAACATTAGCAGATTTTGTGGAATGAAGAAAAAAAAGTATTTTTGCATCTCGAAAGTTTATGTTTCCGGGCGTGGGACATAAGTTTCAGGACCGGAAACACATGTTTCAGGGCGGGAAACATGTGTTTACGGTGCGGAAACATAAAATAGAGAGAAGGATAGAAAAATATATAATGTGTTTACAACAAAATCAATAAGGAACATGGTAAAATACACTTTACAGGAGCTCCCCAATGAGATGTCGGACGGAAAAAGGATAGTTTTCCCGAAGATGCAGCCGTACTCGCTGCACGACTACGAAACGGTGATCAGACACATGCACGACTATGCCGGCAGTTTCGGCGAAGGCACGATTCGGGCTGTCTTCGATGCACTGGTGTCAGTGATGGCGAGTTGGATGCCTATGGGTCATAACATCAAGATTGACGGTCTGGGCGTGTTCTCGCTGTCACTGGGCTTCGATGAGACCAGCCCGTCGGAAAGGGCCGAGATGGAAGACACTGATGGCGATCCGAAGACCAAGTACAGGCATGTCTGTATCAAGAGCATCAACTTCAAACCTGACGCAAGGCTGTTGCAGGCCTTGAACAGCGTGGCCAGCTTTGAGCGTGGTGAAGACGTTCAGGAGCCACAGAAAATGAAGCTTAGCCGTGAAGAACGACTGGCAAGGGCCAAGGCCATTATTGAAAAGAATGGTTATATGATGCTCCGTGACTACACAAATGCCACCAACCAGAGCCGTTCTGCTGCCTCGAAAGACCTTCGACAAATCGTTGACGACCCCAACTCAGGCATCACCATCCGTGGCAGCCATTCGCACAAGGTGTGGATAGCGAAGAGTGAAGGCGTATGAAGCCACAATAGCTTTCATTCAGAGACGCAGAACTGCTCTGTATGTCTACATTCTTGCCTTCTGCTTCTCACCTGCACCAGAGCCACGATACTTCGAGCGGGCCTCGTTGAACTTCCACGTCAGGTCGAGACTGAAGGTGCGGCGGGCGGGGTTGTAGACGGTGATCTCACGGATACCGTAGATGATGCCACCGTTTTTGTTGGTGTTGAAGACATCGTAGCAACGCAGGTCGAGTGTCAATGAACCGAGACTGCGCAGG
>JAILCU010000020.1 GCA_024690405.1 Bacteroidales bacterium
CCTCCTCCTCCGTTCCACCCGTAACCTCAAAACCTCAAAACCTCAAAACCTATACACGAATATGAAAGTACTCATGTTTGGATGGGAGTATCCCCCCCATGTATTTGGTGGACTGGCCACCGCCAACTATGGTATATCGCAAGGTTTGCATGCATTAGGCGACATGGATACAATGCTGTGCCTGCCGCGACCCTTTGGAGACGAAGACCGCTCGGCCTGCAAGATTATTGCCATGAATGCCGTGCCTATTGCTTACCGCGACGTCAATTACGATTATGTGCAACAACGCGTGGGTAACATCATGTCACCCGACGACTACTACCGCTATCGCGATCACATCTACGCCGACTTCAACTACATGCATGTCAACGATCTGGGGTGCATGGAATTTGCCGGCGGCTACCCAAGCAACCTCACCGAGGAAATAAACAACTACTCCATCATTGCCGGAGTGGTTGCGCGCACCGAGCAATTTGATATTATCCATGCCCACGACTGGCTGACCTATCCTGCAGGAATCCACGCCAAACAGGTGAGCGGACGGCCTTTGGTGATTCACGTGCATGCGACAGACTTTGACCGCTCACGCGGGAATGTCAACCCTACGGTCTATGGCATCGAACGCAACGGTATGGATAATGCCGACTGCATTATGTGCGTCTCGGAACTCACGCGGCAAACGGTCATCAACCACTACGGTCAGGATCCCGCCAAGTGTTTTGCCATGCACAACGCTGTTTATCCCCTCGCCCCCGAATTGCAGGAAATTGTAGACCAGCGCCTTCCCTACAAAGATCGCAAAGAAAAGGTGGTCACCTTCCTCGGACGCATCACGATGCAGAAAGGTCCGGAGTATTTCATCGAAGCAGCCAAACGCGTGCTTCAGCGTACCCAAAACGTGCGTTTCTGCTTTGCCGGCTCCGGCGATATGATGAATGCGATGATTGATATGGCTGCAGCCTATGGCATCGCAGACCGTTGTCACTTCCCTGGTTTCATGAAAGGCAAACAGGTCTTTGAGATCTTCCGCGACTCGGATGTCTATGTCATGCCATCAGTCAGTGAGCCGTTCGGCATCAGTCCCCTCGAAGCCATGCAAAGTGGTGTGCCTTCTATTATCTCCAAGCAGAGCGGTTGCGCCGAGATCCTCGACAAGTGTATTAAGACCGACTACTGGGATATCGACGCCATGGCTGATGCGATATATTCGCTCTGCACCAACGATGCCCTGCACGAATACCTCCAAGTCGAAGGCAAGAAAGAGGTAGACGGCATCACGTGGGAGAAAGTCGGACAGCGCATCCGCAGGCTCTACGACCAAGTGTTAGCTAACTATTAATCACTGAAACAAATAAACCCAATTATATGAAAACCATCTGTCTCTATTTCGAGATCCACCAAAACGTGCATCTCAAACGCTATCGTTTCTTCGAGATTGGTAAGGATCATTACTATTTCGACGACTACGAAAATGAACGCGGCATTACAGACACCGCTGAGCGCTCCTATATTCCGGCCATCAAGACCTTTATCGAAATGGCCAAGACCTACGGCAAAGCCTTCAAGGTCGCCTTCAGCATCAGCGGTTGTGCCATCGAGCTGCTCGAACAGTACGCCCCTGAAGTCATCGAGTTGCTTCAGGAACTGAATGAAACGGGATGTGTAGAATTCCTCGCCGAACCTTACAGTCACGGCCTCAGTTCCCTGGCTAACGAAGATGTCTTCCGTGACGAAGTGGCTCGTCAGGCTAAGAAGATGAAAGAACTCTTCGGCAAGAAGCCTACCGTGTTGCGCAACAGTTCGCTTATCTATAGCGACGATATCGGCGGGCTCGTAGCCGACATGGGTTACAAGGGAATGATCGCCGAAGGTGCCAAGCACATCCTCGGCTGGAAGAGCCCCCACTTCCTGTATCACTGCGCGCAAAACCCCAACCTCAAGCTCCTGCTGCGCGACTATAAACTTTCTGATGACATCTCGCTGCGATTCAACGACTCCTCGTGGAACGAATATCCACTCTTTGCCGACACCTACATGGATTGGATTGCCCAACTCCCTGAGGAGGAGAAGGTCATCAATATCTTCATGGAACTCTGTGCATTAGGCATCTATCAACCGCTGTCGTCCAACATCCTTGAGTTCATCAAGGCGCTGCCAGCCGTGGCAAAAGAACGCGGCATCACCTTCGCTACTCCATCGGAGATTATTGCAAAATCCAAGAGTGTTGCGCCGATGGAAGTGCCCTATCCCATGTCGTGGAACGACGAGGAGCGCGACACCAGCTGCTGGCTGGGCAACGTCATGCAGCGCGAGGCATTTGACAAGCTCTACAGCGTGGCAGAGCGCGTGCTCATCTGCAAGGACCGACGCATCACACAGGATTGGGACCGAATCCAAGCCTCCAACAACTTCCGCTTCATGACAACAAAGAACATGGGCGTAGGTTTTTATCGCGGCATTTACGATTCTCCCTATGATGCATTCACCAACTATATGAATATCCTCGGCGATTTCATCAACCGTGTGAACTCACTCTACCCGCTCGACATCGAGAACGACGAGCTCAACGCCCTTCTGACCACGATTCGCAACCAGGCCGACGAGATCAATGTCAAAGACTCCGAAATCGCACGCTTACAAGCACGTCTTCATAAGTATGAGGGAACTCCGGAGGCTGGTGAGGAACCAGCTAAAGCAGAAGCAAAGGCCACTGCGACCAAGAAAGCGTCTGCACCAAAGAAGGAGGAAGCAAAGGCAGCAGCCCCAAAGAAAGCTGCGGCTCCGAAGAAATCCGATGTAAAGACTGCAGCCCCAAAGAAAGCTGCGGCTCCGAAGAAGGCTGCTGCACCCAAAGAGTCAGAAGTCAAGGCCGAAGAGCCCAAGGCTACCGCCCCCAAGAAGGGCGCAGCACCAAAGAAACCGGCAGCAAAGAAATAAGAATCCCTGCTTCTTGTTAATCATCATTAGAGGGCGTCCTTATGGGCGCCCTCTGATATTAATCTCGCTATAAACAAACTTTTATCGCTCCTACTTTTCCGGATTCACTCTCCTACCCTTTCACTTAGTGCATAGACTCATGAATCTGCTTCAAAAAGTTATACACATAAAAAGCAAATCCTCGTAAGTACAGATTTCTTCGTTGTTTACTGATAAGTGCTATAGACCACTTGCATTTGCTGCACTTGACTTCCGCCAACGAGACGGATACTCGTGAGCGAATAATCATGCAATACAGCCACTTGTGTACTGACACCAGTGCTGCTGTTGGACGTTGTCGTCACCGCCACAGGCATCACTACGACCTTGTTCCAATCCGGATATTTGGCATTCCACTCAGCCGAGGTAAGTCCTTCCGTACGCATGCCATCCTGTTTCTCATGAAAGAGATGAGAAAGCAACCGCGCAATATTCGCATAAGTATAAGTATTATAAGAGCTCTCGAAGGAAGTGACGTATGATGTCACGTTATCCGTGAGCTGATGATTGGCAAAGAAAGAATGGCGTGCCCCCTTCTTCACCATCAACAAGGTTGAGGGCGTGCCCCATGGATGCTCAGTCTGTGCATTGTAGCGCGTCAAGATCAATCGTGCTCTCGAAACGCTGTCACGCTCATGCCCTTCAAAAACCTCGTCCACCGGCAACGTGATCTCAGTGGCAATACCTGCCGGAGTTTTCAGGTAAGTGTAGTCACCTTTCTCATTTAACATTTCGTCAAGGCCAGTATTGTCAAAGCTCGTACTCTGTATCACCTCTTCAGTAGCCGAGAAACGTGCAATACCGTTATAAACGCTATCATTGTCCACATAACGGAAATGCACGTTTAAAGCTGATACATCCAACTTTAGCATTGTACCCATACCGCCTTTAAGCTGGAAATACAGGCCAGGCAGGACATGATGTGTGAATTGCCACGAATCAGCGAAGTATTCAGGATGCTCGATGGCCGCATTCAAGATGCGGGTGCCAAATTCTGTAGGCAGCTTGATGTTCACATTGTCATAATGAGAGGTACTTGTCCGCTCACTCTCATCAAGAGAATAGTCTGACGGGGTGAAGACTTTGTACGTCAACGGCGCTGCATCTTCAGCCACGAAGTCCGACAAGTCTACGTCCGAATAGTAAGTTGCGGTCTCGTCCAACTGACGCTCTGGATCCAATTCGTAGATGGCCAGACGCATAGGATTGTTGTCATCCCCGTAGTAGCTGCTGAAATACAGACGCACTTCCACGGAGTCCGCCACAATCTTGCCCTCCTCATTCTTCACTATAGAAGACACATTAGGCAGGGAGTAGTTCTCCGAAGTGTGAAACTGCGCCACAAATTCGGCCTTCACAACAGAACCCGTCTCCGGGTCAGTAATTTGCCCAAGATAGCTGTAAGCGCTACTGGCCGTCACTGAATCCATAGCCACAGAACGGGTTGTGAAGCTATAGCCTTGTGCATAAGATTTGATAATATCCGTATCGGATACAATGCCAATAGTGGCGGTATCCTCGTCGCAGGCTGTAAAACACAACACAGCCGTCAACAAGGTAAATACTTGCATCGCGTATTTCATCGTTTGTCTGTTTGTTCTTTTAAAAAAGAAAGTGCTTATTGATTAGTCTCGATGTCGGGCTTGCCCTGACTCCAGATAGAATCGAAGAAATTCGTCACCTTGTCCGATGC
>JAILCU010000083.1 GCA_024690405.1 Bacteroidales bacterium
CCTCAACCTGATGGGGCAAACCACTGCACGCGAACAAATGGCTGCCAACCCCTACCTCTGTGGCAGCAACCACCTCGACTACGATAACTACCCCGCTACGGCTAAACTGACAAAGGCACCGAAGGGTTACGAGCCTTATCTGATGAACCACTATGGCCGTCATGGTTCGCGCTGGCTGCTCGATGAGAGTGATTATATGAACAACATCAAGGCCCTGCGCCGCGCTAAGGCACAGAACAAACTCACGGCAAAAGGTGAGGAAACGCTTGAGAAATTGGAACGTTTCTATCCCACCACAGTCAACCGTCTGGGTGACCTCACCACCGTCGGCGAACGCCAGCATCACGGTATCGGACGCCGCATGACGAAGAATTTCCCGGAGATCTTCAAGAAAAAAGGGGTGCACATCGATGCCAAAAGCACCGTCGTCATTCGCTGCATCCTCTCGATGACGGCTGAATGCGAGGAGTTTGCCGCTGCTAATCCAACCGCTGTCATTCACAATGATGTCAGCGAAGCATTCCAATATTACCTCAATGCGCCCCGACCAGCAACCCTCAGACGCCTGCCACGCAAGGGCGATCAAGTGCAGCGTGCCAACCGGGAGCGTTGGACCCAGCCCGACCGTCTCATGGGAGTCCTCTTCAACGACCCGCAATGGGCCAGCGACAGCATAGATTGCCGGGGATTCATGCGTCAACTTTTCTACATCGCCAACAACATGCAGAGCCACGACACGGACATCGAACTCCTCTCTCTCTTCACCCCTGATGAACTCTTCGACCTCTGGCGCATCAAGAATGTCGACTGGTATCTCAGTTACGGTCATGCTCCCCTCACCGAAGGACTGATGCCTTTCAGCCAAAGCAACCTGCTGCGCGACATCATCCAAGTGGCCGATACCGCACGCCAGACCCAAGCCGTGCTCCGCTTCGGACACGAAGTGTGCGTGCTCCCACTTGCATGTCTGCTCGAACTCGGCAACTGCGGCGCGCGTGTCGACGACCTCGACCGCCTCGATGAAGTCTGGCGCAACTACGACATCTTCCCCATGGGTTGCAACATCCAATTGATCTTCTACCGTCCGAAGAAAGGACGCCCCGGCGACATCCTCGTCAAAGCCCTCCTCAACGAACGCGAGCAAACGCTGCCCGTGCCCACCGACAATCACCCCTACTACCGTTGGTCCGACCTCCGCGACTATTACCTCCATAAACTCGCCCACTACGAACGCCGCACCGACTCTGCTCATCCATAATCCCTCCGCCATATACGCTCCACCCTGCGTTCCATTATCCAGACTGGCTGACCTCCGTCAGCCACTCTGTTTCTATAAACGTTCTGCCCTATTCCTATATAGGTTTGAAGGGAAACGATGATAGGGGACAGAAGAGAGAGGCAGACAGAGAATACACTCCCCGCGACATTCACAGAGGATGCCGCAGAGAGCGTACTTTTTATAAAAGGGCGCGGAAAGTGGGTAGATTGTCGCAAATATGCGCCACACCTAATCGACCAAACTGAGGAAAAATTAGAGAGCCAAGAGAAATACTTAAGAATATTTTTATTCTCATATTTACTGAGAGTGACGATAGACATGAATCCATTAAACCCTTAAAACACTTTTTCCTGCAAAAAAAAAGTTTTTGCGAAAACAAGTTCCACGTTCCACGAAACGCCCGAAACCCGCATAGATAAAGGGTTCTGAGAGATTGAAAGTTCCACGGAAGTTCCACGGAAGTTCCACAAAGTTACACGGGGATTGGGTCTTCTTTTGCGGTCACACTCTGTTACCCTTTCAGGGTTTTGTTGCAGCGCGCTGACGTAGCAAGGGTCCTTCGAGCGTGTAGCGTCCCATTGCCCAGGCATACACCTCAGCCTGTGTTCTGTCGCCTTCTGTGGGCTGTTTCACCCATACTAAACTTCAGCATTTGATCCCTGTACACAAATTTTCTTGACGTGCCCGGGGTCGCCTGCGGCTCTGTATTCCCGGAATAGCGGGTTAAATAACGCAGCCATTCTTGCAGCGGGCAGAAAAGAGCCGTACGACAATAGAGCACTACGACCTGTTTGCGTGTTACTTTGTGGAACTTCCGTGGAACTTTTGTGGAACTTCTCGTCTCCTGAATCCCTTTATCTATGCGGGTTTCGAGCGTTTTGTGGAACGTGGAACTTGTTCTGATGAAAAGTATTTTTTTGCAATCGCAGCATCGGTGATGTTGGCATTTGGTTGTATGAAAAAATGATTTGACGCTACTGCATCGACTTGTGCCTGAGATTTTTGAGCGTATGTATAGGAGCGTTCCGTCTTTTATATATCGTCGTATCCCCGCTTACGTATGGTCGCACAACCGCTCATGTATAGTCGCATAAGCCGATTCGAATAGACGTGCGGGCCTGTTTGTCTGTACACAATGGATAGATCTGGGATTCGCAAGGTCAGTGCCATGAATAGTGAAGGGACAGAAGTGGCCAACGCCCTTGAATATGAAGTTGGAGAAGAGCGTGGTAGTGTGGAGTCGATGAACTTCAGCCTGTTGAGCCATTTGGGAGTTTGGCGTTTGTGGCTGCCCGAGGCGACCTTTATTTTTATATGAGATAAAACTTTTACCGGAAACCAATAATTTTTATTTAACCATATAATATTTACCGGACATCAATAATTCTATACAGTCACCATAGTAAATTTATATCATAGCCTCTACACAGTCTGATGACACATGATTCAGTATTCCACAACGGGCACTACTTCGCGTACCGGTTCGGGATACATTACTTTGGGCTTATCGCTTTTTACTTTCTTCTTCTGGAAATAGAAACCGACAAAAAGATTAGCACTACCAAAGACGTTGTTGAAACGGATTTCATCGCGATGGTAATTGTAATTGTGCATAATCCCAGTCAGTCCCACAAACCATCTCCCGGTATTGTAAATCAGCCCAGAGCGTCCTGTAAGGTCCAGACCTAAAGAGCTCCGTTGTCTGAAAATGCCATAGAGTTTACTATGTTTTTTGTCGTCATCTTCTTCGGTGGAAAGAGCATCGTCATCGTTCATCAGGATAGCAGTCTTGGTGCTTGCCAGCTGATAGCTGAGGGCGGGCTGCACAGAGATCCCGAAGCACCAGTTGCGTGCAAAGACCCAGTTGTAGGCATATCCCACCTGCAAACTCACCGAAGTATATTTTACGCGTTCAAGCGAAGAAAAGATATTTTCGTTATCAATGTCCTTGAGCAACTCTGCAGGTAGTGCCTCATAGTTAAAATGGATATCGTGCAGGGAGAAGTTGAGGCCCAGTTGAAAGCTTCCTGCAGAGCGTCTTTGAATGGTACTTTGGGAGTAGATTGCCGGATTGGAGAAACGGTGATTGTTGAAAATCCAATAGAATTTAATGCCGGTGACACTTGTCTGGATGTAGTCATTGGCATCACTTCCTTCGAAGGCTAAGGCATCATCACCGAGTCCCTCGATCCGACGGAGAAAGAAATTCGAACCAGTTCGACGATACAAAAGGTCTACGCCAAGCTTCGAGGTATATAAGGAGAAGTTCAGATTAACGCCCTGATTCTTGGGTTTCCGACCGAAGTGCGCCACATCAAAAGTGTAGCCAAAGAACAACCATCGCCAACCGAAATACGGTCCTACACGATAGTTGGCACGCTCAGCGAAAGCTAAACGCGTCGCATAATCGTCGGAGCCTATAGTATAGGACTCAAAGTTGCGTGTGCTTTGAAGCATCGCAGTGAAATTATAAGGGATACGTTCGACATAATTGGTGTCGATATCATCAAATGCATCGATGATGCGCACGAAAAAATTACCGTACTGATGTGTTTTCTGCCGAACGTTGAGGGTCGTGTCATTGTGAATCTCACGAATCTCAGAGAATGGAGGAAGGGAGATTCTCTTGTGATGAAGGCTATCTGTTTGTGCTTGAAGAGAAGTTGCCTGCAGTAACCAGACGATTACGCCAAGCAAGAAGTAGAAGAACGAATATGGCAGTACCGATAATCTCACAATTTCCCCAAGATTTTATCCATAACCCAATTGACAGAAGTTGCGGAGAGGCTGTTCATCTCGCACTCTCGAAGACCTTGGATGTGCTCAACCACTTGCTGGATAAGCGGCATCTGCACAAGCTGAGGATTGTTAATGACCAATTCCTGGTTACCCTCTTCTGTGCACACCTCAATGGGATCGTAGGTGAAGACTGAGAAACGGATTTGGCCTTGATCTCCGATGATTTGTATGCGGTCGGTGCGCGCAGAATCATGTGCACAGAAACACCATGTTCCGCTTCCCGGCAGGCCATCGGCAAACTGGAAGCTGGCACTCACCGTGTCTTCTGTCTCATAGAGACCGGCGCGGTTAGTGCAATAGCCGCTGGCACGGAGAATTGGACCGAAGAGTTGCTGAAGAAGGTCCAGCTGGTGCGGTGCCAAGTCATAGAAATAGCCCCCACCAGCGATATCTCTCTGGACACGCCACGGTAACTGTTTGCTGTTATAATCCAAGTCACGTGGAGGAACGGCAAACCTGATTTGCACCCCAACAACTTTACCGATAATGCCCTGATGAACCATCTCCTTGACTTTCTGGAAATAAGGCAGATAACGACGATAATAAGCCACGAAACACGGTACGCCTGTTTCTTTTGAAACACGGTTGACACGGAGGCATTCTTCGTAAGTGGCAGCAAGGGGCTTCTCTACATACACAGGCTTGCCGCTTTTCATAGCCATGATGGCAAAAGTAACGTGTGAAGAAGGCGGAGTAGCAATATATACAGCATTGACTTGCGGATCATTAATCAGGGCTTGAGCATCATTGTACCAGCGATCGATCTGCCGACGCTGGGCATAATTGCGTGCCCGCTCAGCATTGCGGCTCATGACAGCTACAACCCGAGAACCCGGAATACGACCGAAGGCAGGTCCGCTCTTCTTCTCTGTGACCTCACCACAGCCGATAAAGCCCCACCTCACTTCTTTCAAATCTGGATACATATCTTATCTTCTATGGACACTTACTTGCCTTCTACAAACTGACGAATCAGTTGTTCATCAGAACGACGACAGATGAGCAGCTGATCATCCTTCTCCGCCACGATGAAACCTTCAAGTCCTTGTACAACCACCCGTTTCTCTTCAGAAGTATGAATCATACAATCCTTGCAATCGTGAAGCTCTATGTTTTCTCCGATCGAGACATTATTATTCTGATCATGGTTGGACTGCTCGTGTAAAGCCCCCCATGTGCCGAGGTCGCTCCACCCGAAGTCTGCCGGGAAGACAAAAATCTCCTCAGCCTTTTCCATCACGGCATAATCGATACTGATGCTTGGGCACTCGGGGAATCGTGCGTTGATGATTTCCTGTTCCTGCGGCGTACCATAGATAGGCAAAAGTCCTTCAAAAAGCGTAGAGATCTCAGGGGCATAGATGCGCAAGGCGTTCACGATTGTCGAAACGCGGAAAACAAAGAGCCCGCTATTCCAGAAATAGTTCTTATGGCGTATATACTTCTTGGCCGTTTCCAAATTGGGCTTTTCGCGAAAAGCATCCACACGGAAAATCTCCCGATTACGGGCACATGGTTCTGAGAGGTCGGCCTGAATGTAACCATATCCTGTTTCAGGACGGTTGGGATGCATACCAAGGGTGACAATACTGTCGTTCTCTGCAGTAAAGGATAGAGCCGATTTCACTACACGCTGAAACTCGGTCGTATTAAGGATCACATGATCTGAAGGCGCAACCACAATATTCGCTTTCGGATCTTGCTTTTTTATTCGCCAACTGACATAAGCAATACAAGGCGCCGTATTACGTCGGCAAGGTTCCAAAAGAATATGGTCTTTGGCAACTTGGGGCAACTGTTCTGCGACAATATCTGCGTATTTGGCGCTTGTGACGACCCATACGTTTTCTGGAGCACAAATGCCTTTGAAGCGGTCGGCGGTCAGTTGAATGAGAGTGAGTCCGCATCCCAGTACATCAATAAATTGCTTGGGGCGGTCGGGGGTGCTCATTGGCCAAAAGCGGCTACCAATGCCGCCTGCCATGATAACGAGATGTGCGCTCATAGTGGATTTATATTTGAATGAAAGGGGCAGACACAGGTCCGCCCCTGTTGATTTGTTGTTCTATTTAATGAAAAACTTTTGACCATTTTGAATGTAAATTCCTCGTGAGAGAGAGTTGGACCGTACGCGCCGGCCACTAAGATCATAAGTCACTAGTGAGGGATGTACTCCAGTCTGCACCGATGCAACCGACACCTCATCATAAGACATCGTCAAATGAATGACATTACTCCATACAGACTTGTTACCTTCGGCATCGATGGCACGCACCCGATAAGAGTAATCTGCCCCTGGCGTGAGGTCATTGAGAGTGTAAGAGGTCTCTGTGATATCCCCGAAGGAACTGGTGGTAGTAACGATCTTGCGCCAGGGCTCCTTAGCGATGGCGTTCGTTTTGATGTCTCTTGCGCTACGCCGTGGTGCCTCGGCACTTTCCTCCTCGAAAAGCACATTGATCTCATCCAACGTGAAATAACCGTCGAAAACAAGGAAATAAGTAAGGTAGACGCGCTTTTTGCCCGCTGTTGTGGAGAGGCAGATCGAATAATTCTCGGGCACATTTTCGAAAGTGACCACAATCTCGGGATACTCATTCTCCCCTAATTCCGCCATGTCGGCGACCTCGACATTCTGCTTCTGCAACTCATTGCCACTCTCGTCCAATAGGATGACATCCAAAGTGGAGCCATCGGTTTTGTAAGTGCCGTTGTTCGCATAATTGCTATAGTTGAACCAGTCGTAGGCATCCAAATAAATCGTGGTGTTACCCGTCTTGCATTCTAAGAGAGGACTCGTAAGGTAACCTTTCTTTGAGCTTGTACCCAGTTTGGCACCAAAGAGTCCTTGAAACACTTTTTCTCCCGACCAACCAGACTCGAGAGTATACTCATCGAGGTTGGCAGAAAGGTCGCTGGTACCATCGGAAGTGGCCGATTCATCAGCATAGAAATATTGAAAATTCTCTTCCATCGTGACGTAGGCAAGGATATCCAATGAGGGCTCCTCCTCGCCGTCATCATAAGACTCTGTAAGAGACAGTTCATAGCTTACGGCATTCTCCACCGGCTGCCAGTTTGCTGTGAAGCTCGTGGCTGTAACGTCAGTTGCCTCGGTGGCAACGGGTGCTTCAATGAGCACTTCACCTCCCATGAAGGTGAAGGAGATGGTGCCGTTCTCTTCTGTAATATTCTCAATGTCTTTATGCATGAACTTCTTGCCGTCAGAGTTGGCATTATAAAGCGACGCTGCAGGCTCTGAGGAGTCGGTGAGGGCGGTGTTGTTCTTGGTGCCGGGCCACAAGTCGCCGTCATCAGCCCAATAATAGCCGCTGGAGTAATAGAGTTCGTCATCGGCCGGAATAATGCCCATACGAGGATGTCCCTTTGTGGTGTTGACAGCGTTGTTCTCCCATGCTTTCTTGCTGTAATCGACATGCAGAATCATCATGCCGTGCCCCTGGATTTCGCTGTCCCAACTCGTCTGTTGATGATTGGCCAGCATATAGTATTCGTTCGGATTGTTGTCGTTATAAATCACATACGCCTCGGGGGCTTCGGTAAGAGGCTTCATTTCCGAGATATTGGTGGGAGCATTGAGCACGGTAGGCTCAAGCCATCCGCAGAACCAACGCTCGTAGGAAGTATAGCCACATGGCGTGAAACCGCCGTTGTTGTCACACCCCATAGCCATAAGACTCCATTCTGCCATATCCTCGCAACTCCCGTAGTTGACGTCGTAGAAGTCAGGCAAGCCCAAGCAGTGACTGTATTCATGACACATCGTACCGATACCAGCAATAGTCTTTCCCGATTTGCCATCAAGTTCAGAACCGCAAGCATAGGTATCCACTATCACGCCATCCACGCTGACCGCTTTTCCTGTAGCTTCAGAGATTTGCCACTGGTGAGGCCATACGGTATTTGCTGCAGCTCCAGCTGCCTCGCTATAACCGGCATAAGTGATATAGATATTTTCAACTTCGCCATCTCCATCCCAATCGTAATCGGCAAAGTTGACTTCGTCATCCACCATTTTTATAGCATCAGTCACCATCTCATCTGGATGCAAATCGTTACCGTCCGAGTCATTACCACCATAATAACTCATCGTTTTTGACAACGTTACAGGCCCCACGACATCAAACTCGATGTCTAACTGATTGTAACTCTGCGACAGAAAATATTCCCGTACACTCCCGAAGTTCTTCTCATAAGGATTATTGATGCCGTTAACCATTTGAGTAAAAATGGCATTGGACGTGGCATCATCGTTAGAAAATTTCTTATCGGAGAAGTTGACGAGGATGAGCAATCCTTTCTTAATGGTTGATGCGGCATCGGCACTCGCAGCCCTGCTAGGCACTCTCATCGCCCGACGCATCTTTTGCGCCAGCTGTACCCGGTGGGTATTGCGACGCATATTCGCTTCTTTCCAAAGCAGATGCACATCACGGGGGTCCTCCACCCAGTCACCAGTGGCATTTCTATATACGGGCGTGCCGTCAGATGTACGTACGTAAAAATGGAATGCTTCATCGCCGCGGAGACTGATTTCCATGGTAGTGCCGTCACTGTTTATGACCATCATAGAACCGCGTTTTGCAGGGATGGCAGAAGCAGACAGGCTAAGACCTAAGGCAAAGACAAGGCTGAATAATTTTTTCATTGAAATGATGATTAAATAAGGTTTCAAATAAAAGACTGCAGTGATGTCAGAACTCAAACAAAGAATAAAGGACAGAAGTGATTACCACACTTGGAACCAAAGGGTGCAAGATAGCAAGGACCCTAAAAATGAGGTTGCATGAAATACCCAAAGGAACAGAGGGGCTGAAACTGAGTTGAACACCAATGAATATAAGTAGTATATATAAATCTGTTGATTAATTTAAAGGAAAAAATTGAAGCACCTATGATGGGGAATGTAGAGATGCTATGAGGTTTACTGTTTCACGTATCTTTTTCGATTATTACGGATATAAATACCTGGACGAAGATTCTGCGAAGAGCCAATCGGACGACCGCTCAGGTCATACAGAGTTGCCTTGCGTTCAGCAGAAGAATGATCTTGATTCACTTGTCCGATAGCGTCTGCCAGACACACCGTTGCCAATGACACATCACTGGTAAGCGTCGTACCTACATAGCCGATCGCTTTGATAGTCGTCGTTTCGTCAAGGGTGAGGGGTTCGCTATAGCGTTGCGATTCCAAGGTAGGATCCGTTCCATCGAGAGTATAATAGATGTCCACACCATTCTCTGCAGTTATGCTTACCGTCGTGGAGCCTTCAAACGCTGCAGCATTCTCCGCCGTAACAATCACTGGTGCCGTAGGAAGGAGGGCTCCCTGTGAAATGTCCGCGCTACCGAAATAGAAGGTCATACTCAAGTCATCATGCTGACGGATGGCATGGAGATCTTTATGCATCAG
>JAILCU010000145.1 GCA_024690405.1 Bacteroidales bacterium
AATACGGTGCCGACGGCGCCGATGCCCGTCCATACGGGGTAGGCGGTGCCTAAGGGCAGGGTTTGTGTGGCTTTGGCCAGAAGGGTCATGCTGACGAAGGTGAAGGCAAGGAATGCGCCCATCCATGCCCACCATTCGGTACCTTCAACGGCGCGTGCACGACCGAGGCAGTAGGTGAAGCCTACTTCGCACAGCCCCGCAACCGTAAGTATTATCCAATTCATAGGTTGGCTTGCCTGTTTTTCTTTCTGAGGGCTGCAGAACTGTTCCGGCGACTCCTTCTGTTGTGTTAGGCGTCGCAAAGGTACGAATAAAAATGGTGATGACGGCACAAACGCTGAGTTTTTTTGAGAGGGACCGTTTCCGTCGGTGTCGGGTGCGGGGTCAATGGTGGTGCTTCTTGCGGTAAGATGCAGGTGTCATGCCTGTGTGGCTCTTGAAGTATTTGCCAAAGAAGGAGGTGTTGGGGAATTCCATCATGTTGGCAATCTGCTTGATGCTCTTGTCGCTGTAATGCAGCAGGCGCTCCATCTCTTTTATGGTCACGAGACGGATGATGTCCGTGGGTTTGCGGTGAAGCACGTTGCGCACGAGGGTGGAGAGATACTTTGACGAGATGTTCAGCTGGTCGGCATAGTTCTCTACGCGGCGCACCCGCCCTTTGTTCTCGTTCACCAGTTGCACAAAACGTTCTACAATCTGCTCGCCGTGGACGGAATAGACGGGTTCTTCAGCCTCTGCATGGATGAGCAGGGCCGCGGTCTCCATGAGAAAGGCGCTGACGAGGTAGTGGATGATGCTTCTGTAGAACGGCTGCCCGGGCTTCTGCTTGCGCTGGATAATCAGATTGTAGTAGTTGAAGAGCATCTCCTTGTCGGTTTCCGTCATTTTCGCAATAGGGTTTTTCTTGATAGACAGGGAACTTTTCAGGAACTGGCTGTGCAATTCCTGCGACGTAATGACTTCGGTGGAATTGATGATGAGAACCTTGCAGTCGAAGGAGGGGGAGAGGAGATAGTCGGAGAGGACGCTGCCGGGTACGGCAATGAACACCTCGTCCTTGTGAATGACCATGGTCCTGCCGTCATATACGACCTGCGCCTTGCCTTCAGTACAGATGGCGATGAAGAAGTATTCGGAATAGTAGGGCTGGTTCTCGGGCAACTGTCCCAAACCATCCAAAAATACTACGCTACTGTCGTTCGGCATGACGAAATCTTGACTGTCAAAAGGTCCTAAACGTTTCATTTCTTATTCGTTTTAGTTCTTGTCGGGTGCAAAGTTAGGGCATTATGCTTTGAAAAACGTCCTCCAAATGTCGTTGTTTATGTCCCAAACGTTAAGAGCTGAGCAGCGAGAACATAAATGTGGAGTTACGGGACATTTGTTTATGTTGAAAACTTCCGATTTTTGTGGTCGGAAATCAACCATTTACTCAACTTTCGCAAGCTCAGTTTCGTAGGTTTAAGGTGCGAGCGGGGCTCGCGGTTTAAGGGGTTTAAGGTGCAGCCTCCGGCTGCGGTTTAAGGGATTTAAGATCCGAGCAAGCTCGATGACTCGAAAAAAAAGATTTATGACAGATAAAAAACTTGGCAGACAGGAATTTACCTAACTGCGAAACTTCAACCATTTATTTATTCACTCTTTACATTATTATTATTATGGACAATGTATTAACAGCGATTTTCAACATTGAGAGCGAAGGCTATCAGGCTTTTGCAGAGATTCAGAAGGACTTGGAGAAGGAGGCTTTTTATGTGCCGCAGATGGCACTGGTGAAGTATGAGCAGGGACGGTTGCAGACGCTGCTGAGCTATGAGTCGCCGTTCCTGGAGAACGGCAAGACGTTCGGCGGCGGACTCTTCGGCAGTATGCTCGGTATCATCGGCGGTCCCGTCGGGATGATGCTCTGTGGCACAACGGGGGCTGCTATGGGCATGGCTTCGAGTTGTGCAGAAAGCGATGCAGCTTCCTCGCTGCTGGAGAACGTCTGCAATAAACTCGACGAAGGCACGGTGGCCATCGTGGCCCTGACGCGCGAAGAGAACGAGTTGGTTCTCGACCATATCCTGCTGAAGTTCGACACACTCATCATCCGGCGCTCTGCCGAACAGGTGGCCGAAGAGGTAGCCGAGATCAAACGCATGGAAGAAGACATGCAGGCACAGGTCCGTGCTCAGTTGCGCGCCGAGAAGAAGCAGGAGTTTAAGGACAAGATGAAGGAGAAACAGGAGGCAATCAAAGCAGACTTTGAGGCTTTCAAGGCGAAGTTCAGAAAATAATTTTAAGGTGCAGCCTTCGGCTGCGGTTTAAGGGGCGAGCAAGCTCGCGGTTTAAGGTGCAGCCTTCGGCTGCGGTTTAAGGTGCAGCCTTCGGCTGCGGTTTAAGAGTTTAAGGTGCGAGCAAGCTCGCGGTTTAAGGGGTTCTTCAAGTATGAAGCGACCGGAGGTCGAGCGTAAGGTGCAGCCTCCGGCTGCGGTTTAAGGGGTTTAAGGTGCAGCCTTCGGCTGCGGTTTAAGAGGTTTAAGGTGCGAGCGGGGCTCGCGGTTTAAGGGGTTTGAGGGGCATGACAGATATAAAACACTTGGCAGACAGGAATTTACCTACCTGCGAAACCTCGCATTTACCATTAGACCAAGTACCAAGTACCAAGTGAAGAGGGAAGAGGGAAGAGGGAAGAACCTCAAAAAAAGCATCATTTTAGCGTTTGGGTTTGTGAGCGCGTTGTTCGCTAATGAACAATGATGATATTTGTGAGAATTAGTGAATGTAATTTGTGAGAATTAGTGGGAAACGATCAGCAGGCATCCGTTGCAATCTTGCTTTGCCTAACTGTTCATCCAATATCGTCGCTCCTCAACCTCCATCTTCTCGATGGCGTAGCGGAGGGTGGTGCGGTGCATCTCGTGGAGATGCTGTTGGAGGAAGGAACGGAGGAGGTCCATGGAGGTGTGCTTGCCCATCTCGCGCAGCATCCAGCCGACGGCTTTGTGCATCAGGTCGTGGGGATGAGAGAGGTGGCGCTCGGCATAACGGAGGCACCACGAGGGATCGCCGTTGCGGGTGGGGGTGAGGGTCGAGACCATGCTGATGCGCTGCTCCCACAGGTTGTTGCTGGAGGCAAGGGAGTCAAGGATTTGTTGTGCCTCGGAGCGCGCGGAGGAGGGGGAAGTGAGTGAAGAGTGAAGAGGGAAGAGTGAAGAATTGGGCTGCGCAGGGGAGGGGGGAGTGAGTGAAGAGTGAAGAGGGAAGAGTGAAGAATTGGGGTGCGCGGGGGAGGGGGTGTTGGTGGCGAGGGTTGTCCAGGCGCCGAGGATCTTGGGCGCGGAGAGGTCGACAAGGTCCCAGTTGTTGGCTTGCCGGGCGTAACGGAGGTACATCTCGAGGACTTCGCGACGCCGCTGTGCGGCTTCGGGGGTGGCAAGGGCACGCCGGGTGGTCGTCGATTCAAAGAGTTTCACCAGAATGAGGAAGCCGCAGAGACGCACTTCGTGCCAGGGCGAGAGGAGCAGGGGAGGTACCTCGGAGAGGGGATAGTCGGGGGGCACGACCCTGACCACGGCACGCGTCTGAGGTACTTTGATGCCGAGGAACTCGTCGCCGTAGCCGTACTCGCCCGGACCGGTCTTGAAGAAACGCATGAGCACGCGCCGCTGCGCTTCGTCGCGCATGGACTCGAAGCAGGAGATGATGGGCCCGGAGGACCGCAAGAGGGACCACGTACCTGACACAGAAGGAACTTTCATAGCATGTTCAACGTTTAGAGCAGAAAAGCAGGTTCACGGCGCAAAGGTATAAAAAAGTGCTTAAGACGGAACGTTTTCGGGGGATAAAAAATGATGTGCAAGGCATTTGTAACAGGATTGTAACGGATTTTGTTTGGCTGGAAAGGCATCAGTTCGTAATTTTGCCGCCGAAAAGGTTTGCATTATACATTAAGAAAGCAAGGAAATGACACAAAACTACGTAATGATTGCCCTCAAGTTGTTGGGCGCACTGGGACTTCTGATTTATGGTATGCGCATGATGAGTGAGTCGCTCCAGAAAATGGCGGGACCGCAACTGCGCCACATTCTCGGACGCATGACCACCAACCGTGTGACGGGGATGCTGACGGGTGCCCTTGTGACGTGTGCCGTGCAGTCGTCGTCGGCCACGACGGTGATGACCGTTTCCTTCGTCTCGGCCGGTCTGCTCACGCTGGCACAGGCCATCAGCGTGATCATGGGTGCTAACATCGGCACGACGCTCACGGCTTGGATCATGTCCCTCGGTTATTCGGTGGACCTGACGGCGGTGGTCTTCCCGGCTTTCTTCATAGGCATGCTGCTCATCTACCGCAAGCGCCACCGCTATATCGGTGACTTCCTCTTTGGCATCGCCTTTATGTTCCTCTCGCTGGTGATGCTCAGTTCAGCAGGTAAGGAACTTGACCTGGAGCACAACGAGGCGGTGGTGAACTTCTTTGCCTCGTTCGACACCGGCAACCACCTCACGATAGTGGCATTCCTGGCCATCGGCACCGTCATCACCTGCATCGTGCAGTCGTCGGCCGCCGTCATGGCCATCACCATTCTGCTCTGCTCCACCGGCGTGCTGCCCATCTACTTGGGTATCGCTCTGGTGATGGGCGAGAACATCGGTACGACGGCTACGGCCAACCTGGCCGCACTGGGTGCCGGGCGACAGGCGCGACAGGCCGCGCTGGCGCACTTGCTGTTCAACGTGTTCGGCGTCACGTGGGTGCTGCTGGTGTTCTATCCCTTTGTGGATATGGTATGCGGTCTCGTGGGGTACGACCCGACGATGGCGGGTCAGACGGAGCGTCTGCCGGTGGTGCTGGCGATGTTCCATACCTGTTTCAATGTCGCCAATACGACCGTCCTCATCGGCTTCGTGCCACAGTTGGAGCGCGTGGTACGATGGATCTTGCCTGACCG
>JAILCU010000037.1 GCA_024690405.1 Bacteroidales bacterium
GTGCTCATTTCGTTGCAAAGATAGTGAGTTTTTTGCGAACAAAGCGTTCAGTTTGCGAAAAACTCATTATCTTTGTGCCGAAATATGTTAAAATCCATCCAAGCACCCATACAAACGGAACTCGAACGTTTCCAACAATACTTCCGTTCCGTACTCCAGTCCGACAACGCCCTGCTGTCGGCCGCCTTGGAGCATCTGACCCGTAAGATGGGGAAGATGATGCGTCCCACGCTGGTGCTGCTCTGTGCCCGCGAGGCCGGGGAGGTCAACGAGGCCGTGCTCCATGCGGCCGCCGGACTGGAGATGCTGCACACGGCGAGCCTCGTGCACGACGATGTCGTCGATGAGAGCGACATGCGTCGCGGCCAGCGTTCCATCAACGCCCTCTTCGACAACAAAGCCGCCGTGCTCGTGGGCGATTTCATCACCTCGAAAGCGTTGTCGGAGGTCGCCCTGACCCACCAATTAGAGGCGGTAGAACGCATGGCGTGGCTCGGACAGACACTCGCCGACGGTGAGTTGCAGCAACTGAGCAACACCCAACGGAGCACCTTCAGCGACAAAGCATACTACGAGGTCATCTCGAAGAAGACGGCGGCCCTGTTCTCCACCTGTGCCCGGCTGGGCGCACGCCTGGGTGGCGGCGACGAAGCGATGGTGACGCTGCTGGAACGTTTCGGTCAGCTCGTAGGGCTCTGTTTCCAACTGCGCGACGACATCTTCGATTTCGACGAGAGTCTGAACGTAGGCAAACCCAAGGGCAACGACCTGCAGGAAGGCAAACTCACCCTGCCGGTGCTGCACGTGCTGGACAGTTGCGACGACTACTACCGCCGTCTGGCCCTGAAGGTGCGTGCCCACGAAGCCTCGCGCCTCGAGATACAGGAACTCGTGGACTATACCCTGCAACACGGCGGCGTGAAATATGCCGAGGCAGAGATGCTGCGGCTGCGCGACGAGGCCGTAGCCCTGCTCACCCATCTGCGCGACCGCGAGGTGGCACAGGCCCTGACCCTGTACGTGGGTTATGTAGTACAACGAAAACTCTGACAGATAAACCTATGAAACGCATTCAGATTATCAACGGTCCCAACCTCAACCTGCTGGGCCGCCGCGAGCCCGGCGTGTACGGTTCGCGCTCCTTCGAGGACTACCTCGAGGAACTGCGCCAACGCTTCCCCGACGTGCAGCTCGACTACTACCAGAGCAACTGCGAGGGCGCACTCATCGACTGCATCCATGCCTGCGGCTTCGAAGCGGACGGCATCGTGCTGAACGCCGGCGCCTACACCCACACCAGCATCGCCCTGCACGACGCCCTCCGTGCCGTGCCCGCCCCCGCCGTGGAAGTGCATATATCTAATGTACACACGCGCGAGGAGTTCCGCCATCACAGTTACATCAGTGCCGCCTGCCGCGGCGTCATCTGCGGCTTCGGGCTGGATAGCTACCGGTTGGCGATAGAAGGGATACTTTCATTCAGTGAAGAGTGAAGAGTGAAGAGTGAAGAATCGGTTTAAGTGAAGAGTGAAAGAGTGCGCCCGGCATCATGAAAGGTGACGCTTCTTCGAGCGAAGTGAGTCTGAAGAAAGAGTGAAAAATACGGGTTACCTATGAAAGAGTGAAAGAGTGCGCTCAGCATCCTGAAAGGTGATGCTTCTTCGAGCGAAGTGAGTCTGGAGAAAAGTGAAAAATACGGGTTACCTATGAAAGAGTGAAAGAGTGCGCTCGGCATCCTGAAAGGTGACGCTTCTTCGAACGAAGTGAGTCTGAAGAATTTTCAATCTTTAAATCTTTAAATTCTTAAATCGTTAAATAAAGAAATTACCTTGTCCTCCTACATCCTTTCCCATATCGATCCGGAACCTGAGTACCTGCATCAACTCTGGCGCGCGACGAACCTGCACCTGAATTACCCGCGTATGGCGAGCGGTCATCTGCAGGGTTGTCTGTTGCGGATGCTGGTACACATGATACGGCCTAAGACCGTGGTGGAACTGGGGACATTCACGGGATACAGCGCGCTGAGCATGGCCAGCGCCCTCGAGGAAGGAGCGATGCTGCACACCATTGAGCGCAACGATGAACAGGAGGATTTCACACGGCCGTGGCTCGAGAACTCACCGTGGGCGGAACATATCCGCTTCTATATCGGCGACGCCCTCGAGGTGATCCCTACCCTACCCGCTCCCTTCGACCTCGTATTCATCGACGCCGACAAGCGCCATTATAGCGACTACTACCGCGCGGTGCTGCCGCTGGTGCGACCGGGCGGCTACATCCTGGCCGACAACACGCTGTGGGACGGCCACGTCTTCGACGACGAAGCCACGGCCTTGCACCGCCGCATCGCAGAAAGCGACGAACCACTGTCCCTCAACGGGAAAGATGCCCAGACACAGGGCATCATGGCCTTCAACGACCTCGTCGCCCAAGACCCCGCCGTCGAGCGCGTCATTCTGCCGCTGCGCGACGGGCTGACGATCATCAGGCGATGCAGTTAAGAAGTGAAAAGTGAAAGAGTGAAAAGTGAAAAATACAAGTTACCGGTCGCGGGGGTCTTCCCTGGGCGACGACGCCCAAGAATAGGACCGCCTCCGGGAGAAGAGGAGCGCAGGAGGGGAAAAAAGTCTTCCCTGGGCGACGACGCCCAGGAATAGGACCGGTTTCGGGAGGAGAGGAGCGCGGGAGGGGAAAAAGAACCTACTTGTACGCTCGTCAATTAAAAAGAAACAACTCGTTCGCTCGACCTTTGGTCGCTTGACACTTCAAGAACTAATAAAAAGAACCACCTCGTCAACTAAAAAGATATGAAACTGTTTTTGCTCGATGCTTATGCACTTATATACCGTGCCTACTACGGCCTTATCAAGAACCCGCGGATCAATAGTCGCGGAGAGAATGTGTCGGCGGTGTTTGGGTTCTTCAACACCCTCGAGGAAGTGCTCAACAAAGAGCAACCCACACATATCGGTGTAGCCTTCGACCCCCACGGCGGCACGTTCCGCCACAAAGCCTACCCGCCCTATAAAGCCCAGCGCGAGGAGACGCCGGAGGCAATCCGCTTCGGCGTGCCTATCATCAAGGAGATCTTAGGCGCCTATCATATTCCTGTGCTCGAGGTGGAAGGCTTCGAGGCTGACGACGTCATCGGGACGTTGGCCGCACAAGCCGAAGCCGCCGGCATCACCACCTATATGATGACGCCCGACAAGGACTATGGCCAACTCGTCTCGCCACACGTATCGATGTTCAAGCCCAAGAACATGGGCGCAGGATTCGATATCCTCGGTCCCGCAGAGGTCTGTGCGAAATGGGGCATCGAACGCCCCGAGCAGGTGGTGGACATCCTCGGACTGATGGGCGATGCCTCGGACAACATCCCGGGCTGTCCCGGCGTGGGCGAGAAGACGGCGGCATCGCTGATCCAGCAATTCGGCAGCGTTGAAGCCATGCTGGCCCATACCGACCAACTCAAAGGCAAACTGAAGGAACGCGTGGAGAGCAACAGCGAACAGATCACCCTCTCACGCTGGCTGGCCAAGATCGTCACCGATGTGCCTATCACCCTCGACCTCGATGCCCTGGCCTACCAGGAAGCCGACCGCGAGGCCCTCATCGCCCGCTTCACCGACCTGGAGATGCGCAGCATCATCAACCGCAAGTTCGGTGCGGCCGCCCAAGGCGACCTCTTCGGTGCGCCCTCTGCAGCACAACCAACCGTCCCGCGCGCCACTGCCAGGAAGACAACGTCCCAACAAGGCCAGAGCGCACAACTCGACCTCTTCGGTCAGCCCGAAATCCCCGCTTCCGCCCAGATAGACCCGCTCTCCGGCGCCCCCGACCTGCAAGCCGCCGACGGCACCGTACTCTTTGAGACCTACTCGCCCGAGAAAGCCGCTTACCACCTGGTGGACACGCCCGAAGCGCGTGCGAACCTTATACATAAACTCTTAGCCGCCAAGGAAGTGTCGCTGGACACCGAGACGACCTCCACCGAACCCATCGACGCCGAACTCGTAGGACTGAGTTTCGCCGTCGAGGAAGGCGAAGCCTACTATATCCCCATCCCCGAAGACCGTGCCGAGGCACAAGCCATCGTGGATGCATTCAAACCCGTGTACGAGAACGGTGGCATTCTGAAGGTGGGACAAAACCTGAAATACGACCTCGAGGTGCTCGCCGGCTACGGCGTGCAGATGGCCGAACCCATGTGGGACACGATGATTGCGCACTATCTGCTGCAACCCGAGATGCGTCATGGCATGGACTACCTGGCCGAGGCCTACCTCCACTATCGCACCATCCACATCGACACCCTCATCGGCGTGAAAGAGCGCGGCAAGAAACAGAAGACCATGCGCGAAGTGCCAGTGGCAGACGTTTGTCCGTATGCCGCCGAGGACGCCGATATCACGCTGCGCCTGAAGCATGTGTTCGAGCCCATGCTCGAAGCCGAAGGCGCCAAGCGGCTGTTCGAGGACGTGGAGATGCCGCTGATGCCCGTGCTGGCCGACATGGAACTCACGGGCGTATGCCTCGACACGGGCGCCCTGCGACAAGCCAGCGAGACCCTCTCGGCACAACTGCTGCAGGACGAGCAGGACATCTACGCCCTGGCCGGCACGGAGTTCAATATCGGTTCGCCCAAGCAGGTCGGCGAGGTGCTCTTCGACCGACTGAAACTGCTGCCCAATGCCAAGAAGACCAAGACGGGCGCCTACTCCACCAACGAAGAAGTGCTGCAGCGCATCCGTTCCAAGCATCCCATCGTGGACAAAATCCTGGAATACCGCGGCCACCAAAAACTCATCAGCACCTACCTCGACGCCCTGCCCAAACTCATCAATCCCCGCACGGGACATATCCACACGAGTTTCAACCAGACCATCGCCGCCACAGGACGTCTGAGCAGTTCGAACCCCAACCTGCAGAACATCCCCGTGCGCACCGCCGACGGCAAGGAGATCCGCAAAGCCTTTGTGCCCGAGCCTGGCCAACTGTTCTTCTCGGCCGACTACTCGCAGGTGGAGTTGCGCATCATGGCACATCTGAGCGGCGACGAAGGTCTCATCGAAGACTTCCGCCTCGGACATGACATCCACGCGGCCACCGCCGCCAAGATTTTCCATAAGCAACTGGATGAGGTGAGCCGGGAGGAGCGCAGCCGTGCGAAGACGGCCAACTTCGGCATCATCTACGGCATCACCGCCTTCGGTCTGACCGAACGCCTCGGCATCAGTCGCACCGAGTCGAAGCAACTCATCGACAACTACTTCGCCACCTATCCCCGCGTGCATGCCTTCATGCAAGAGAGTATAGACCGCGCGCGTCAGCACGGATACACCGAGACCATCTTAGGGCGACGCTGCTACCTGCGCGACATCAATTCGGCCAATGCCACCGTGCGCGGCTTTGCCGAGCGCAACGCCATCAACTCCCCCATCCAAGGCTCTGCCGCCGACATCATCAAGATCGCCATGGTACGCATCCACCGCCGCTTCGCCGAGGAACAACTCCGCTCGAAGATGATCCTTCAGGTGCACGACGAACTCAACTTCAGCGTCGTACCCGAAGAGCGCGACCGCGTGGAGCGCATCGTCCTCGACGAGATGCAAGGCGCCATCAAGATGAGCGTGCCCCTCATCGCTGATGCCGGATGGGGAGGAAACTGGCTGGAGGCGCATTAGGGGGGAAAAAAGCCTCACCCCCGACCCGGAGGGGGACTAGGAGGGACGTCGTCGACGACGCCGACGAAAAGGACCGCTGCGCTAAGGACTAGGGGGCAAGGGGCGATAGGGGGCAAGGGGCGATAGGGGTGATAGGGGTGATAGAAAGATACCAGATACTTGTGGGGTTGGGGGTGAGGCTTTAATAGTGGAAGCTGGAGCCGCCGAGGAACTCGCGGAGGAGGGAGACGGGGGGGATTTGTTTGTCGGGGATGGGCTCGAAGAAACCGACGAGCTGACGCAGGCGCCAGGCCTCGTCGTACTCGGGTGCTGCCTCGTCGACCTGCTCGAGCAAGGGAAGGACATAACCACGTAGTACGGCCAATTCGTAGAGCAGGGCGCTGTTGATCATCGTATCGCAGTTCTCCTGGAAGGGGAAGATCCACTTCTCTTCACCCGCACGCACACTGGGCCAGCGACGAATGGTGTCGTTGGCCGAATAGCCACGGAACTTATGGTCGCGGATGATGCGACGGAGCAGACGGTTGTCGGACGTGGAGATGCGACGGTTGTCATCCAATTGGATGGTGGTGAGGGCCGAGACATACAACTGGAATTTCTCGGTGCGCGGGATGTCGGGCGTCAGCTGCGGGTTGAGGGCGTGGATGCCTTCGATGATGAGGACATCGTTCGCGCCGAGCATCAGTTCATTACCGCTTTTCTCACGTTCTCCCGACTGGAAGTTGTATTTGGGCAATTCGACGGTGCCACCCGTGAGGAGCGTGTGCAACTGTTCGTTGAAGAAGGCCACGTCGAGGGCCTGCAGACATTCGAAATCATAGTCACCCTTGGCATCGCGCGGCGTATCTTCGCGATTGACGAAGTAATCATCCATCGAGATCATACGCGGGCGCAGACCGATGGCCGCCAGCTGCACGGCGACACGCTTGCAGGTGGTGGTCTTGCCACTGCTGCTGGGACCTGCGAGCAGGACGATACGGCAAGCGCGCTCCTTCACCAGGTCGGCCACGCGGGCGATTTTGCGCTCCTGCATGGCTTCGGAGACATTGATGATTTCGGTGGCAGCGCCGGCACGAACGGCAGCATTGAGGTCAGCGACGGTACGCAGGCCGACAATCTGTTGCCAGCGGCGCTGTTCTTCCATTACGGCTTGTAGTTTCTTCATTGGTGGGGGGGAGGGAAAGAGAGAGAGAAAGGGGGAAAAGGGGGAAAAGGGGGAGGGGGAGGGAACGTCGGCGACGACGCCGACGAAAGGGACCGCTGCGCAATGGCATCTATGGCATCTATGGCATCTATAGAATCTATTGCATCTATGGTATCTATGGTATCTATGATATCTATGGCATCTATGGAACCGACAGCATTTAGGCAATCATCTTGAGCAGTTCCTCCATGCCTTCAAGACAATCATCTTGAGCAGTTCCTCCATGCCTTCAGAGGCGCCTTTTTGGATGTGGTGGTAGCGGTGGAGGGAGTTCCAGGGCACTTCCTTGGGATCAATGAGATAGATGGGGGCATGGGAGGGGACATACTGGATGAGGCCGGCGGCGGGATAGACGTTGAGGCTGGTGCCGATGACCACGAAGATGTCGGCCTCGGAGGCGATGTAAGCGGCACGTTCTATCTCGGGCACCGCCTCGCCAAACCATACGATGAAGGGGCGCAGCTGGCTGCCGTCGGCCGCCTTGTCGCCAAGGTGGATGTCCATGTGGTCGGCATCGAGCGTCACGATCTGGCGGGGATCGTTGGGATTCAGGGTCGAGGTGGCTTTCATCAGTTCGCCGTGGAGATGTACCACGTTGGTAGAACCGGCACGTTCGTGCAGGTCATCGACATTCTGCGTAATGACGGTCACATCGAAATGCTGTTCGAGGGCCGCCACCAGTTCGTGGCCGCGGCACGGCTTGACGGTGGGCAACTGACGACGGCGTTCGTTGTAGAAATCCAGCACCAGTTTGGGGTTGCGCTCATAGCCCTCAATCGAGGCCACGTCCTCCACGCGGTGCTGTTCCCACAGTCCGCCGGAGTCGCGGAAGGTGCTGATGCCGCTCTCGGCAGACATGCCAGCGCCCGTAAGAATGACCATTTTTTTCATATTCTTTTACTTTTCTCGCAGCAAAAATAGCAAAAAAGACTTTGGCTGACAAAATAAGTAGATAAAAAAACTAAAAAAAAGCACAGAAAGGCATAAAGATCGAATAAAAGCAGTACCTTTGCGGCCGAATAGCGCTCACACGTGCGCACGATATTAATAATAGAACAAAAAAGAGAAAGCGACAATGAATAAAATCAGCTACGCGTTAGGCCTCGGTATCGGCCAGCAACTCAAGAGCATGGGCATCGAGGACTTCAGCGTTCAGGACTTCACGCAGAGCATCTGCGACGTTCTCGCCGGCAACGAGCCTGCCATGCCCCACCGTGAGGCACAAGCCCTCCTCAACGAATACTTCGACCAGCAAGCCCGCAAGCAGGCAGAAGGCACCATCGCCGCCGGCAAGGCATTCCTCGAAGCGAACGCCAAGAAGGAAGGCGTCGTCACCACCAAGAGCGGTCTGCAGTACCAGGTGCTCACCGAAGGCAGCGGTCGCAGTCCGAAGGCAACGGACAAAGTGCGCTGCCACTACGAAGGCACACTCATCGACGGCTCGGTGTTTGACAGCAGCTACCAGCGTGGCGAACCTGCCGACTTCCCCCTCAACGGCGTCATCCCCGGATGGACCGAGGGCGTTCAGCTGATGAAAGAAGGTGCCAAGTACCGTTTCTTCATCCCCTACCTGCTGGGTTACGGCGAGCGCGGTGCGGGCAGCAGCATCCCCCCCTACGCCACCCTCATTTTCGACGTAGAACTCATCAAAGTACTGTAAACAGACATTTTAACCTTTATAAAAACAAAAGCAAAATGAAAAAGATTACATTTTTCCTTGCAGTGGCTCTGGCAGCAGTCATGACCTCCTGCACCCAGTCGGCCCCCAAGGCCAATCTGAAAACTGACATCGACACCCTCAGCTATGCCATCGGCATGAGCCAGACCCAGGGTCTGAAAGAGTATCTGTCAGCTCGCATGAACATCGACACCACCCTCGTCGACGACTTCCTCAAAGGTTTCTACGAGAGCGTCAATGCCGGCGACAACAAGAAGAAGGCCGCCTACTATGCCGGTATCCAGATCGGTCAGCAGGTGAGCCAGGGCATGGTGCAGAACATCAACCAGATGATCTTCGGCGAAGACAGCACCCAGACCATCAACGAGGACAACGTCTATGCAGGCTTCATGGCTGCTGTGGCAGGCAAGTTTGACATCATGACCCTCGACTCCGCCAACACCTACGTGCAGACCAACATGGAGACCATCCAGAACGCTGCCAAGGAGAAGGCTTACGCAGAGAACAAGGAAGCCGGCGAGAAGTTCATGGCAAAAATTGCCAAGAAGGAAGGCATCAAGGAACTCGGCGACGGCGTGTACTACGAAGTGCTCACCGAAGGCACGGGTGAAGTCGCTGCCGACACCGCCCGCGTGAAGGTTCACTACGAAGGCACCCTCATCGACGGCACCGTCTTCGACGGCAATATGGACGGCGAACCCGCTGTCTTCGGCGCCAGCCAGGTCATCCCCGGCTTCAAGGCTGCTCTGACCACCATGCCTGTCGGTTCAAAGTGGAAGGTTTACATCCCCCAGGAGCAGGCTTACGGTCCCCAGGATATGGGTAAGATCAAGCCCTTCAGCGCCCTCATCTTCACCATCGACCTCATCAGCATCGAGAAATAAGCGATGAAAGGATTCAAGTTGATAGCCCTTGTCCTCGGACTGCTCGTATGCGTCAGCACCAGCGCAGCCAAGAAGACAAAGAAGAGCAAGAAGAGCGCCGAGGTGGCGAAGGTGGACACCGTCAGCATGGACGTCTTCAGCTATGCCTATGGCATCGCCCAGACCAACGGTCTGATGAACTACCTCGTGCAGCGCCTTGGCGTGGACACGGCCTATGTCGACTACTTCCTCAGCGGCTTTGATGATCCTGCCATCGACGAGCAGACCAAGCAGATGAAGGCCTACACCGCCGGCAAGGACATCCGTCAGCAGGTGGAGAACCAGATTGTGGCTCAGGTCAACCGTCAGATCAACGACAGCGTAGACCTCCTCAACAAGGAGCGCTTCATCCAAGGCTTCCGTGCCGCCATTGCCGGCAACGCCAGCCTGACCAACGACAGCGCACAAGCCATTGCCTCGAAGCAACTGGAATACTACAACAACGTCAAGATGGAAGCCAAGTACGGCAAGAACCGCATCGAAGGCGAAGAGTACCTGAAGGCCAATGCCAAGAAGGACAGCGTCGTCACCACGAAGAGCGGTCTGCAGTACAAGATCCTCACCGCCGGCACGGGCAAAGTGCCCACCGCAACGCAGAAAGTCAAGGTGAACTATGAAGGCCGCCTCATCGACGGCACCGTCTTCGACAGCAGCTACAAGCGCAAGCAACCCGCCACCTTCGCCTGCAACCAGGTCATCAAAGGCTGGACCGAAGCGCTGACGCTGATGCCAGTAGGTTCCAAGTGGGAGCTCTACATCCCGCAGGAGTTGGCCTATGGTGCCCGTGAAGCAGGCAAGATCCCTCCCTTCTCCATGCTGATATTCACTGTAGAACTGCTGGAGATTGTCGAATAAGCCTTGCTTTAGAACAACAAAAAGACACCAAAAACAACTTTTGGTGTCTTTTTTTTCGTTAAAAGGCTTGCCAACTGAAAGATTTTGTCTACTTTTGCGAACATATAGACAATTAAAACGTTTACATCATGGAGAAAATCGATAGTCTCGACAAAAAGATTCTCGAAATCATCACGCATAATGCGCGCATACCTTTTAAGGATGTAGCAGCAGAGTGTGGCGTTTCGCGCGCAGCGATTCACCAGCGTGTACAACGTCTCGTGGATGTCGGTGTCATCGTAGGCTCCGGCTACCACGTCAACCCCACGACATTAGGTTATAACACCTGCACCTACGTCGGCATCACCCTTGAGCGCGGCTCGATGTATAAACGCGTCGTCAGCGAGTTCGAGAAGATCCCTGAAATCGTGGAATGTCATTTCACGACGGGTCCGTACACGATGCTCATCAAGCTCTACGCACGCGACAACGCCCATCTGATGGAGCTGTTGAACAACCGTCTGCAGGAGATCGAAGGCGTCATCTCCACCGAGACGCTCATCTCCCTGAAGCAGAGCATCAAGAAGGAGGTACCCATCGGACTCTCTGAAACCGACATGGCCGCGATCAATGCGCTCACGGCGAAGAAAGCAGGCATCATTATTGACACCGACGACTGATCCCGGTCTTAGCGATATGTTCGACTGGAAATCCTCTTACGATCACCTCCACGCCGGTTTCCCCGGCAGCAAGCATACCCCTGTGATCGGCATCACGGGGAATTTTGGTGAAAAAGGCTGTGAGTTGGCCGAAGCCTACTACGAGAGCGTGCGCCGTGCCGGTGCCACGCCCATTGTGCTGCCCCCCGTGAACGATGCCGATGCCATCGTCACGATGCTCGACGGCATAGATGGTCTGCTGCTTTCGGGCGGCGCCGACCTCAACCCCCTCTACCTCGGCGAGGACCCGATTCCCGCCTTAGGAAGCATTAACCCACGCCGCGACCTCTTCGAGCTGCTGCTGATCCGGCTGGCCTGCGACCGCCAGATCCCTATCTTAGGCATCTGCCGCGGCATCCAGATGCTGGTGGCCGCGCTCGACGGCAGCCTCTGGCAGGACCTCGCCACGCAGTACAAGCCCCAACAGGACCCGACCTGGGCGCCGCTGCTGAAGCACAGCCAGAAGTTGGAACGCTGGGTGCCATCGCACAGCGTCAGTATCGACGAAGGCAGCCTGTTGCACAGCATCATGGGCACGACGGTCCTCGACGTCAACTCGTTCCACCACCAGGCCGTGCACGAGGCGGGTCCGCATCTGCGTGTCGTAGCCCGCGCCAACGACGGAGTCGTAGAAGCCGTGGAATCCACGGAGCACAAGAGCATCCTCGGCGTGCAATGGCATCCCGAGAGTTTCGCCCTCGCCGGCGATGATACGATGATGCCCCTCTTCAGATGGCTGAAGGACGAAGCCGCCAACTACCGTGAGGCACGCCGGTTGCACCAGCGCATCCTCACCCTCGACAGCCACTGCGACACCCCGATGTTCTTTGACCAGGACATCCATTTCGACCACCGCGATCCCAAGATCCTCGTCGATCTGCACAAGATGAGCGAGGGCGGACTCGACGCCAGCATCATGGTGGCCTATATCCCGCAGGGCGAATGCACCCCCGAAGGCCATGCCGCGGCTACGGCCTACGCCGACAGCCAGCTGCGCCGCGTCCGCGAGATGGTAGAAGGAGCGGCCCCCGCCGTAGCCCTCGCCCGCACCCCCGCGGACCTCTACCGCCTTAAGGCGGCCGGCACGAAAGCCATCATGCTCGGCATAGAGAACGGCTACGCCATCGGGCACGACCTCAGTCTCGTCAGCCACTTCGCCGAACAGGGCATCGTGTACATGACGCTCTGCCACAACGGCAACAACGACCTCTGCGGTTCGGCGCGTCCACGTAAGGGCGAACCCCTCGTGGGCGTCAGCGACTTCGGTGCCGACGTCATCCGCGAGATGAACCGCCTCGGCGTGATGGTGGACCTCTCCCATGCCAGCGAGGTCAGTTTCTACGATGCCATGGACATCAGCGCCCAGCCCATCGTATGTTCCCACTCCTCGGCACGCGCCCTCTGCGACCATCCGCGCAACCTCACCGACGACCAGTTGCGGGCGCTTGCAGCCCACGGCGGCGTGGCACAGGTGACCTTCTACAACGGATTCCTCCGCACCGACGGACAAGCCACGATCCTCGACGCCGTGGCCCATCTCAACCACATGATTGAGGTCGCCGGCATCGAGCACGTGGGCATCGGCACCGACTTTGACGGCGACGGCGGCGTGCCAGGTCTGGCCTCAGCCTCCGAACTGATCAATTTCACCCGACGGCTGCTGCGTCAGCGCTATAGCGAGGATGACCTCCGTCTCATTTGGGGCGGCAACTTCCTACGCGTGATGCAGCAAGTGCAGACTTTGGCTGCGGTTTAAGGAGTTGAAGGAGTGCCTTCAGTAATATGATATAGATATTATAGATGATATAGATAGTCTGGAAAAACGATAGAAAAAAAAATGCAAAACAGATTCTCTTTCATACCTTATTCTATGATACTGGTGGCTTCAGCCCTGCTCCTGTTCCCGGCCTGCAAGGGCACGACAAAGAAGGGCGATGCGGTGGATACCATTGCCTTGGCGGCAGCACCCACTTTTGACGCCGACTCCGCCATGGCTTATGTACAAGCCCAGTGCGACTTCGGGGCCCGCGTGCCCGGTTCTGCCGCCCACGAGGCCTGCGGCAACTGGATCGCCAACAAGTTCCAGTCGTTGGGCGCAGAAATCATCGAACAACGCACGACGGTCAAAGGGTACAACGGACAACCCCTGCCCTGTCGCAACATACAGGCTCGCATGAATCCCGAAGCCAGCGACCGCATCCTCATCACCGCCCACTGGGACAGCCGCGCCTGGGCTGACAACGACCGCGACGAAGCCAACCATCACACACCTGTCATCGCCGCCAACGACGGCGCATCGGGCGTAGCCGTGATGCTGGAGATGGCACGTCTCGTGCATGAAACAGGCCTCAGCTACGGCATCGATTTCATCTGTTTCGATGCCGAGGACCAAGGCACACCGCAATGGGCCGACGACGAAGTGGAACCCGAGAACGAGGACATGGGCTACTGGTGCCTCGGCTCGCGCTATTGGGCAGAACAAGCCTACGCCATCGGCTACCGCGCACGCTATGCCATCAACCTCGACATGGTAGGCGGACGAGACAGCCGTTTCCTCATGGAAGGCTATTCGCGCAACCACGGACGGACACTCGTAAACATGGTTTGGCATCTGGCAGACCAATTAGGGTTCGGACAGTACTTCCCCTTGCGCGACGGCGGTTATATCACCGACGACCACGTGCCCGTGATCCTGACGGCCGGCATCCCCGCCATCGACATCATCCCCAACGTGGACGATCCGTACTCCAACTTCGGTCCTACGTGGCACACCGTGGACGACACCCCTGAAAATATCGACCCCGAGGTGCTCCGCGCCGTAGGTCAGACCCTCATACAACTTATTTATAACGATAATTAAAATGACCATTAACGAAATACAAGACGAGATCATCGAAGAGTTCAGCGATTTCGATGACTGGATGGACAAATACCAGCTCCTCATAGACCTCGGGGCCGACCAGCAACCGCTGCCGGAGCAGGACAAAACGGAGCAGAACCTCATCGACGGCTGTCAGAGCCGCGTGTGGCTCACCGCAGAACTGACGCCCGAAGGACTGGTACACTTCAACGCCGAGAGCGACGCCCTCATCGTGCGTGGCATCGTCGCCCTGCTCATCCGTGTCCTCAGCGACCACACGCCGCAGGAAATCCTTGACGCCGACCTCTATTTCATCGAGCGCATCGGCCTTCGCGAACATCTCTCCCCCACCCGCAGCAACGGTCTCCTGGCCATGCTCAAACAGATGAAGATGTATGCCCTGGTATTCAATGAGAGGTTAGAGGTTAGAGGTTAGAGGTTAGAGACAGATTAAAGAGCCGCTACGCGGAGATTGAAGAAAGGACAAGAACTTAAAATCTTAAGAACTTAAAAACTTACAAACTCATTCAAGGCGCCAGCCTTCTCCCCCTCGGGGGAGATGCCCAAAGGGCAACAGGGGGCCCCTCCTCAAAAATTCATTTATGGAAACAACCCGCCAGAATAAAATAGCACGCCTCATCCAAAAGGAACTGAGCGACATCTTCCAGCGCCAGACGCAGGCCACCCGTGGCGTCCTCATCAGCGTGACAGCATGCCGTATCAGTCCGGACATGAGCGTCTGCCGCGGCTACCTCAGCATCTTCCCCAGCGAACGTGCTCAGGAAATCTGCGACAACATCAATAATAATGTACGCGAGATCCGCTACGAACTCGGTCAGCGCACACGCCACCAGCTGCGCATCATCCCCGAACTCAAATTCTTCGTCGACGACAGCCTCGACTACGCAGAGAACATTGACAAGCTGCTGGGGTGAGGTTTTAGTTGACAAGTTGGTTTTTTTAGTTGAAAAGTTCTCCAAATGTGGAGCGTCCCTCTGGGCCGAGCGCTTGAAGTGTCAAGCGACCAAAGGTCGAGCGGACGAGCTGACGAGCGGACGAGTGGGTTCTGTTTAGCGGACGAGTTGGTATAGACGTTATGTAGTATGTAGGCAGAATTTGTTAAAAAATATTTTTTTGAGGATGAATCCATTAGCCAAAGTCTAAAATACTCAACTTCCGCAAACTCAGTTTCGTCGGTTTAAGGTGCGAGCAAGCTCGCGGTTTAAGGGGTTAAAGGTGCAGCTTTCGGCTGCCGTTTAAGGGGATTTAAGATCCGAGCAAACTCGATGACTTGAAAAAAAGATTCATGACAGATATAAAACATTTGGCAGACAGGAATTTGCCTACCTATGAAACTTCAGTAAAATATTAAATCTTTAAATCATTAAATATTTCAATCATTAAATCTTTAAATTACCTCGATGTTTCCCCTTTACGTCGCCCGCCGTTATCTCTTCTCACGTAAGAGTCATCATACCATCAACATCATCTCCGGCATCTCACTCTGTGGAGTGGCGCTGGCGACGGCGGCATTGGTGGTGACGCTCTCCGTGTTCAACGGTTTCCGCGATATGGTGGCCTCGTTCTTTACGGCCTTTGACCCGCAGCTGAAGGTCAGTCTGGCTGAGGGCAAGGCTATAGCGGCTGACGACCCGGCCCTCACGCAATTACGTGCCTACCCCGGCATCGATGTCTACACCGAAGTGCTGGAAGACCAGGCGCTCATCGTGGGCAACGAGCGGCAGTGGGTGGTCACGATCAAGGGTGTGGAAGACAATTTCGCAGAGCAAGTCGACCTCGACCAGCTCCTCTATGGCGACGGAGAGTTTGTGCTCCATGCCGATGTATTGGAATACGGCGTCTTAGGCATTCGTCTGGCGGCCCAACTCGGTTTGGGTTCCAGCTATGAAGGCGGCCTCCCCATCTACGCCCCGCGACGGGGTGAGCGTGTGAATATGAGCAATCCCATGCAAAGCTTCACCCACGATGAGCTCTAT
>JAILCU010000090.1 GCA_024690405.1 Bacteroidales bacterium
TTGGTGTCGTAGAAATCGGGCAACCCAAGGGCATGACTGAGTTCATGACACATAACTCCGATGCCATCGGGTACTGTATAAAGTATTTTTCCCGTATTCGGATCAGTAGCCGCATTCTTCTCACAACAGCACCCGCTGGTAGAGAACGTGACCGTACTGCCCGAAGTCAGTTTAACTGTCTGACTGCTGACTTTCTCTTTTGGCCAGATATGGCTGCCAATACCTGAAGAATTCTCTCCACAACCTGCAAAGATAAAGAAAGCCATATCCACAGATCCTTTGGCTCGATTGTCGAATTCGCTCCAATCTACTTCATATTCAGCTACGGCCTTTTCCAAGGATTCACGAACAAATTCATCGTAGCGTTTGTCTTTGTTATTATTCGAGACCCATTCGCCGTAGTAACTTTGAGGCTGACTCAGAGTCACAGGTCCGATAATGGTAAACTCCGGCCGAAACTTCCCCTCGCTCTGGTCGTAAAAATAATCATAAATAGAGCCCCAATAGTAGTCAGTCTGATAACGTTTTCCATCACGGGAGCCATTGCAGAACTTATCGTAATATTCCCGAATCTCCTCCGCTGTCTGACCTACCGTAAACACCGAATCCTGAAACTGAACAAGAATCACTGGTACTTTAGGAGAGCCGACGGATGGCAGGGGAGCCGTGGATTGGTTACCCAATCGCAGGGGTGCACGACGCATCTGATTCGCCTCGTTCCAATAAGCCTGTGCGGTTTGTATCTCCTCTTCTACAGTTCGCTGAGTGAATTCGTACACGTCATTTGCAAGGTGACGCAACACCTTGCCATCAGCGGTCTGCATCCAAGAAAAATGTTCATCGCCATGAAGATAGGCAGTGATTGTTGTGCCGTCAACAAGACGCACCAAATGGGGACGACGGTCAGCCGGAACTGCCAAGACAATAGTGCTGCAGAACAAGAACGTCAGTAAAGTGAGATATTTCCTCATAGTATAATAATTCTAAAAAATAGTGCGCAAAGGTAATGATATTCTATTGAAGAGGCAAAGAAAAAGTGTGAAAAGTGACCTTATTATATATTATAACCTTTTTTTAAACCAAACGTTTGGGCATATTCTCATAAAAGCGTACCTTTGGCCCCGTAAATTGGCAAAATTTAGACTTATTATGATTGTCTATCCTAACGCAAAAATCAATTTAGGCTTACATGTATTGCGACGCCGTAGCGATGGTTATCACGATTTAGCCACCGTTTTTTATCCTATTCCACTGCAAGACGCCTTGGAGGTTCACGAGGCCGAGCGATTCCGTTTTCGTCAAGCAGGCACGATCTTAGACTGTCCGGCTGGTGACAACCTTGTCATTCGCAGCCTGGGGCTTCTTGAATCGGAATTCTCCATTCCCAACCTTGATATTTTTCTCTATAAACACATTCCTTCCGGAGCAGGTTTAGGCGGAGGATCTGCCGATGCCGCTTTTATGATGCGTTTGCTTAACGAGGAATTCCATTTGGGGCTCTCGGCCGACGATTTACGACAACGTTTAGCTTCTATTGGAGCCGACTGCCCGTTCTTTGTAGACAACCAGCCCGCATTGGCGACTGGCATTGGTGACCATCTTATCCCCCTGGACTATTCACTCGAGGGTTGGAATCTCCTGTTAGTGAAACCCGACATAGAGGTGAGCACGCGTGATGCCTATGCCGGAGTTAGGCCTTTGGAGCGTGAAGGAGAAGACGGCGCGGCCCTTCTTGCCGCATTACAACAGCCTGTGGAAGAATGGCAGGGTGTATTGGTCAATGACTTCGAACCAGGCATTTTCTCGCGACATCCCGAGATTGCCGCCATCCGTGATCTGATGCTCGACCTTGGCGCCACATACGCTGCAATGTCGGGATCCGGAAGTGCTGTCTTCGGTTTGTTCCGTCAATCTCTTGAAGCGCCGGAAGAGAAATTCGCCGGATGTTTTGTTCGTCAGCGTCGGCTCGAAAAGCCGGAGCTCGCATCATTCGTTACCCCACATCCTTTGACATCGTGAGCTTCTCCATCATTTATGTAACCTTTATTCTCGTATTCATGCTTGTGGCATTGATGCGAGAGGTTCTGCGTCCAGGGTTAATCTTGTTCACAGCAGTGGTCCTTTTGCTGGTGGCTGGGATTATCACCCCTGAAGAGGCCTTGAAGGGTTTCTCCAACAAGGGGATGATCACGGTAGCATTGCTTTATCTCGTTGCAGAAGGGGTGCGAAAGAGTGGCATTTTAGAACGTCTTGTCTACAGAGTACTGCCTAAACATAATGCCAGCGTCTCCTCGGCAGGTATTCGCTTTTATCCCATCGTCTCTTTCATCTCGGCGTTCTTTAACAATACGCCTGTCGTAGTGATTTTTGCCCCGATGATCAAGAACTGGGCTCTAAAGATGAAACTCTCACCCAGCAAATTCCTAATCCCCCTCTCATACGCCACCATTCTAGGCGGCATGTGCACGCTGATTGGCACAACCACCAATCTCGTCGTACATGGTATGCTCCTTCAAGAACATAAGGATGAAGTCACTGCCGCAGCAAGCGGGGCTTCCGAGGGCATTCTCATGCAGTACGGTGTAGACGGGATGTCGATGTTCGAACTTACGAAGGTGGGCGCTTTCATTGCCATCGCCGGTCTCTTTTACCTCATTTTCTTCTCAAAATTTTTGCTTCCCGATCAACGCACTTCCGAAGAAGAAAAGGCTGATGACAACATCGTACCGGGAATGATCCGCCACGAAGTTCTCTTAGGCAACCGTTTCCCGGGGTTGGGCAAGACGCTCCACGAATTTGACTTCTACCGCAAATATGGGGCACACGTGAGAGCCATCCGCCGAGGCGGCATTATTCAGCCCAAGGATTACATGAATACACGACTCACCCACGAAGACACGCTGATTGTAGATGCCGACGAATCGTTCATGAAAGCCTGGGGTGACAGCCGTGTATTCTGGATGATAAACCGCGTAGGGGACTACGAGCCCCCTATGGGCAAGAAGAAACGATGGCTGGCATTAGTTCTGCTGATTCTGATGATCATCGGAGCTACCGTAGGCGAACTCGAACCCGTCAAGCAGTATTTGGCGCAATCGGAGTTCATACAATCCCATATACCGGGCCTCAAGCTCGACATGTTCTTCTTTGTGTGCATCACATCGGTCATCATGGCATGGCTGCACATGTTCTCTCCACGAAAATATACCAAGTTCTTCTCGTGGGACGTATTGATCACCATTGCATGCGCCTTTGCTATCAGTGCGGCGATGACCAAGTCAGGCTTTGCTGACCTCATCGCGGGTTACATCATCTCGCTCACAAATATGGTTTCTGGTTCATCCTACGGAATTTATATCATTTTGGCTGCCCTGTTTCTCATCACCAATATCTTTACAGAGCTAATTACCAACAACGCCGCTGCCGCTTTGGCTTTTCCGTTGGCCTTAGCAGTAGCCGAGAATTTAGGGGTGAATCCCATGCCTTTTGTCGTCTGTGTATGTTTCGCGGCCAGTTCGGCTTTTTCTACACCCATCGGCTATCAGACCAACCTCATCGTGCAAGGTATCGGCGGCTACAAATTCAAGGATTTCGTGAAGGTAGGCCTACCCCTTAACCTTCTTGTGTTCCTCATTTGCATGTTACTGATTCCTTGGTTCTATGATTTAGTATAAGTCTCTTGTATGCTCATCCGTTTTGCAACAATAAAAAATCTATCTGATTTACCATATGTCCATAGAAAATATCTATCCCATCGCCATGATGACCCGTGCCGACAAAGAAGCGCTGCTTCGACAGAGGGGCATGATGGTTTGGTTCACCGGTCTCTCGGGCTCTGGTAAGAGCACCATCGCCTTAGGCGTCGAAAAAGCCTTGCACCAGCACGGGATCCTATGCAGAATTCTCGACGGCGACAATATCCGTTCGGGCATCAACAACAATCTGGGATTCAGCGCTGAAGACCGTCGAGAAAACATCCGGCGCATCGCCGAGATTGGCAAACTCTTTGTGGAGACAGGTATCGTCACCCTGGCTGCATTTGTGTCACCGACTGAAGAATACCGTTCAATGGCACGACGCATCATCGGCGAAGAAGATTTCAAGGAGGTCTATGTCAGCACTCCGTTGGAGGAATGTGAACGTCGCGATGTCAAAGGCTTATACGCACGTGCCCGTCGTGGCGAAGTGAAGGATTTCACCGGAATCAGTGCTCCCTTCGAAGTACCTGTCAACCCCACTCTGACCGTTGATACGAGTCAGCAACCGCTTGAGGTGAGTGTACGACAAGTGATTGACCTTATCTTGAAATATGTCTCCCCACAGAAATAGTAAAAAACTTTATCACTATCACATCAACGAACCGTCACTCAATTATCAGCATTCTATGAATGCATCGTTTAAAATGCATCTTGTTTAGATTTAGAAATTAGATTTTTGAATTAAATATGTCTTCCTATCATCTTTCCCATCTCCAAGAACTGGAAGCCGAGAGCATCCATATCATCCGAGAAGTTGCGGCCGAATTCGAGAACCCCGTCATGCTTTATAGTATTGGCAAAGACAGCTCCGTGATGGTACGTCTGGCCGAAAAAGCTTTTGCACCAGGTAAAGTCCCGTTTCCATTAATGCACATTGACAGCAAGTGGAAATTCAAAGAAATGATTCAGTTCCGCGATGAATATGCCCGCAAGTACGGATGGAACCTCATTGTAGAGAGTAACATGGAGGCTTTCAACGCCGGCGTGGGACCCTTCACTCACGGTTCCAAGGTGCACACTGATCTCATGAAGACCAAGGCTCTGCTCGACGCGCTCAACAAGTACAAGTTCGACGCAGCCTTCGGCGGCGCCCGCCGCGACGAGGAGAAGAGCCGTGCCAAGGAGCGCATCTTCTCGTTCCGCGACCAGTTCCAGCAATGGGACCCAAAGAACCAGCGCCCTGAGCTGTGGGACATCTACAACGCCCGCATCCACAAGGGTGAGAGCATACGCGTCTTCCCCCTCAGCAACTGGACCGAGCTGGACATCTGGCAGTACATACGCCTCGAGAACATACCCATCGTGCCGCTGTATTATGCCAAGGAACGTCCGTGTGTGGAAATCGACGGCAACCTTATCATGGCCGACGACGACCGCCTGCCCGAGCAGTACCGCCCGCTCGTCAAGCCCCGTATGGTGCGTTTCCGCACCCTCGGCTGTTGGCCTCTGACGGGAGCCGTGGAGAGCAACGCAACGACCATCGAGGAGATCGTCGAGGAAATGATGACCACCACCAAGAGCGAACGCACCACGCGCGTCATAGACTTTGACCAGGAAGCTTCGATGGAACAGAAGAAGCGCGAGGGTTATTTCTAATTTACACCCGCTGCTTTTGTCAGATCTCTCTTTTCGCAAGTTGCAATGTTTTCGCCTGCTGAGGTCTCCTTCTCAATCTTAGCCATACCTCTTTTCCTTTCATATCACCTATCGCCCTATGAGCGTCACCCCTACTCCATCCACCAATCCCCCAGCTGCAACGGCAACAACGCCATCGCTTGATTCCATAGAGGAAGCTGCCTTACAGATCGATGAGCGCCAGCTCACACGTCAGACTCTTTGGGAGCGTAAGCTCCTCGATTTCAGTCTGCGCAACAATCTGCTCAATACACGCCTTGGTAAGCGCGCCGTGCAATTTGTTTCCTTTGATGTCCATCATCTCGAAGACCATTTGCAGACGGGCGAGAATTATGCCATACAACCTTGGCCAGAAGAGCGCAAACTGCCTGAGACCGAAGAAGGCATCTTCTCTTCAGCTACCCAAGCAGCGACTCTGCGCGAACAGACAGAGACTGACATCAAAGGGCATAAAATCACCACTTATCTAAGTGCCACCAACCTAAAGCCGGTACTCACTCATCTCTATCGGGGTGCACGCACCGCTTTTGAGGAGAATGGTGCCAACTCGTTGTTCATTGCTATTGGAATGCTCAAGTGGTTTGTCACGGACAAGAGCGAACAACCGCGTTTTGCACCCATCTTACTCATGCCTGTAGATATTGTTCGCAATGGAGGCGGATATATTATACGGATGCGCGATGAGGAGACCATACTCAATATCACACTCATGGAGTTTCTACGCCAACAGTATAAACTCGTTGTTCCCTCTTTGGATCCTCTACCCTCCGACGATCACGGGCTGGATGTAGCTCTCATCTTTTCCGCAATCAGCAAGGCTATAGAACAACAGTCGCGATGGCAAGTTTTGGATGAGAGTGTGCTTGGACTGTTCTCCTTTAATAAATTTGTGATGTGGAACGACATCCACACCAACGCCGATAAATTGCAGCAGAGCGCTGTCGTAAAGAGCCTCACAGACCGACGTCTCGTATTTGATGACAGTAGCAAAGCCTTAGATGTCCATGACTTCGACCTGCATGCTAAACCCGCTGATGTAGCCACGCCCATCAGTGTCGATTCCTTGCAACTCGAAGCAGTCATTGAAAGTGGCAATGGTAAAAGTTTCATTCTCTACGGGCCCCCGGGAACGGGCAAGTCACAGACCATTACAAACATGATTGCCAACGCCCTCTATCAGGGACGTCGCGTACTGTTCGTCGCTGAGAAAATGGCTGCACTCAGCGTCGTACAGAAACGTTTGGCCAAGATTGGCATTGATCCGTTCTGTCTTGAGTTACATTCAAACAAAGTCACCAAGAGCCATTTTCTCGAACAGATGCAATGTGCGCTTGACGTCACTCATGGGCACCTAAACGAGGATTTTGAACAGCGCTCCAACGAACTCTACCAATTGCGCCAGCAGCTTAACGGGTACATGCAAGCGGTACACCACGTTGGTCACTGTGGTCTTTCGGTGTACGATTGTATCGAGCGTTATATTAGCCTCCAAGAAGCTAAACCCATGGATGTGCCTTCTGATCTTTTACAGCGCAAGACCGAAACGGACCTCACTACACTCCAAAACATACTCATTTCACTCGATACTGTTTTCCAAGTTACCGGCCATCCGTCCGGACATCCGCTTACGGGTTTAGCTCCCATTGGTGACCGCCGCGACGATCTGACGGCTCTAGAAAACCTGTTGCGCCAGTTCCAAGCATCGGGTGAAAGCCCGGTTGCACTGGTGGCTGAATGGCAAGCTATCGGGAACCGTTGGTTCTTGTCTCGTTTCTTTGCCAAGCGCCAATTCCTCAGCCGCCTCAAGCGTACAGCGCCGACGCTAACAGGAGATGGAATACAATCATTCATCGATAGCCTGAGTCAAATCACCGCCCCAAATGCCTCTACACGCCCACCGATCGAAGAATGGTTGGCACAGAAAGATGCCTGGCGCGATTGGTATAAATGGTCGTCGGTTCGCCAGCAATTGCTTAACGATGGTTGGAAGGCTGTTGTCGAGGCCATCGAGTCCGGACGTAGTGGAGCAGAAACTTCCCATGATATCGCGCGTACCTTATATAAAGAATGGGCCCTCGTGATGATTGATGCCGATGACAACCTGCGAAGCTTTAGCGGTCTCGTCTTCGAAGACGTGATTGCGCGCTACCGCCAACTCACAGAGCATTTCCAGGAGCTCACCAAGAAAGAACTTTATTGCCGTCTGGCAGCCCGCATCCCCAATATCACCATTGAGGCTGCCACAGGTTCTGAAGTCAATATTCTCAAGCGTAATATCGCCAATGGCGGGCGCGGCACCAGCATACGTCGGATTATCGATCAAATCCCAAACCTTATGCCTAAGCTCTGTCCGTGTATGCTCATGAGTCCCATCTCTGTCGCTCAGTTCCTCGACCTCGACCAACCCCAATTTGACCTCGTCATCTTTGATGAAGCATCGCAGATGCCAACTTCTGAAGCAGTAGGAGCTATTGGCCGTGGTAAAGCGCTCATTGTCGTGGGTGATAACAAACAGATGCCTCCTACAAATTTCTTTGCCACCCAACAGGTAGACGACGAAGAAGCAGCCATTGATGACCTCGAGAGCATCCTCGATGACTGCCAGGCATTGTCCATGCCCGAGCATTATCTGGCTTTCCACTACCGTTCCAAGCATGAGTCGCTCATTGCATTCTCCAATCAAGAGTACTATGACGGCAGACTTTATACCTTCCCATCGGCAGACGATCGTATTCGCAAAGTCTCGCTGGTGAAGGTGGATGGCATTTATGACAAGGGGGGCAAGCGAAGCAACCGTGCTGAGGCTGAAGCCGTAGTGAAAGAGATAATAAGGCGGTTGAGCGATGAGATTTTATGCCAGCGTAGCATTGGAGTTGTTTCCTTCTCTGTCGTTCAGCAGAATCTCATCGAAGACGTCCTTTTGGAACAGCTGGCACAACACCCGGAACTGGAAGCAAGAGCTTTCCAATGTGAGGAGCCCATCTTCATCAAGAATCTGGAAAATGTGCAGGGCGACGAACGCGATATTATACTCTTCAGCGTGGGATATGGCCCTGACAAGGATGGTCACGTCAGCATGAATTTCGGCCCACTCAACAACCGCGGAGGAGAGCGACGTCTGAATGTAGCCGTCTCACGTGCCCGATACGAAATGATGGTCTTCTCCACGCTTCGTGCTGAACAGATCGATCTTCGCAGGAGTCAGGCTCTTGGTGTAGAGGGGCTACAGAAATTCCTTCGTTATGCAGAAACAGGTGAGCTCGTGGCTTCAGCCGATACCTCAAGACTGAAAACAGGCAATCAAACGCTATCTGACAATTCATGGTCAAACGATGCACTCGCCGCGGATATCGCAGGAGCTCTCCATGAAATAGGATATGAAACTGCCCTAGGCGTGGGGCGTTCCAAGTTTAAGATTGATGTTGCCATCGTTTCTCCAGCTGATAAAGAACGTTATCTTCTCGGTTTGCTGATTGACAACGAGGCCCGTTATGCAACCCGCATCGCTCGCGACCGCGACCTCACCCAGCCCTCAGTCCTCCAAGGTCTGGGGTGGCGGGTGCTCCGCGTATGGAGTGTCGATTGGATGCAAAATCGCCAGCGCGTCATCGAAAGCATTGTTAGAGCCATTGAAGCTTCTGACAACACTTCACCGGCAAAAGAGCCCTTACGACTTTCTGAACCAAAGATTGTAGCGGAAAAAGTCAAAACGGTGAAGCCCTTTGCGTTAAAGGGTACAAAAGGTGAACGTCGCGACATCGATGAGATCTCTGAAACAGATATCGACGAAGTGGTTCTTGAGGTGATCCGCCAACAAGTATCACTTCCCCTCGATGCCATCAAGCTATCAGCCAACCGGATGCTCGGTTACCAGCGCCGAACCATACGCATCGATAATGCCATCACCCGCAGCGTCGCCAGACTGATAGCAGGCAAGAGAGTGAAGAAGACCTCCCCTCTGCCCGGAGCGGACAAAGCGATCGAAGACCGATTTCAAATCTTGACGGAAGAATAAAAGGTCCCTCTCCGACTCCCCCGTGGGGGTAGCGAAGGATCAGAAGATTGAATGAATGTCAATCTACCATGAGCGACCAAAGCAGACATCTTCTGCTGAGGACGGGCAAAGACAGAGCGGACAGAGGCCGACTGAGGTCCTCAAAAACTTAAGAACTCAAAAACTCTTAAAACTCAATAACTCAATAACTCAAGAACTCAGAAACTTAAAAACTCAAAAACTTTATCCCCCCATTCGACGCATCGCATCGCTCACCCCTCCCTAACGGGATGGGTTTCGGGTGGGTCTCTTTTAATCAATATGAACTCGAACCTTGATATCAAAGCTTATTTGGATGCCGACGAGAAAAAGGACCTATTACGGTTACTGACGGCAGGTAGTGTGGACGACGGCAAGAGCACCCTCATCGGGCGCCTGCTCTTCGATTCCAAAAAACTTTATGACGACCAGCTGGCCGCCCTGGAGCGCGACAGCAAGCGCGTGGGCAACGCGGGCGACAGCATAGACTATGCCCTGCTGCTCGACGGCCTCAAGGCGGAGCGCGAAGAGGGTATCACCATCGACGTGGCATACCGTTACTTCAGCACCAACCGCCGCAAATTCATCATCGCCGACACCCCGGGCCACGAACAGTACACCCGCAATATGATCACGGGTGGCAGCACGGCC
>JAILCU010000005.1 GCA_024690405.1 Bacteroidales bacterium
ACTCATGGCGCCCTCATCGACAATACCCAGCCCATCGACTACGAGCAGCTCTATGCTCAAGTCGTGGAGGAAGTGTGCGAGAAAGAGATGTGTTACTGGTTCAAGCCGGAGGAAACGCAGCAGATTATGTTGGACAATATGCCTTTCCAGCAGGTCGTGGATGTCGATGCGATGGTCACTACGTGTTTCCGTAAACCGACACCGAATGATCCTGGTCGCGAGTACACCAGCGACGAGATTGTTGAGATGATGATGATGCGCTATCCTTATTTGAAGTGTACCATGTCGTTGAAGATGCGACTTGGTGCAACACTCAAGCGCAAAGGCTTCCTCCAGCGACGTCACAACAAAGGGAACTCGTATGTCCTTGTACCGAAACGCATCGGAACGACCGATATAGGTCGGGTAGGGTAGTAGCCCATCTGTGCAGTGACGGTTTTAACGTTCTTTTAACATTTCGTTTCCAGAATTCAGATGTAAGCCTACAAAAGTTTTAAGGCCTAAAGTACTGAAAAACAGTCCTTTAGGCCTCTTTTTGGGGCTCTGAGAATCGCGCAGAAATGTTTTTCCCGTCGGGAGTACGGGAATTCTGGATTCTCAGAAGGGAAAAACGGCTCTTTTCTTTGCCTTCATACAAGAAATGCTGCACGCGTGTACATCGTAATCTGTGAAGGTGGCGAGGTCATGCATCGTCGCATGATGTATGTTCACAAGCATGCATTATTTAAAGAACATTGCACAAGTGTGTATTGCCCATGTGTGCATAACAGGATCGAAAGGGTTGCGCCTTAGTGTGCATACACAAGTGTGCAAAAATCGTCTTTATGATGTTTCACAAAAAAAGTGAGAAACATGAGCGTTCCTCACTTCATTTTTACTTCTCGTGTTTTCCGACGTTACCTGAACAACTACTTTAAGGTTGTTGTCTCATGAGTGTCGGGTGTCAGGCAGTTGCATTTAAAGTTTAAGTTCAACCTTTAGAAGAACTTCGTCTCTTCACCCACCACTTCGGAGAGGAGGAGGTTGGCCAGGCGGGAGGTGCCGAGGCGGAGCCACTGGTTCGTCAGCCATTGTTCGCCGAGGACTTCCTTGACGATGGTGTAGTAGACGAGGGCATCGTGCACCGTGTTGAGGCCGCCGGCAGGTTTGAAGCCGATTTGTATGCCAGTCTTCTCGTAATACTCCTTGATGGCCTGGCACATGACGTAGGCAGCCTCAGGCGTGGCCGCCGGCTTCTCCTTGCCGGTTGAAGTTTTGATGTAATCAGCGCCCGCGTACATGGCAAGAATGGAGGCTTTCTTGATGTCGGAAGGGGAGGGGAGGAGACCCGTTTCGAGGATCACTTTCATCTTCTTGGCCCCGCAGACCGCTTTCAGTTCTGAAATCTCGTCGCAGACGGTCTCGTAATCGCCGCTCAGGTATTTGCCTACGCTCATCACGATGTCAATCTCTGTAGCGCCGTCCTTGAGCGCTAAGGCAGTCTCGGCCACCTTGACCTCTAAAACGGCCTGTGAACTCGGAAAACTTCCGCTCACGCAGGCTACCTCGACGCCTTCCACTTCGAGGCTCTGAGAGACAATCTGGGCGAAACAGGGGTAAACACAGATGGTTGCCACGTGTGGGAGATCGGGATAAGCGTTCTCGAAGTCGTTGACGCGCTCCGTGAACTTGAGCACACTCTCCTCGGAATCGGTGGTCTTCAGGGTGGTGAGTTCCACGCTGCCCATAAGGAATTTCTTCACTTCAACATTGTCGTTCTCGGGCACTTTCTCGTCGATAATGCGCTTCACAGCGGCTGCTACTTCTGCCTCATTGAGGTTCAGGTTGTAAAGGCTGAGGGCCTGTTCGTACTTGCTTGTTTCCATAGTTGAAATGTTTAATAGTTGATGTATATTTTTCTATTGGTTTCTTTAGGATCGCTGTATGACGATGTTGTGCAGATGGGGAATTTTTATCTCAATAGTGGGCCCGTTGAAACAGAAATAACCCACGACGAAGAGCCCCACTAAAGCCGCTAAAGCCACCATTTTGCCTGCCAGGTCTTTATCCCAGTTCTTGCGGATAATCACGGGTATGAATAAGCATAATGCCGTCCAAAACAGGTAATCTGAATAGCGCCATTTCCAATTAAAGAGGAGGAAAGCGCCTATCATAGCGACGACCCCGATGTTTTCGAGGACTTTATAGATCTTGTCTATCATCGTTCTTATTCTTTGTTTTTGCTGTCCATACAGATGGTGACGGGACCATCGTTGGTGAGCGATACCTTCATGTCAGCGCCGAATTCTCCGTGTCCTACTGGACGTCCAATGGCTCTGCACAGTTGTGCAACAAAGGCCTCGTAGAGCGGTACGCTGATTTCGTGTGGGGCTGCTCTTAGCCACGACGGACGGTTGCCTTTCTTATAGGATGCGTAGAGGGTGAACTGGCTCACGACGATGATGTTGCCGTCGGCCCCTTCGTGCTCGCCCTGGATGTCGATGATGCTGCGGTTCATCACGCCATTCTCATCATCGAAGATACGTAAGGCAGCCACCTTCCGCACCAGCCAGTCGACGTCTTCCATCGTATCGGTGGCTTCTATTCCTAACAGAATGAGGTAGCCCAGTCCCTGGAACTCAGCCACGCATTTGCCTTCGATGACTACGTTTGCGCCTTTGGCGCGTTGGATGACGATTCTCATAGGTTCTCTTTGATGCTTTTTGCTTTGGCCTCGCCGACTGCTTTTGTCAGTTCTTCCAGGCTGGCCTCGCGGATGCGTTTGACGCTCTTGAACGTCTTTAGCAGCAGTTGTTTAGTCTTGGGACCGATGCCCGGGATGGTGTCCAGTTCCGACAGTAACTGGCTTTTGCTGCGTTTGTCGCGGTGGAAAGTGATGGCAAAACGGTGTACTTCGTCCTGTATCTGTGTGAGGAGTCTGAAGAGGGCGCTGTCTTGCTTCAGAGCCACAGTCATCGGCGGGTTGCCATAGAGCAGTTCGTGGGTGCGGTGGCGGTCGTCCTTGGCCAATCCGGCGATGGGGATTTGCAGTCCCAGTTCGCCCTCCACAACTTCGCGTACGACGCTCATCTGACCCATTCCGCCGTCCGTGATGATCAGGTCGGGTAGGGGGGTATTCTCTTCCACCATACGCCTGTAACGTCGGCGTACCACTTCCTGCATCGAGGCATAATCGTCGGGTCCTTCGACCGTTTTGATATTGTATTTACGGTAATCTGCCTTGCTCGGTTTACACTTTTTGAACACCACACAACCTGCCACGGCATCCGTTCCGGAGATGTTGGAGTTATCGAAGCACTCTATCTGATAGGGTAAGGAGGGCAATTGCAAATGGTCTTGAATCTCTTTCATTAAGCGAACTGCTTTTTGTTCGGGATTCAATTTA
>JAILCU010000013.1 GCA_024690405.1 Bacteroidales bacterium
ACAAGGTAAATACTTGCATCGCGTATTTCATCGTTTGTCTGTTTGTTCTTTTAAAAAAGAAAGTGCTTATTGATTAGTCTCGATGTCGGGCTTGCCCTGACTCCAGATAGAATCGAAGAAATTCGTCACCTTGTCCGATGCGCCTTTCTCATGAATGTCCAGAGGACCTTCTACAGGCAGACCGAGTTCTTTTGCATAAGCGATCAACTCAGGATCTTCGTATCCGGGCATAAGCAGCAGGGCATCGCTGTAATTCAGGGCGAGTCGCAGCAGCTCTTTCTCTGTTAGCACATCAGGGAAAGAGTCCAGTTCGTGACCCGTCATACCCTTAAACTGCAAGCTGTTACGGAACTGTTGCGTCAACGGTAAGGTAAGCTTTCCACCGCCAGGCGTGAAAACGATACGACAATCGCGGAACGAGGGTTCCTCTCGGAAACAGACCTTCACGTACATCGGGGCGATAGCAGACGACCAGCCTTGACAATGAATGATATCCGGCACCCATCGTAATTTCTTCACCGTTTCAAGTACGCCGCGAGCATAGAAAATTGCACGCTCGCCATTGTCTGGATATTCCACCCCTTTCTCATCAACCTCTTCCAACCGACGCATAAAATAGTCGTCATTATCGATAAAGTACACCTGCATACGCGCCGAAGGAATGGAAGCGACTTTCAATATCAACAGATGGTCTGTTTCATCAATAATCAGGTTCATGCCTGAAAGACGAATCACTTCATGCAACTGACAACGCCGCTCATTAATCGTACCCCATTTGGGCATAAAAGTTCTGATCTCACGCCCGTGCTCCTGTACGAACTGGGGAATACGTCTGCCCCATTCCGAGACAGTGCACTCCTGAACGTAAGGCATGATTCCTTGAGTAATGAAAAGTACTTTTTTTGTCTTCATAAAGCAAAAAATCACATGATTACTCTGCAAAGATATAAAAAATAATTGGGTCTTGGCCCATCTTTTGACCTTTAAAGCTAAGGAAATGGCGTTTTTTTGCATTTATTTTGCATTTTTACTTCGCTATTTGAGAAATATTGTGTTATTTTGCGGCCCGATATGAAGACTATAACTACAATTAAAGAACTTCGTTCTATTCTTGCTCCTGCCCGCGAAGCAGGCAAGCAGATTGGTCTTGTGCCCACAATGGGTGCTCTCCACGAAGGCCACGCTTCTTTGGTCCGACGCTCTGTTGCCGAGAACGACATTACTGTGGTCAGCATTTTCCTTAATCCTACCCAATTCAACGACAAGAACGACCTCGAACGCTATCCGCGCACCCTTGAAGCTGACTGCGCATTGCTCGAAAATTGTCGTGCTGATATCGCCTTTGCGCCCAGTGTAGGTGAGATTTATCCCGAGCCAGACACCCGCCACTTCTCCTATCCGCCCACGGACGAGGTGATGGAAGGAGCCCGGCGCCCCGGACATTTCAACGGCGTTTGCCAGATTGTTTCCAAACTCTTCACTTTCGTTGAACCTCATCGGGCCTATTTCGGCGAGAAAGATTTTCAGCAGATTGCTGTGATCCGCCGTATGGTTGAGGACTTAGGCTTCCCCATTGAGATTGTACCCTGCCCTGTCATCCGCGAAGACAGCGGCTTGGCACGTTCCAGCCGAAACACCCTTCTGAACGAGAAAGAGCACCGTGCTGCGGCGCACATCTACCACGTTCTTGAGTGGAGCAAGCCTTTTGCACAAGATCACACGGTCGCTGAAACACGCCAGTTTGTCATCGACGCGATCAATGCTCATCCTGAACTCGAGATCGAATACTATGCGATCGTCAACGGCGACACCCTGGCTGATGTCAACGCATGGACCGATGCGCCACACATCGTAGGTTGCATTACCGTTTACTGCGGTAGCAAACCGATCCGCCTTATCGATCATATCCGCTATCAATAAGTTTTTGCCTCTTCACATGCTCATAGAAGTTTTAAAAAGCAAAATACACTGCGCCACCGTCACCGAGGCCAATCTTCACTATATGGGAAGTATCACCATCGACGAGGATCTCATGGAGGCGGCTGGACTTATCGCCGGTGAACGTGTTTACATTGTCAACAACAACAATGGCGAACGTTTCGACACATATATTATTAAAGGCCCGCGCAAGAGCGGTTGCATTTGTCTCAATGGTGCTGCTGCACGCAAGGTGCAGGTTGGAGACATCGTGATTATCATGGCCTATGCGCAGATGACCGTTGAAGAAGCGAGCGCTTTCTCCCCTAAGATCATTTTTCCCGACGAACGTAACCGTGCATGATACATGTTCAATCCTCTTAAATAAATCAGGCGCATCGTCACTGGTGCGCCTGTTTTATTTCTTCTTTCTTACTTCTTTTATGATTCGCCTACTCTTCAGCCATCCCATCACCTATTCCAAAACCCTGTTCAAGAAAAACGCCACAACATCTTACGGCATTCATTCACATTTCAACTCAGCATAACGCCTCTTCATATTCTCAGTTACGCAAAATACACTCTTTTTTTCCGTCTACAATATAGATCCCGGCAGACACTGGTCTTCGGGTACTTACCGGACGTCCTGTGATATCATAGACAACTTGGTGTTGACAGGCCGTGACAGGAGTTGATGTTATACCATCAGGATGAGTGATATGAAGAACAATATCAGCGATAGCACCACCATTGTTCATAAAAAGATTGTTGTCGGCATTATCGATATCACCCTTCGGATCAATGCTATTCCAGTCCAGTTTATAACGCATCCGATAGTCCCCCTCCGGCGTATCTGAAGGAATTACAAAGCGGGGAAGAGTGATCGTATTGCGGCGGTCTCCAGTGATAGCCGTACCCGCGGAATTGTAACCGCTTGCATCACTCGTAGGGTTTTCACTAAAAAAGGAGTACGCTACGAGATCGTCGCCATCAGCGATATGGCCTTTATTAGGAGTGGTGACATCAAAAGTTCCATCGTTTCCGTAGTCAATATACACATAACTATTCATCCAGGCACCCGCGAAAGTGAGTTTTGCAGTACAGGATGTACCTGCTTCGACTTGGAAGGGTTCGTCTGCAATGAAATTATAAACGATACTATTATCGGGAATTGAACGCGTTACGCCGTTAAGGACAATGCTATTCAGCCGACGGGAATGCGTGACTTTGGTCGTCTTGTCGAAATTGATGGAATATGGTTCTTTGTAGGTAGGCATCGATAAAAACTGACGATAAGCATTGAGCAACCGGCCATAGGTCTCAGCATCAACGCTCACACCCTCAAGTGCTTCAAGGGCCGGTGTCAGAACATACTGTTGAAGGAAGGCCCGCCCCTCCTCTGTAGGGCTGCCATCGCTCCCTTTTTCCTTCCCCAACCATTTCTCTGCTTTCTTGGAAAGTCCTAAGGTAAGGGCGCGAAAGTCCCTGATCTCAAGAAGGTACCAATTCGTCGGATAAGTGTAAGAAAGGTGGGTATTGGAAGATTTGAGGTCACCCGTGTTGTCGGTTGTCAAAGCATACGACCCTGCGCGAAGTAAAATCACACCGGGCTTAAAACTCACTGTGGTACCTTCGTAGGTGACCGACGATGGTTTCTTAATAGCGATCGCCGGGGTGGCGACTTCCGTATCAACCATAGTAGCTCCAGACGAAGTCAATTGCAATTTCTGTCCGGTAAGAGCCGACACAATATCATAGGTGTTGTTCTCTCTCGAGACAAACCGGAACACCTCCTCTGGCTCGTTTTGAGGGGTATAATGGATATGCATACCCCCACCATCCTTAACATAGACGGCTGCACCGCGATAGCGCTGTTCCCAATAGGTGGCAGCAGAGATGATTTTGTAGTATTTATCCTCCATTGGATAACAGAGATTCACTGCTGAGCGGAAAGTGGAAAGGGCATAGTTAATATTCTCACCCTCGGTTACTGCATTTGTGAGCATTTCATAAGCATCACCATTAGGGAAACCGGCCTCGTCAGGATGCGGATCAGCAAGGTATTCACGGGCGAGATCATCGTTAGTGGGCTTCGGCAAGTCAAACTCCTGCGTCGCATAATGCACATCCATCGCATCAAGAATACTTGCATGACTTTGCAAACGCGTGCGAAAGTTATCATAGGACTTCACATTCTCAGGCATCCAACAGTTCTCACCCAATGCAATACCGCGTGGAAACAGGCAATAGTCCACCTCCTCGTCAGAATGGCAACTCTCGGTCCAAAGGTTGCCTTGGGCTCCCAAGCAATACGAAGCCTTGTCTCCATAAACAGCCAGAATGGAGTAATTGTAGATGGCCGGCACACTATTGTTGCCGTAACCGCCCTTATAAGGATCCTCCAATTTTGTCGTACCCTGCATCATGTCGAGGTAGAAAGGAAAAGTAGGTGTGGAGATGGAAAACATCCCACGTTCGGCAGACTTCCGTTCCCATTGCTGACCCGCACTATAGCACATCACCCCGGAAGGTTTCAGATAATTGTCTCGCCAATGACTGACGACCTCGTTCCATACAACAATCTCTTTACCATAGTTATCATGCAGGAAGCAGGCGAGTTCATCGGCAAGCCAAGCCTGTACATCGATAACGCCATCTAAGTTGTTCTGGTGCATGAAAGTCTTGAAGTCAGCATCGTTTTGGTTATATAAGGTTTGCCATGAGCTGGAGGTGACATTGCATTCATCACCGCCAATATGGATATATTTGAAAGGAAAGACCTCCGCAATATGCCCGAGCACACACTTGAGAAATTCGATGACTTCCGGTTTGTGTACAGCCAACAAGTCTGCTGAGATTCCAGCATCTACCCGCACCTCATATCCCTTAGAAGGATCACAGGAGAGCTCGGGATAAGAAGCCACGGCCGCCGCCATGTGTCCGGGTAGGTCGATCTCGGGCATAATATCCACTTGCCGTGCTGCAGCATAGTCCACCAGTTCGCGCAGCTGGTCGAGCGTGTAATAACATCCCCGACCATATTCCGTATCATCGTACAACCCGTCTATACCAATACTGTTCACCAGGGAGGCGCGACGAACAGCTCCCACAGTAGTCAATAGCGGGTATTCCGGAATTTCCACACGCCACCCCTGGTCATCAGTCAAATGCAGATGGAACCGGTTGAGCTTGTAGAGCGACATGACATCAATCACTTTCTTCAATTCGTCCATCCCAAAGAAATGGCGTGCGACGTCAAGCATCAAACCGCGGTGCTGAAGTTTTGGAGCATCTGAAATCTCACAGGCATAAAGAGCATCTGTAAGCACCATTTGCTTCAAGGTCATTAGGCCATAATAAAAGCCGCGAGACGACGAGGCACGAATTTCCACTGCACCATCAGTACCGACCGTCAGGCCATAGCCTTCTTCCGGTTGGGCATGATCTGGAGTGAAAGTGATGTTATCCACGCTCCCCGTAAGCACCGTTGAAGCCCGTTCGATAGTGGCGAGGAACGTATCCTTGTTCACGCTGAGAAGTTCACCCAGCGATACATGATTCGGAAAAGGAATCACATGGAAACCTTTGGACGTAGCAGCCGTCATCTCCTGTTTCATGGATTCGGCCTCACGCCCGGCCTCTATAATATCCGTCGCGTCGGTCTCAGAAACAAAATTAAGGAGATTACCTGAGTCATCACTATCCCATAACGCAATTCGATGCCCAATACCGGCACCTTGATATTGGTTAAAAGCCACATTGGCGTTAGCCTTAGGCTGGATTTCATAACCTCCGGATTTCTCGACAATTCTAAACAATGTATTCCCATTGGCAGCTGTCATGGCAGCATTGACAAATCCACCAGCGGCTGTCGAGGTGGAGTATAGCTGCATCCCATCACGACTGAATATCGTATAATAGCCCTCGGCATTCTGTTCGAAACGGAACATCTGGCCGTCGCTACCTACAGCCATAGCCGTCACGAGCGTGGCTTTGTTGCCTTGAGTACTCAAGTAACCGCCTCCGTTGACAAAAGGCACCAGATACCAAAGGGGTTCCGCTTCTGTGGAGGGCGTTGGTTGCGCTTGCATCCGTCCCCAACTCACCAGCATGACCAACATGCATAATATTCTTGTTTTCATCATTAAGTTATAGGTAGTAAGGTTTTTATCATTTTCCGCCACAAAGATAACAAAAAGTTGAAAAAGAAAAGAGAAAGCAAAGGAAAAATGCATGGAAGCCCAATGAAGTAAGCGTATAATGGGTGTGTTGCGGTCTTAAAATATACACAGCAGCTAAAGGCTGCTGTGTACACCAAACAAACGACAAACGTTGTTTATCGCATGAGTTATCTATGAATAGTTCCGGAATTTCCGAACTTATCGCAACAATGGCAACAATCCGTTTATTATCCGATGAGTGCCTTCAATGACTCTCGAACGCTGGGTGGCAAGATTAACACGCATGAAACCTTGCTGACCGTACATCTCTCCACCATTGATCCACACCTTATGAGTTTGGCGCAGACGGGCAGAGATCTCGTCGGAGGTGAGGGGGAAGGCGGTGACATCCATCCATGCAAGATAGGTGCCTTCGAGATGCGCGATGGGCAGGTGGGGGAAAGCCTCTTTCATCGTACTGCGGAACAGACGGTAGTTCTCGTAGATATAATCCACAAGTTGGTCCAACCATGCTTCGCCCTCGGGGGTGTAGGCAGCCTGCAAAGCGACGAAACTGAAACAGTTGATATCGCAAATCTCATTGATATTGATGGCACGATCAATACGCTGACGAAGGTCGTCGTCGGGCGTAACAATGTAAGCCGTCATCAGGCCTGCGATGTTAAAGGCCTTGTTGGGCGCATTGGCAATCACCCACTTGCATCCGCATTCCTCGGCTATCGGCGCGAACGGCAAGTAGCGGCGTCCGAGTAGAGGGTCGACAAATTCACAGTGAATCTCGTCGGAAAGCAGAATAATATCATAGCGATGGCAGAGTTCAGCCACGTGACGTAGTTCATCAAGCGTCCATACACGTCCTGTAGGATTGTGAGGATTGCAGAAGAGGAAGAGTCGCGGACGCTGACTGCGCATCACCTCTTCGAGTGCCTCGAAGTCAATGACATAAGTTTCGTTCTCCGGCTGCCATGTGAGAGGAAACTCGATGGCCTGACTGCCATTGTTGCGCACGCTGGAGAAGAAACAGTTGTAAGCCGGGGTAAAAAACAGCACACGCTCATCGGCACGGACCAATCCCTGAATGATGGCAGAGAAAGCAGGTACGACGCCACTGGTATAGAGAATCCATTCGCGACGCGGCGTCCATCCGTGACGATGGCTGTTCCACCAGATAATAGCCTCATAGAACGACTCGGGGATGAAATTATAGCCATAGACACCGTGTCGGGCCCGTTGGATGATAGCCTCCTTGATGCAGGGAGCAGTCTCGAAATCCATATCAGCAACCCACATTGGAATCTCGCCTTCAGCGGCTTCATCCCATTTCACACAATCTGTACCACGGCGGATGATCTCACAATCAAAGTTATACTTCATCTTTTGATGCTTAACTTTTTGAATTACAATTTATTACGCATAACAAACAGCTATTTGGCGCGCACGACGATTTCGCAGTTTGCAGGCTGCTTGACATGTTCGTCGATGGTCACTTTTCCAATAGCATCAGCCACGATACGTCCGCTCGTGGGGTTCTTGATTTCGGTGATGGCACCGCGGATTTCGGCATTGATGTCGGTGCTCTCTTCGAAGGCGCGGTCGCAGGCGGTGTCGAAAGTGCAGTCCTCGAGAATGAGTCCATCAATATAACATAGCGGTTGTTCGCCAGCGATATGACAACGGACGAGACGGAGGTTCCTGGAATGCCAGCCGAGATATTCACCGTCGAGAACAGAGTCGTAGATAGTGACGTTCTCGGTCTCCCAAAAGGCGTCCTTCGTGACGATATTAGCGTTGCGGATGACTGCGTTCCTGACGTATTGGAAGACGTACTTGGAATCGCTTTTGAGGCCATCAACGTCAATGTTCTCACAGAACATAAAGGGATAGGTGCCTTCGTGAAGCGTAACATTGCGAACCTTCAAATCAGTGACGCGCCAGAAGGTCTCGTCGGCATCCTTGAACTGTACGTTCTCAAGGGTCAATCCCCGCATCTCGCGGAAGAACTTGGGGGCATCTATGATACAATCGCGCATCACCATATCATTGCTATACCAAATGGCTGAACGCGAACCCACTTCGAAATAACAGTTCGTGATGAGCGAACCATTCACGTGCCACCAGGGATATTTTCCGATGAAGCGGCAGTTGTCAGCCTCAATTTGACGACAGCATTTGATACCGCTCTCACCCTCGGTGATGGTCACATTCTCAAGTCGTGTTTCGTGAATGGCAAAGAGGGGGCGTTCGCCACCAAAAGTTTGGTCTTTAATCAATTTCATAATTTAGGAGTCACCATGAAGATGGTACATTTTAGCGCTGTTTGCGTTGAGTGTTTATTCTTTATTGCTTATTAATAGGGGGTGGAGGGAGGGGGAAGACCTCGCCGAATGGCGAGGGCACGGCGGCTGTGAAGCGGGGAGGAGGGGGAAGGGCTCGGGCGACGACGCCCGAGAATGGGACAGCTGGCGCGGGGCGAGGGAGGCGGGTGTGGACCCTCGCCGGACGGCGAGGGCACGGCGGCTCATTCTTTAATTGACGTTGGCTTTTTCTTTAATTCTTATATTTTTTAATTCTTATATTTTTTAATTCTTGAATCGTTGTTATTACTTTTTCCAGTTTCCCCATTTCAGGCGGAGGAGGAAGATGAGGCCGCGGAAGGAGAGTTCGATAGCCATACCCATCCAGACGCCATGGAGGCCGTAATGAGGAGCAAGGATGGCTGCCAGGGTGACGCGAACCGCCCACATGGAGAAGAGGTTCATCATGGAGGGAATCTTCGTATCACCGGCCCCGACGAAACAACTCATAGCCACGATGCTTGCTGCAAAACCCGGTTCAGCCCAAGCCTCAATACGCAGACATTCCGTTCCCAATTGACGAACGGCTTCGTCAGGCGTGAGCGAAGCCATCATCAGCGGTGCTGCCATATACATCACGACGCCCATAATTGTCATCACCCCGATACCAAGAAGGGTTGTCATCCAAGCGAAACGTTCGGTGAGGAAAAAGCGTTTGGCGCCATAACTCTGTCCGACGAGGGTCGTGGCAGCCTCACCAATGCCATAACCCGGCATATAACACAGGCTTTCGGCCGTGATGGCAAGTGCATTAGCCGCAATAGCAATGGCACCGAGAGGTGCGACAATGATCGTTGTGACAATCTGGGCCGCATTCATGAGCACGCGCTGTAGGAAGATAGGTCCTGCAATATCACCCGCCTTGGATAACGTCTGACGCTCCGGACGGAAAGAACCGTGCGTGCCGAGCAGGCGCAACTCCGGACAACGCGTCATGGCATACCACATCAGATAAAGGGCATTCAAGCCCTCTGCCGTGAGTGTGCCAAGGGCAGCACCGGCCACACCAAGTCCGGCACCCGGAATGAAAACCTCGAGGCCGAACAGCGAGAACGTGCGCGAGGGAAAGATGAGAAAGAAATTGAAGAACACATCGAGAAAGCACATCACGATGTTCGCAAAAGATGGCACCTTGATGTTCCCGGCACAGCGCAACATGGAAGTTGCAAGCATGCCAGCCATCGCCAACGGCGACCCGAGCACGAAGATGAGGAAATACGTGGAAGCATCGCCACATATATCATCTCCCCCACCCAACCAATGGGGCAGCGGACCCGAGATGAGCGCACCTACAATCATCGTGACAACGGCCAGCGTGAGCGAAGCGATCAGGCTCTGACGGAAAACAGCACGTGCTCCCTCGAGGTCGTTGGCGCCGACCCGATGTGCCACTTGCACCGAAAAGCCCGTAGCGGCACAAGAGATGATGCTCCAGAAGAGCCATGTGGTCGTGGCAATAATCCCGATACTGGCCGACGCCTGTGCACCAAGCGACCCCACCATGGCATCATCAATGTAGAACATCAGCACACTGGAGACCTGCGCCAGGATGGCAGGAATAGACAACAGAGCAGTCAACCGCAACTGTTCGGCGGTAGACAACTTGTCGTGCTGGCGTATACGCAGTAGTAGTTCGTCCTTGGAAAAAGCCATTATCCTTTTTTTGCGCGGCAAAAGTACAACAAAATGTTGAAACAGCCAACAAAATGCGTTAAAGTCATTTAAACATTAAACTTTATTCGCATCTGATTGTCGAAGAATGAGAAAAATGGTATACCTTTGTGTGCTTTTTAGGCAAAACAAACACCTATATTATATATAGATCAAAAAAATTATTCAACAAACACTGATAATGAAGAAACTACTTATTAGTATTGCCTTTGCCCTGACCACCGCAGGCGTGACGGCTCAAGAGACATGGACTTTACAACGCTGTTTAGACTATGCCGCCGAGAAGAACATCACTGTTCAAAAGAACCGCTTGTCCGAGGAAGACGCAGAAGCACAACTAAAACAGGCAAAAGCAGCCCTCTTCCCCTCGCTCTCAGCCTCAATGAGCCAGAGCGTGGGCTACCGCCCGTTCCAGCAGGCAACGGTCATCGTGCAGAACGGAATGGCCACTTCAACCAACAACAAAGTGACAGAGAACGGAAGTTACGGACTGAATGCCAACTGGACCGTCTGGAACGGAGGCATCAACCTCAAGAACATAGAAGCACAGCGTGTGCAGAACGACCTGACAGCCGTGCAGACCGAGCAAACGCTGAAGAACATACAGGAACAGATCGCCCAACTCTATGTGCAAGTGCTGTATACAATCGAAGCCAAGCGCGTGAACGAACAGTTGGCCGCAACTGCCCAGCAGCAGTTGGAACGCGGTCAGGAACGCTATAAAGTAGGCGATCTGGCCAAGGCTGACGTGGCTCAGTTGGAGTCGCAAGTGGCACAGACCAAGTACGACGTCGTGAACGCCCAGACGCAGATCGACGGTTACAAGCGTCAGTTGAAAGCCTTGCTGCAACTCGACATCAACACCCCCTTTGATATCTCCGACACCGAGATGGCCGACGAGAAAGCACTGCAACCCATTCCCGGGAAAACGGAAGTCTACGAGCAAGCCCTCCTGTCGCGTCCCGAGATACGCGCAGCCAAGTTACAAACCGATGCCGCCGACCTACAGTTGAACATCGCCAAGCGTGGCTACCTACCCAGCGTAAGTATCAATGCCGGGGTTGGTGCCAGCCACTACAGCGCTGACGACCGTGCATTGGGCGAACAGATGAAACGCAACCTGAACGGAAGCATCGGCTTGGGTGTGAGCGTTCCCATTTTTGACAACCGTCGCAACAAGACGAATGTGGAACGGGCAAAGATCAGCAAGACGACCGCCGCCCTTGACCTGCTGGACAAGCAGACCACGCTGGGCTCCACCATCGAGAACATCTGGTTACAGGCCACGAGCGCACAGCAGCGCTTCATCAGTGCCGACGCTGCCGTCAAGAGCCAGGAGACGAACTACGAACTGATCAACGAGCAGTTCAAGGCCGGTCTGAAGAATATCGTAGACCTCCTGCAGGCCCGCGACAATCTGCTGCAGGCTCAGCAGAACAAGTTGCAGAGCAAATACACCACCATCCTCAATACCCAATTGCTACGCTTCTACGAAGGTGGTGACCTGAATATCTAAGCGACCACACTCACACATCTATAAAACATTCGCGATACAAATAATAAGACAGATAAACAGTATGAATAAGAGCATTCTATTTTTAGGCATCGGACTCGCCCTCGTGGGTTGTTCCAAGAAGTCGGGACCGGAGTATGATACAACATTCGTGGAGAAAGGAAATATCTCCACCACCGTCACAGCCACCGGTACGATCGAACCCGTCACCAGCGTGGAAGTAGGTACGCAGGTTAGCGGTATCGTCTCCAAGATCTATGTGGACTACAATTCCGAGGTGAAAGCCGGACAGGTCATCGCTGAACTCGACAAGACCAATCTCACCAGCACGCTCCAAAGCCAGCGCGCCAACCTGACAAGCGTGCAGAGCGCCCTTGCCTACCAGAAAGCCAATTTCGAGCGCCAGAAGAGCCTCTATGACAAAGGCCTCATATCCGCCAACGACTTCGAGCAGGCCCGCCTCTCGTACGTCCAGGCACAGCAGCAAGTGACAACGGCACGTCAGAGTGTGAAGCGTGCCGAGACCGACTTAGGTTACGCAACAATCACCTCGCCCATCAACGGTGTCGTGCTCTCCAAGGCCGTCGAGGAAGGTCAGACCGTGGCTGCTTCCTTCTCCACCCCTACCCTCTTTACCATCGCCCAGGACCTGACCGACATGCGCGTCATCGCAGACATCGACGAGGCTGACATCGGCGAAGTGAAAGAAGGTCAGCGCGTAAGTTTTGCCGTTGACGCGTTCCCCGATGATGTCTTCGAAGGACGGGTCACGCAAGTGCGCCAGCAAGCAACCACCGAGAGCAATGTCGTCACGTACGAAGTAGTCATCAGCGCCCCCAATGCCGACCTGAAACTAAAGCCGGGTCTCACCGCGAACGTGACAATCTTCACACTGGAGAAAAACGATGTGCTGACGGTTCAGTCAAAGGCCCTGCGCTTCTCGCCCAACGAAGTATTCCTGGCAGAAGACGAGACCATCGAGAATTGCGAAGGCAAGAACAAACTGTGGACACGCGAGGGCAAGACCTTCAAAGCCCATCCCGTGGAAATCGGCGTAAGCAACGGAACTATGACCGAGATCATCAGTGGTATCAGCGCCGGCACCGAAGTGGTCTCTGACATGATCTTCGAGGCAAGCGAAATCGCCACCGACGACAGCCAACAGAAGAGCAACCCCTTCATGCCAGGACGGCGCAACAACAATAACAACAGGAACCAGAAGACTGGCGCCAACGCCAATAGCACCAAGAAATAAAGGATGGAAAAGAAAGTAGTCATCAAACTCGACAATGTACGGCGCAACTTCCAGGTGGGCGACGAGACGGTGAAAGCCTTGCGCGGCGTCTCCTTCGAGATCCACGAGGGCGAGTTCGTCACCATCATGGGTACATCGGGTTCGGGCAAGTCTACACTCCTCAACCAACTTGGCTGCCTGGACACGCCGACCTCCGGAGAGTACTATCTTGATGGCGTCAGCGTCCGTACTATGCGACGGAGCCAGCGTGCCCGTCTGCGCAACCGCAAGATCGGTTTCGTGTTCCAGAACTACAACCTTCTGGCCAAGACCACCGCGGTAGAAAATGTGGAACTGCCCCTCATGTACAACAATGAATATAGTGCGAAACAGCGTCGCGAAGCAGCCATCAAAGCGCTGCAAGCCGTTGGCCTTGGCGACCGTCTGGAGCACAAGAGCAACCAAATGTCAGGCGGACAGATGCAACGCGTGGCTATCGCCCGTGCCCTGGTCAATAATCCTGCCGTAATTCTGGCCGACGAAGCCACCGGTAATCTCGATACACGTACCTCGTACGAAGTGCTGGTGCTCTTTCAGAAACTTCACGCCGAAGGGCGAACCATCATCTTCGTCACCCACAACCCCGAGATTGCCAAATACAGTTCACGCAACATCGTGCTCCGCGACGGCAAGATTCGCGAGGACAAAATTAATCCAAATATCCTGAATGCCGCAGAGGCCCTTGCAGCCCTTCCGGCTCCTCAGGACGACTAAAGCCCCCGATGACATGAGTTTTATCAACCTCTTTAAAATAGCCATCAAGGCCATTCTCAGCAACAAGGGACGTTCGTTCCTCTCCATGCTTGGTATTATCATTGGTGTAGGTGCCGTCATTGTGATGATGGCCATCGGCCAAGGTTCCAAGATGAGCATCCGCGAGGAAATCCAGAAGAACGGAACCAATATGCTCACCATCCGCCCGGGTGCAGATATGCGCGGCGGCGTCCGTCTGGACCCGTCGGCCATGCAGACGCTCAAGCAGATCGACTACGAGACCATCCTCTCCGAGGCAAAATTCGTGAACAAAGTATCACCGGAGGTCAGCACGTCGGGGCAGGCCGTCTTTGGCGCCAACAACACCACCAGCACCTGCTACGGTGAATCGCCCGACTATCTGGGCATTCGCCTGTGGGAAGTCGAAGAAGGCGTTTTCTTCACCGAGGAAGATGTCAAGAAGTCGGCAAAAGTATGTGTCGTGGGACAAACCATTGTCAAGGAACTCTTCCCCAATGTACAGGATCCCGTCGGCAAGACAATCCGTTTCAAGAACATACCGATGCGCATCATCGGCGTCTTCAAGTCGAAAGGCTACAACAACTGGGGTATGGACCAGGACAACGTGATTGTGGCGCCCTACACCACCGTCATGAAACGTCTGGCTGCCCAGACCCACTTCAACAGCATCATCTGCTCGGCCGTCACCGAAGAACTCAGCGAACAGGCGATAGAGGACCTCACCGAGATCCTGCGCCGGACACATAAGTTAAAAGAAGACGAAGTTGACAACTTCACCATCCGCTCACAGCAGGAGTGGATGGAGACGATGTCTTCCACCATGGACACCATCACCATCATCCTGGTCGTAGCCGCTGCGTTCTCGCTCCTTGTGGCGGGCATCGGCATCATGAACATCATGCTCGTGAGCGTGACCGAGCGCACCAAGGAAATCGGTCTGCGCATGAGCGTCGGTGCTCGCGGATTGGACATTAGCAACCAGTTCCTCATCGAGAGCGTGCTCATCAGTCTTACGGGCGGCATTCTCGGGGTCCTGTTCGGGGCCTTGCTGACGTGGGGCTGCAACGAAATCATCGGTTATCCCGCCATGATTCCAGCCTGGAGCGTCATTGTCAGTTTTGCCGTATGCGTGGCCATCGGCGTCGGTTTCGGCTACTTCCCCGCACAGAAGGCAGCACGTCTGGACCCCATCGAAGCGATTCGTTACGAGTAATCCCCAGGATAAACAAAACCATTAACAAATCAATATCAACGACTATGATTAAGAACAACGAAACAAAGAGCCTCAAGTTGTCCGCCCTGGTACGGACCGTCAAATGTTGGCTGCCACTTCTGATGCTGGCCATGCCTATGCTGGTCTCTGCTGCCAGCAAGGACGATAGCAAATATCTCGCCGGAGCAGTGCCTGAGCGCAACGGCATCGTAACCTTCACACAAACGTTCAGTGTGAAAGACAAGACACAGGCCGAGATCTATCCCGTCATGCAAGCCTATGTGAAAGGGCTGGTGGCTGCCGGACGTCAGGACCTGCGCACCCGCATCATTTCGGATGAGGACAACACTATTGTCGCCAACGTGGAAGAAATCATGACCTTCAAGAAGAAGTTCCTCAACTGGGATCACACGTACTTCCGCTATTATATCTCAGCAGAATGCACCCCTGATGCCAAAGTGAAGATGACCATCACCAAAATCAGTTATTACTACGGCTTTGACCAGGAAGGCAACAATGGTGAGACCTTCAAGGCAGAGGAATGGATATCAGACAAGGAAGCACTCAACAAAGCGGGCACAAAACTGCTGCCGCGCAGCGGTAAGTTCCGCCGCAAGACCGTTGACCGCGCCGAGGAAATCTTTGCCGGTGCACGCAGTGCCTTCGATACTCCCGTACCGCAGCCACAGCAGCCCGTCATGCAAAACAACACGGTTGTTGAATAAAGGCCTTTACGAAACTTAAACCTCTTAGTAATCATAGTGAGAAGAGGGCGTGTCAATCAATGAATGGCACGCTCTCTTCTGTGTGAATAAGGTTTAAGATCTTCACAAACAGCGTAATGAATATCCACTCTTCGGCAAAACAATGATGCTCAAGGAGGGTCCTATTCCACCATCTTAAGGAATTCTTCCTCGGTGACGATAGACACTCCAAGTTTCTTTGCCTTATCCAGTTTGGCTGGTCCCATGTTATCTCCTGCCAGAATGAAGGAAGTCTTGGCAGAAATGCTACCGGTATTCTTGCCTCCGTGCTGTTCGATGAGGGCTTTGTATTCATCGCGTGAATGATGGACGAATACGCCGCTTATGACGATGGTCTTGCCAGCCAGGCGGTCGGATTGTGCGGCAAGCATTTCCTCGGAAAGTTGCAGTTGCAGCCCTTGTGCCCGCAACCGCTCGATAAGCCATGCGTTGTCTGCGTCCCGGAACCAACGCACCACGCTCTCGGCAATGGCTGCACCGATGGTGTTGACCTGCATGAGTTCGTCGAGGGTGGCATGAGCGAGCGCATCAACCGAACGGAACCGCCGGGCCAGTGTCTTGGCCACGGTCTCGCCCACGAAACGGATGCCTAAGGCAAAAAGCACGCGTTCGAAGGGCACCTTCCGCGAATCAGCAATGGCTTGAATGGTCTTGCGTGCAGAGCGGATGCGTGTATCTCCGAATCCACTGAGTTGGTCAACAGTGAGCGTGTAGAGGTCGGCGTAGTCGTGGATAAGTCCGCGTGCGTAGAAATCGTCGATGGTTTCTGGCCCGAGGGTGTCTATATTCATGGCGCGGCGGCTGACAAAATGCTCGATACGCCCTTTTATCTGCGGTGGACATCCACTCTCGTTGGGGCAGTACCAAGCGGCTTCGCCCTCATAACGCACCAACTCAGCGCCACATTCCGGGCAATGCCGGATAAACTCAACACGCGGCCCACGGTCAGGCGTGATGAAAGCCTCGTCAACACTGACAATCTTGGGAATGATCTCGCCACCCTTCTCCACGAGAACATGATCACCGATATGCAAGTCCAGTTGCGCCATGAAATCAGCATTGTGCAAAGTCGCCCGTCGCACCATCGTGCCGGAAAGTTGAACGGGATCCATATTGGCTACGGGCGTAACGGCACCTGTACGCCCCACCTGGAAGGTGACTTCACGCAAGATCGTGGATTGTTGCTCGGCTTGGAACTTATAGGCAATAGCCCACCGCGGACTTTTCGCTGTCATACCCAAAGCGCGCTGCTGGCGCAGAGAGTTGACCTTCAGCACGATGCCATCGGTGGCCACAGGCAGACGGCGCCGCTCATTGTCCCAATAGGCAATAAAATCATAGATTTGGTCGAGCGTCCTTACCTTTCGCATCGCCTCGCTGACCTTGAAACCCCAGCGCCGTGCCGCCTGAAGGTTCTCGTAATGCCCGTCGGCCGGGAGTTGATCGCCCAATAAATAATAGAGGTAGGCGTCAAGTCGTCGCTCGGCAACGACAGACGTTTGTTTGCTCTTCAGTGTACCACTGGCTGCATTTCGCGGATTGGCAAAGAGCGGTTCCTCGCGTGCCTCGCGTTCATGGTTGAGCATCTCAAAACTCGACCAAGGCATCAGTATCTCTCCGCGAATCTCGAAGGAGGCCGGCCAGTCTGCATCGGCGGGCAATTGCAAGGGGATGGTGCGTATCGTGCGCACGTTGGCAGTGACATCGTCACCCTGAACTCCATCCCCGCGGGTGACAGCACGCACTAATTTTCCGTCCTCATAATGAAGCGCAATGCTGAGGCCATCGAACTTGAGTTCGCAGCAGATTTCGAAATCCTCTCCTGCCAGCCCCTCGCGCACACGCTCATAGAAATCCGCCACTTCCTCCTTATTATAAGTATTACCGAGGGAGAGCATCGGACGCACATGTATAAAGGTTTCAAACTCTTGACTGAGATCACTGCCTACGCGCTGGGTAGGCGAGTTAGGATCATAGAGTTCAGGATGAAGAGTTTCGAGGTCAGCAAGTTGACGGAGCAAGATGTCGAACTCCTGATCGCTGATTGTAGGATTGTTGAGAACATAATAATTGTAATTATGCTGGTGCAAATCGTGTCGCAACTTAAGAATGTATTCCTGATCGTCCATATTCCTTAAATTTTTATGCAAAGTTACAAAAAAGAATGATGGGACTTGCATCTTTCACCGAAAAAGATTACCTTTGCACTGCAAAAAAACGAGTGTGGTCTTTCAAGTCCTCCCGAAAACGCATGAACCTCTCATTATCAATAATTACAGACTATATCAATGACTATCGTTCAACAATATCTCTCGACATTCAAAACCTCCCTACAGAAACTGGCTTGCTTGTATGCTTACATTGGTCAGGATTTAAAAGATGACGACCGCCTGCAACTTAGCGTTCATGGTGACTGCATGATGGGTGAGCTGCCGATTATGACGGCAGAACTTATCAAAGAAGGCTTCGTCATCCACGAACCTGCTACGCATTTCGGCCCGCAACGACAATACATCCGTCCACGAATGTTCGGCGAAGTGATGCGTTTTGGTTTAGAGACGCACCCTGAATGGTTTGAAGAATTCGACAAATGGCCGCTGACACGTTATGCTGAATACGATGCTCTGCAACGTGCAGTACGCTTTCTGGCGGCAGGCAAGCGTCCGCAACCGATGGTGCTGGACAGTTCCCTCCCCCCATACCTCCTTGGATTGGCAGATGCCCGCTGCTTCGAACCTCTTTGGACAATGATCCGCGACGTAGATTTTCCTGCTTTTATCGGTGCTATTGCACGCAAGTGGATAAAAGACGACTTCGAAGATCCCGAAGAGATTATGCGTCGCGAGATCGGATTGCGCAAGTTCGACTCCACCGACCCAGACATCCGTGAAATGAAATCGATTGTAAACTACTACAATTATGTCTGCCGCGGAGAGTATGAACCGCCTACAAGCATCCGCATGTCATATTCCGACTTTCTACTTAAGGGTGTTCATGCAATGTCTCATGGTAAAAGTGATCTTGCACTGAAGATTTTTTCCGAGGCACTGAACGTGCTTGCCACAAAGAACAAGGGAAAGGCACCCGAACCTTTCATCACAGACGGAGTAGCGGCCTTCTATTGGGTAGCAGCGATCTGGACCAGCAAACAAAAGTCCGAGTCCTCTAAAATCCTCTCTGCATTCGTAGCCAATGCACGAGAGAAGAATCTGCGTCGTGTGGCGGGTGCCGTGTTATTGGCCGACACCCTCTCTCACCCTCTTCAGCGTGTAGATATGGACCTCATGACGCAGCTTATCAACCCCGAGGCATTAGCCGACAGAGAGTACATCCAGCAGCAGCGTCTCTGCTATATGCTTGCAGCCAACCTCACTGGCTATGAGCTCACACCAGACAATTTCAGTCCGCATGCAGCTTACCTCCGCCACGAGGCTGAGAAATACATAACACTGAACAAATTTGAGAAGAAAAAACTCACCAACGCTTTTGGCAAGAAGCCCACTTCGGCGCTCACTAAGACCTCCGACCCTTGGGAACTCATGCTGGACCGCTTGATTGCTTGCGAACAGCAGCACTCTGAGAAAACCGACGAAGGCGAACACCGAGTGATGTACACCATCATGACAGACGGTGAAAGTGTGGAAGTACGTGAGCAGAACCGCCTGAAGGACGGACGCTGGGGCAGCGGCAAGCAACTGCCTTGGAATCGTTTTATCAGTGGTACAGAACCTTTTATGGACCGTGATGATCAGGCCGTGGTCGCTGATGTACGCTTTCTTGATGCTTCGCGTCTTACGGTAGGCATCATTTTGCCTCATCTGGTAGGATCTGACCGCGTATACACGGGTGAGCAGACCCCCTATCGTCGTGTAACGATAGAAGAGCAAAAGCCTTACGTTATTCTGGAACCCAATGACAATGGTTTCCACATCCAGTCCAATGTCTCTTTCAAAGATCTGCTCTCACAAAGCTGTGTATACCGACGGGACGATGCCATGCATTATACCTATTTCCCGATGGGCGACCACGAACGCGAGGTGCTCCAACAACTCCTCTCTGTGGTGGATTATCCACCTGAAGCAGAGGACAAGCTGCGACAGTTACTTCCCCTCATCACCTCCACCACTGACATCCACAGCAGTCTCCTGCCCAAGGAGGAAGAAGTAGCTGACTCAGAACCACAAAGTGGCATCATCCTCCGACTGACACCTGACCCCACTATGCAAACCATGTTTGATGCCTACGTGCTGGTACGGCCACTCGTAGGCGGACGAATGGCTCTGCCACCGGCCCAGGGCGACCGGGTCATTATCGACTATAGCGACGAGACCGGACGCGTACGCATTGAACGCAACCTTGAACTCGAAGCCGAACATTTGGGCCAGTTGATGCATTACTGCCAAGACCATTTCATTGACTTATCAGCACAACTCAGTGCTCATCTCTCAACCATGCAGGTGCTTGACCTTCTGGCTTTTGCCAGTAGCCACCAGGACATCTGCACTGTAGAATGGCCCGAAGGCGAGAGATTAAAGATGCGAAGCACTCAGAAGAGTGACTGGAATATCTCACTGGCAAAGCATGGTCATTGGTTCGAAGTGGAAGGAGATATCCATCTCGACGACAACAGCATCCTAAGCGCCCAGCAACTCCTGCAAGCTCTTTCAAACAGCCATGGAGGTTATGTGCAACTACAAAACGGCGACTACCTTTGGTTGAGCGAGCGGTTGCGCAAACAGCTCGACAGCCTCGAGAGCCTTACCACGGTTCAAAACAATAAGCCATCAATCTCAACGCTCCAGTGTAGTCTTTTGGCAGAAATCGTCAACGGAGAAATTGACATCCGCCACGACGAGGATTTCTTTGAACTGAAGAGCCGCATAGAGAAAGCAGAGGAACTCAACCCACAACAACCGGCCGAACTCAATGCGACGCTGCGCCCATACCAGCTCGAAGGCTTTCAATGGCTGATGCGCCTGGCTTCATGGGGAGCCGGTGCATGCCTCGCCGATGATATGGGTCTGGGTAAGACCATCCAAACCATTTCCTTCCTACTGGCGCATGCCGACGAAGGACCTGCACTCGTGGTAGCTCCATCCAGCGTCGTCCCTAACTGGCGCAGTGAACTGGAACGCTTTGCGCCTTCGCTTACGGTGTACAACCTGAACGAGTATTTTGAACGTCAGACGATCGTGGATCAGGCGAAGAGTCACGACGTTATCCTCCTCACCTACGGTCTCATGGTACCTTCTCAGGACATCATAGCATCGCGTGAATGGAATGCGGTCTGCCTCGATGAGGCGCATAATATTAAAAACCGCGGCACAAAAACGAGCGTCGCTTGTATGCGCCTGCAGGCACGCTACCGCCTCATCCTAACGGGAACACCCGTACAAAACCACTTGGGCGAACTCTGGAACCTCTTCCAGTTCATCAACCCAGGATTATTGGGCACCTATGAACAGTTCCACCAGAAATACATCCTGCCTATCGAGAACATGCAGGACACCGAACGCCAACAACAACTTCAGACGCTCGTCAGCCCCTTCATGCTCCGTCGCACCAAGCAGGCTGTGGCAACCGAACTGCCCGATAAAACAGAGATTAACATCAACGTGGAACTCACCGACGAAGAAATGGCCTTTTATGAAGTCATCCGTCGCGAAGCAGAACAGAAAGTGCGCGAGGAAGGCAACCAACTCACTGTCAACGCACTGGCCGAACTTACCCGCCTGCGTCGCACGGCTTGTTCGGCCGAACTCACCAATCCTGCGTGGTTCGAGGGTTCAAGCAAGGTCAATGCCTTTATGGAACTGGTGACGAACATCGTGGAGAGTGGCAACAGCGTGATCGTCTTCAGCCAGTTCACCTCTTTCCTCTCTATTGTTTCCCGCGCCTTAAAGGAAGCTCACCTGCCACACCTCTACCTCGACGGCAGCATTGCCATGAAACAGCGCGAACAACTCGTGAACGATTTCCAACGCGGTAAGAGTCCCATCTTCCTCATCAGCCTCAAGGCTGGCGGTGTGGGGTTGAATCTTACCGCAGCCAACTATGTCATTCACCTTGATCCTTGGTGGAATCCAGCCATCGAGCAGCAGGCCACGGACCGTGCCCACCGCATTGGTCAGACCAAGGCCGTCACGGTATATCACCTCATCAGTCATCACACGATCGAGGAGAAAATCATCCGTCTGCACGAATCCAAACGTGCCCTCTCCGACGGCATCCTTGAAGGCGCCGACCAAAACTACAAACTCACTTCCAAGGACATGCTCGAGATGCTGTCCAATCAATGGTAATTATGCGTATAGATATCATCACCGTCATCCCCCAACTCATCGAGGGATTCCTCAAAGAAAGCATTATCGGTCGTGCACAAAAGAAGGGCCTCGCCGAAATACACCTGCACAACTTGCGCGACTATGCCGTACGTAAAGACCGCCGTATCGATGACTATCCCTTTGGTGGATTTGCAGGTATGGTGATGCAATGCGAACCCATCGACCGCTGTATCAGTGCCCTTTGCGCCGAGCGCCATTATGACGAAATTATCTTCACTACCCCCGATGGTGAACAGTTTTCGCAACCCATGGCCAATGAGCTGTCGCTGTGTGAGAACATCATTATTCTTTGTGGTCATTACAAAGGCATAGACTACCGTATCCGCGAACACCTCATCACTAAAGAAGTATCCATCGGTGACTATGTCCTCACGGGAGGCGAACTGGCGGCGGCAGTGATGTCCGATGCCATCGTGCGCGTTATCCCGGGTGTCATTGGCGATGAACAAAGTGCTCTCTCCGACTCCTTTCAGGATAACCTTTTAGCTGCTCCCGTATATACACGTCCCGCCGACTACCGCGGATGGCGCGTCCCGGACATTCTTCTCTCTGGTCACGAAGCCAAGATTAAGGAATGGGAACTGCAGCAGAGTCTCGACCGCACCAAGCGGCTTCGTCCTGATCTGCTAAAGAAATAGGCCAAGCGGTCTATATCGGGTGTCGCAAAACGCTGTTGACCATGACGGGAGAGGGCTTCAAGCCTTACCTATTACTGAAAAAACTGCAAAAAGTTTTGCCGACCAAGCATTTTCACGTACCTTTGCAGCCAACAAAGAAAATGAATCCAACGATGATACCTCCTGACAGCATCGAGACGGCTTATGCCTTTCTCCACCAAAAAGAACGTGTATACGCCCACTCCACCCTTGATTGGCAGCGCGACGATATCGAAAACATCATCGCTTCATACGCTGATGATATGAATGCTGAACTCTATCAACAGCTCGCTGCCGGACGTTCCGATTACCTCAAAGATCACAAACGTTTTGCAAGTGATATCGTTGATGCTGTAACTCAACTCGAGGCGCTGCAGGCGGCCCATCAGACCTCGCCCCATGCCGTCCTTAGCCAACTGACATCCGAACTGGCCGATCCCGTATCATTACACCAACTCGACGGCGGACAACCCTCCTACACTACACTTCCCTCACTTACGGCGTTAGACGAGATCATCGACCTTTGCCGTAGCGTTCTCTTTCCCGGATATTACGGCAAGAGCGGTGTCACCGACGACAACCGTCTCTTCCACATCGGAGTCGCTTTGGAACGACTCTACGACCTCCTCTCCCAACAGATAGGAACAGACGTCACGATGGCCTTTTTACGTCAACTGCCCGACATCCGCCGGACCCTGGCTACTGACGTCAAAGCGACCTATTTGGGAGACCCTGCTGCCCAGACCTACAGCGAGGTCATCGCCTGCTACCCTGTCATCAAGGCAATTACCAATTACCGTATCGCTCATGCGCTGCTGGGCCTCGGCGTGGAACTCATCCCACGCATCATTACAGAGATGGCGCATAGCGAAACCGGTATAGACATCCATCCGGCTGCTACAATCGGCGACTACTTCACAATTGATCACGGCACAGGTGTTGTTATCGGAGCAACCTGCATCATAGGCTGTCACGTCAAGCTCTATCAGGGCGTTACGCTCGGTGCCAAGAGTTTCCCCCTTGATTCCGATGGCCATCCTATCAAAAATATTCCGCGCCACCCCATCCTCGAGGACAACGTCATCGTCTATGCCAACAGCACCATTCTCGGGCGCATCACGATTGGTCACGACGCCGTCATCGGCGGTAATATCTGGGTCACTGAGAGCGTCGAGCCTGGCACAAAGATTTTGCAGAACAAATTCTGCAGATAATTTGATGGAAGAAACCGCCTGCAGGCTTTTCATCCTTTCTGGTTTCATTCATTACTTGCCCAAGTTCTATCTTTTCTTTTTTAATCACAACATCTCCAAATTCCGAGATCTTGCTTGGCGCAACCTTCAATCTTTTAATCTTTAAACCACTAAACCGTGTCTTCAATCCTCATCCGCGGAGCCCGGGAGAACAATCTGAAGAACGTCTCGCTGGAGATTCCAAAGCACCAGATTACCGTCTTCACAGGCGTCTCAGGCTCAGGCAAGAGTTCGTTGGTGCTTGACACGATCGCTGCCAAATCACGTCGCGAACTCAACGATACATTTCCCTCTTTCGTTCAGCAATACCTCCCGAAATACGGACGTCCTCATGTAGATGCCATTGAGAACCTGCCCATCGCTATTGTCATCGACCAAAAAAAGCCGGGACAGAATTCCCGGTCCACCGTGGGCACTTACACCGATGTCTACGCGCTCCTCCGTCTTCTTTTCTCCCGCGTCGGTCAGCCTTTTGTAGGTTATTCCGATTCGTTCAGTTTCAATCATCCCGAAGGCAGCTGTCCCCGTTGCTCGGGTTTAGGAGAGATACGCGAACTCGACATCCATAAACTCGTTGATTTCAACAAGAGCCTCAACGATGAGGATACCATTCACTACATTGCTTTTGGCAAAGGTGGCTGGCGCTGGATACGTTACGCACACAGCGGGCTCTTTGACCTCGATAAGAAAATTCGTGACTATTCTCCCGAAGAACTCGACCTCTTCCTGAACAGTCCGCAGATCCGTCTGAAGAACCCGCCTTCCAACTGGCCGAAGTCAGCAAAATACGAGGGTATCATTCCGCGTATGTATCGTAGCATCATTAACTCAGAAGAAGGTCTTCTGCATGCCTCCGTCCTCAATCCGATGCTACGTATGGGCACTTGTCCTGACTGCGGAGGCACCCGTTTAAACGAGCGTGTACGCAGTTGTCGCATTGAAGGTAAGAATATCGCTGAAGTCTGTGCCATGAGTATTACTCGCTTGAACGCGTGGGTCCAGGGGCTCGCTTCTCCCTTGGCTGTGGACTTGAAAGCCAGCATCTCTGCTCGTCTCACCGCTCTCGAAGAGATAGGGCTCGGCTACCTCTCCATGGATCGCGCCGTGGGCACCCTCTCCGGGGGCGAGGCGCAACGTTGCAAAATTGCGAAATATATTAACTCTTCGCTCTCCGATGTTCTGTATATCTTGGACGAACCCAGCGTAGGGCTCCACAACCGGGATATTGAGTTGATGAAGCATTCCGTACGTCGTTTGCGCGATGCCGGGAATACCGTCCTGCTTGTGGAGCACCACAAAGAGATGATACGCATTGCCGACCACATCGTTGATATGGGTCCCGGCCCGGGTATCGACGGCGGCCAAGTCGTCTTCCAAGGCACCTACGAGCAACTGCTTGAAAGCGAAACCGAGACGGGAAAAGCGTTAAAAGGAACGGCCCTCCATTCATCCCCGAACGAGGCTGCGATGCTTTCTGGTTCTGATAGCAAGGTGACCATTCCCTCCAATTTTAACACTGCAAGTTCCCGAGCCACCGCGGGGGCTGAAGGGGGGAGCGGGTTATGCCCCACCCTTTCCTTCCGCCTTGCCCATGCCAACCTCCACAATCTATGCGACCTCACCATCGACCTCCCTCTGCATCGCCTCACGGTCATTGCGGGTGTTGCCGGCTCGGGTAAGAGTTCATTAATGGAGTGTTTCCGCCGGTCCTACCCTACCTCCGAGGACATTGTGTATATCAGTCAGAAAAGCATTGGGGTGAGCTTGCGGTCGACACCCGCTACGTATTTGGACGTAGCCCCTGACATCCGCAAACGGTTTGCGAAAGCCCATAAGATGAAAGAATCTTATTTCACTTTCAACGGACAAGGGGCATGTCCTGTTTGTGGGGGCAAAGGTGTG
>JAILCU010000045.1 GCA_024690405.1 Bacteroidales bacterium
GCATATGCATAATGCTCAGATTATAGGAGTTTTAGTTGTCTGGTGGCCAAGGTCTGGTGCTTCAGATTACGCTTTTAAACCGCAACCCTCCCCCTTGGGGGAGTCGGAGGGGGCCTACACCTTAAACCCCTTAAACTGCGCCTTGGCGCACCTTAAACCGACGAAACCGAGCTTGCGAAAGTTGAGTAAAGGGACTTATCCGCTTTGATGTGACCCATTAATATTACATAGCTATGACAATACGCAAACAAATCCTCCACGTCTTCATGCTTCTCATTGTCTCGTTGGCACTTATGTCGTTCAAGACAGCCGATGAGAAATCTGCCGAGGCACTGGCTCACAGAGTGATGGGGAGCAAGGCCTCTGCCGTCATCTTCGAACAAATAGAATCACCTGTTGATTCCTACGAACTGATGCAGAAGGGTTCCAAAGTTCTTATTCGGGGAAACAACGCCAACTCGATGGCTGTTGGCCTCAACCGTTATATTCAGCAGTTTTGCCTTGCCAACGTAAGCTGGTACGACTACAACCCCGTCGAACTTCCTGACGTAATGCCACAGGTGACAAGGAAGGTGTCGGCGAACGTAGATGTGCCCATAAGATTCTTCCTCAACTATTGCACTTCCGGTTACACCATGCCTTGGTGGAAGTGGGAGCAATGGGAGCGTTTCATCGACTGGATGGCGCTCAACGGCGTCAATATGCCGCTGGCCATCACAGGACAGGAGGCTGTCTGGCAGAAAGTGTGGCGCAAATATGGCATGACCGATCAGCAGATCCGCTCGTTTTTCACTGGGCCCAGCCATCTGCCCTGGCAACGCATGATCAACATCGACCGCTGGCAAGGACCTCTCCCTCAGAGTTGGATTGACGGGCAGGCGAAGTTGCAGAAACGCATCCTTCGACGTGAAAGGGAATTGAATATGACGCCTGTGCTACCCGCATTCTCCGGCCATGTGCCTGCCGAGTTGGCTGAATTAGTTCCCGGGAAGATAAAGACATCAAGAGTGAGCAGGTGGTGTAACTTCGCCGACGAGTACCGCTGCACTTATCTAAGCCCGACAGTTCCTGTTTTTGCCCGCATACAGAAAGATTTCTTAGAGGAACAAACACGAATGTACGGCACAGACCACATTTATGGCGTGGACTTGTTCAACGAAGTGTCACCACCCTCATGGGAACTTGACACGCTGGCCAATATATCAGCAGGTGTCTTTAAGTCCCTCACGGATGTTGATCCCGAAGCCGTGTGGCTCCAGATGGGATGGCTCTTCGTCAGCGACCAACGAAGTTGGACCCCCGAAAGAATCAAAGCCTATCTCACCGCCGTACCTCAGGGCAGGATGATTGTCCTCGACTACGAAAGCGACTACATCGAGGTATGGCGTCGCACCGAGCAGTTCTACGGTCAGAAATTCATCTGGTGCTACCTCGGAAACTTCGGCGGTATGACTGAGATTGAGGGCGACTTCCACCTCAACGCAAAGCGGATTGCGGGCACCAAGGCCGAGGGAGGTCCCGGATTTGTCGGCATAGGCTCTACACTCGAGGGCTTCGGCGTCAACGAACCAGTCTATGAGGCTGTACTCTTTCATGCGTGGAACACCGGTATCGGGTTGGAAGAATACATCGACAACATAGCCGACAGACATCTCGGCAGAGTTGATCCAGCCTTCAGAACTTACTGGCACATGCTGGTGGACAAGGTGCACACTACTCACACTAGTACCGGTTCGGCTGGGATCATCAATGCCCATCCCAATTTGGAGGGTCAGTGGAACTGGACCACAGAGCTCAGGAAAGGCTACGATATCGCCAATATGGACACGGCACTCGCTATTCTTGAGACGGTGGAAGGCAGTTCCGATTATTTCAAGTTCGACCTTGCCAACGCCCGTCGCCAAGCCATCGGCAACAGAGCCTTGGCCGTAAGAGCACGTTTTGCAGATGCCTACAAGGCTGGCGACAGAGACGCAATGGTGGCTGCTTCCAAGGAGTTCTTAGACATGTGCGACCAACTCGTCGAAGTGCTGAAGACCCGCCACGAGTTCTCGCTCAACGACTGGATACGTGATGCCCGTGCGTGGGGTAAGGGAAAAGCGGAAAAAGATTATTTCGAAATAAATGCCCGAACCATCATCACCGTCTGGGGTGACACTTATCACCTCTCGGACTACGCCAATCGCGACTGGGACGGCCTTGTAGAAACCTTCTATAAAGTCCGCTGGCGTATGTTCTTTGATGCCGTACTCGCAGCTTACGATGCCGGAGAGCCCTTCGTCAATCTCAAAGGCCCAAAAGTTCCAAATGGACGTACAAAGGAGGAATGCGAACGAGCCATGAAGCTAGATGCCGAAATCTGGGACTTTGAAACACAATGGGCACATTGGTAGATGAAAGATAATTTGGAGGATCGGTGAGGCAAAAGGGGACAGGAACTTTTTGCCCTTGCCCTTAGGCATGGTTCACTTCAAATGAATGGTTCATGAAGATAAAAGCTTTGCCATACGCTGATGATTTTGGAACGCGACATTTCTTTAACTTAATAACAGCGGATTTGGAAGGTCATAAAATGAACCTTTATTCGAGTAATGTTGATAACAACCACTGGATGATTGTTGAATCCACAGAACCAATTACATATGAGGAGATGGATCATAGGAGGCAAAAAGTTCCTGTCCCCTTTTGCCTTGATTCAGAAAACGTTCATACGAAATTCAAAATCTTTGTTCTTGATGTTTTATGGTGTTATTTCAGTTATTTTACATGAATCATGCAAATTATCCACAAATTACTCATAAATTACTTCGTTTTGGGCTACGTTTCATTTTTTGTTTGTATCTTTGCAGAAAGAAACTCAAAAAATCATGAATAAGGAAACTGTTGCAATTGAAAGGTTCTTTTTAGAGGTGCCTCGTAGCGAGGTACGTCTTGCCCGCAGTTTATCACGCAAAATGGGATGGACCATAAGGAAGCCGCGTAAGAGCGGATTACAGCAGGCATTGGAAGACGTAGAAGCCGGACGTGTGTATGAGGCCAAGAGCATAGAGGACTTGATGACACAGCTGGACGCATGAAATGAAATATACGATTCATTACTCTGGACGTTTCAAGAAGTCTTACAAACTCTGTAAACGACGTGGTCTGAATATCGCAAACTTTGAGACCGTGTTGCGTCTGTTGGCCGATACTGGAACTCTCCCCGC
>JAILCU010000046.1 GCA_024690405.1 Bacteroidales bacterium
CGGTTGAGCAGCACGCCAAAGGCGTTGTTGTTGAACTGGAAAGCCAGGCTGTTGACGAGCAGCTTGCTCGAGAAACCAAACATCTGCCATGCGGGACGGAGGTCGATATGGAAAGTAGGTCGCCAAGGCGAGAAATACCACGCGAAAGCGGTGACCGAAGCCACATAGACCAGACTCTGTGCCGCCAGACCCCAATAGGCAAAGCCCGCATAAGCCAACGCCACGCCGACGATGCCCGAGAGGGTGATGGAGGCCATCTGCATGATGCTGGTCTGCTTCACCATGAGATGTCCGAAGAGATAGGCACGCTGGGCGGTGCCGAGGCACGAGAATACGAAGCCGAGGAATGCAAAACGTCCTAACGGACAAAGCACCGGTTCATCGTAGAAATCGGCAATCAGCGGGGCGGCAAAGAAGAGAAGGATGTAGAGCACCACGCCCACGATGACATTAAACCAGAACACCGCGTTATACTCCTCGTGCCTGGGTTCGCGCTTATTGGCTAAGGCGGCTGTGAAACCGCTCTCCTGCAGCACGCTGGCGATATTCGAGAAGATGACCAAGGCTGCCATCTTCCCATAGTCTTCGGGTTCGAGGATATTGATGAGCCAAAGCCCGAACAACGCCCCCAGCAATTGCACCATGCCATTGCTGAAGCCGCCCCAAATCAGGCCCTGTGCAGTCTTCTCTTTCAGCGAGTTGTTCCCGCCTCTTCGTCCTGCCTTTTGCTCATTGTTTCCTCTATAAAAATCCATATCGTCATTTCTGTCCGCCCGGTCCTTCTGCCCGCTATGGGTCAAGTGTCCGGTGGTTTTCCCGTGGCTTGCCCCGTCCATCTGCCCGCTATGGCTCGAGTGTCCGGCGGTTTTCCCGTGTGCTATGGGTTGAGTGTCCGGCGGTTCGTCCGCCGGAGCAGTGCTGCCTACAGGCTCTTGATGGCAAAGTCCATTCTGCGCAGCACCTCTTCCTTCCCGAGGAAAGCGGCAAGGCCGTACATGTCAGGGCCTTGGCCTTCGCCGACGAGGCACACGCGCCAGGCGTTCCAGGGCTTGATGCCGCTCTGCTCCACCCACGGGTCGACGACGGCCTTCTGGCCTTCCACGCTGAAATCTTCCACGCCGGCCAGCACCTCGCGCAGCTGTTGCATCTCGCCGGCCGTCTCAGCCTTCCAGTTCTTGCGTACAAATTTGTCTTCGGGGTTGAATGCCGTGGGAGCCACGAAGAAGAAGCGGCAGAGGGGCCACAGGTCGCTCACGAATGAGATATTGCGCTTCTTCACGCCGTCCTTGGTCTCGTATTCTATCACCTTGGATTTCATCATCTCCACCACCTGGGCCGCACGCTCCTCGCTGCACTCGATGCCTTGTTCCTTAAGCAACTTGACGAAAGCAGGTGCCCACTCGGCATCGCTCAGTTTCAACAGGTATTCGCGGTTGAACCAAAAGCCTTTGACATAGTCGAAACGGGCTCCGTTCTTCGAGCATTTCTCGAGATTGAACTTCTCGATGAGTTCGTCCATGGACAGGATTTCCTGGTCGTCGCCGGGGTTCCAGCCCAGCAGGGCGAGGAAGTTCACCACGGCCTCGGGCAGGTAGCCCTTCTCGCGATAACCGCTGCTTACCTCGCCGCTCTTGGGGTCGTGCCATTCGAGCGGGAAGACGGGGAAACCGAGGCGATCGCCGTCGCGCTTCGAGAGCTTACCCTTGCCGTCGGGTTTCAGGAGCAGGGGCAGGTGGGCAAAGCGGGGCATCGTGTCAGCCCAACCGAAGGCGCGGTAGAGTAGCACGTGCAAGGGTGCGCTCGGCAGCCATTCCTCGCCGCGGATGACGTGCGTCACCTCCATCAGATGGTCGTCCACGATGTTCGCCAGGTGGTAGGTGGGCAGCTGGTCGGCACTCTTCCACAGCACCTTGTCATCGAGAATCGAGGAATTGATGCAGACATCGCCGCGAATGATGTCATCGACATGCACGTCCTCGCCCGGTTCGATGAGGAAACGGACGACATAAGGCGTACCTTCGGCGATGAGGCGGTCGGTCTCTTCCTTGCCTAAGGTCAGCGAATTGCGCATCTGTCCGCGCGTCGAGGCGTCGTACTGGAAGTTCTCCACCTGCTCGCGCTTGGCGTTCAGCTCCTCGGGTGTGTCGAATGCGATATAGGCGCGGCCTGCATCGAGCAGCTGGCGGACATATTCCTTATAGATTTCCTTGCGCTCGCTCTGGCGGTACGGACCGTGCTCGCCGCCGAAACTGACGCCTTCGTCGAACTCGATGCCGAGCCAGCGAAACGATTCCAGGATATATTCCTCGGCACCGGGCACGAACCGGGCGGAGTCGGTGTCCTCGATGCGGAAGATGAGTTCGCCGCCGTGCTGGCGGGCGAAGAGATAGTTGTAGAGGGCTGTGCGGACACCGCCGATATGCAGCGGGCCCGTGGGGGAGGGTGCGAAACGAACGCGCACTTTCTGAGCTGTTTTCATAGAGGAAAAGGGATAAAAATCTGTGCAAAGGTACAAAAAACTACTCAATCTGTGTTATTCGTGCTCAAAATTCTTTAACTTTGTCCCCGAAATGAAATAAATCAAGCCTTATGAGTCGATATAACACCCCTCTTGACCGTGATTGGAAAGACATCCTGGCGCAGATCGCCGTCGCCGTCGTGGGCATCTTCGTTGTGGTGTGGTTCTTGCCGCGCGACGACCGTTCCATCATGCATTTCGAGGTCAACCGCCCGTGGCCCTACGGACAGCTGATTGCGCCCTACGATTTCTATGTCTTCAAGAGCGAGGCTCAGCTGCAGGCTGAGCGTGACAGCATACGCGAACTCTATGAGCCTTACTATCAGGTGAATCCTGCCGTCGAGGTGGATCAGCTGAGGGCTTTCAACAACAGCTGTCGCCAGGGCACCACGGCCTTGCCGTATTCCTATCGTGTCTTCTTTGAGAAACAGCTGCACGAGGTGTACGAACGCGGCATCATCGGCACCGACGATCTCCAGCTGCTCTCCAAGGATGATTGCAACAACATCTATATCTATAGCGGCACCGAGGCCACCTTGCGCAGCGTGGCGGACCTCTACACCCAGAAATCGGCCTACGAGTATCTGATGGCTCAGGCGGACAGCTCCGGGCTGCAGAGGGCTATGTTCCAGCATCTGAATATCAACCAGTTCATACAGGACAACCTCGACTACGATGCCGAGAAATCCGCGGCCGCCTGGGACGAGCTGCAGAGCTCGCTCGTCACCAGTTCGGGCATGATCCTTGCCGGACAGAACATCATCGAACGGGGTGCCGTCGTCACGCGGCAGGACTCCGTCATCCTCCGCAGTTTCGAGCGGGCCGTGCGAGAGCATAGCAATTTCAGCAGAAATAACCACACGGTGCTTCTGGGCGAGATCATCTATGTGGCAGTCATCATCATCTGCCTCATTATTTTCTTTGACATGTTCCGCCGCGACTACACCAGCAACCTGCGCAGCGTACTGCTCCTTGCCGTGCTCATCCTCTCTTTCCCGCTCATCACGTCGGCCCTCGTGCGCCACACCCTCCTCTCGGTCTATCTGGTGCCTTATGCCATGCTCCCCGTGTTCGTCCGCGTGTTCATGGATTCGCGCACCGCTTTCTTCACCCATGTCTGCACCATCCTTCTCTGCGCCCTCTCCCTGCGCTATCCTTTTGAGTTTATCGCTACACAGCTGATGGCCGGACTGGCCGCCATTTATACCCTGCGCGAGCTCTCCGAGCGCTCGCAGCTCTTCCGCACCGTTCTCTTCACCACGCTGGTCTCCCTGCTCGTCTATCTGAGTATCGACCTCGTGCATGGCCGCACGTTCACGGGCGACAACACCGTCACCGTCATCGATTACGCCATCTACAAGCATATCATCATCTCGGGGGCCCTCCTCCTGTTCGCCTATCCGCTGATGTACCTGCTCGAGCGCCTTTTCGGCTTCACGAGCAATGTCACCCTGGTCGAACTCTCTAATGTCAACCGTCCGCTCCTGCGCCGCCTTTCCGAGGTCGCCCCGGGCACTTTCCAGCATTCGATGATGGTCAGCAACCTCGCCGCCGAAGTGGCCAACAGGATCGGTGCCAAGGCGCAGCTGGTGCGTACCGGTGCCCTTTATCATGACATCGGCAAAATCGTCAATCCGGAATATTTCACCGAGAATCAGCTCGGAGGGGCCAATCCTCACAGCCGTCTCTCCAACAGCGAGAGTGCTGCCATCATCCTACGGCATGTCACCGACGGACTCGAGATGGCCGACCGCTACGAGCTTCCACGCATCATCCGCGAGTTCATCTGCACCCATCACGGCACCGGAATGGCCAAATTCTTCTACATCACCGAGCAGAATGCCCATCCCGATGAGAAAATAGATCCCGCCAAATTCTCCTATGTCGGTCCTAATCCGCACACCACCGAGCAAGCCATCCTGATGATGTGCGATGCCGTTGAGGCCTCGGCACGCTCCCTCAAGGATTACACCGAAGAGAACATCGGACAGCTCGTCGACAACATCATCGACACCCAGGTCGCCGACGGCTTCTTCCGTCAGTGTCCCATCACCTTCCTCGACATCCAAACCACAAAGGACGTCCTCAAGGACCGCCTCAAAACCATCTACCACACCCGCGTCTCCTATCCCACACTCGATAAAAACAAAGAAAAGCACTAACCTCTCCCTCAAAAAAATATTTTTTTAACAAAATCTGCCGCCAACCCCGAAACGGACCAGCTGCATCCTTGATGCAGGGCAGGTGAGGATGGCCCGTACCGTCATGTACCAGTTGCTGGCTCTCCCCTGTACCTCCTGAGAATCTAAGCCACTGGGTTTGGCAAAAGGCCATAAAATGAGGAAAATTTGTTTATTTTAGGTGATTCTTTATCGACTTTCATAATTAAATGGTATCTTTGCGACAACAATTATCAAGGTGTAAGGTTGAATATATCCCTGGCATCGACTGACACTGCGCTATAAAGGGATTTCCAATTCTGCGACTTCTATATAGTTTTCAAAATAGAAAGTTTATATGGATTTCTGAACCAGAATCAACGAATAGGAACAACAAGAAATAATGGAATTGTATCATGAAGAAAGTGATTGTCATTTCTACGAGCCTGCGTCCAGGCTCCAATAGCGACACGCTGGCCAATCATTTTGTGGAAGGCGCTAAGGGACATGCCAAATTGCAGGCTGCATTTGAGTTGGGAAAGAGCATATCATAAGGCGGCACCTTTCTCCCCTGTGGCACTCATAAGGGAATGGGAGAACACGGCGTCGTATGCGCATGAATGGATAAAACTGAACTTGTAAAATTTAATCCAAATGATGAGACGGATATTCTTCACATTGGTGTCGGTGCTGGCTTTGCAGGCACAGGCGCAGTCCTGGCATTTGTTCGACGACAATTGGCTCTTTTCCCGCGACGGCAAGACCGTCCGTGTGGATTTGCCTCACGACTGGGATATTGCCTGTGCACCGGACCCCGCGGCAGGGGCCACCGGTACGGGCGGAGGCTGGTTCCCGGGTGGTATCGCTACTTACCGGAAGACATTCCCAACGCCTGAGGCAGAGGTCGTAAGGCTCCTCTTCGAAGGTGTGTACCAGAAAGCCGTGGTCATGGTTAATGGCCAGAAAGCCGGTCAACATGCCTATGGCTATACGCCGTTCACGGTTGACATCACGCCTTATCTCTATCGCGATAAACGGCTCAACGAGGTGCTTGTGAGGGTTGACAACGCCGGGCAACCCAACTGCCGCTGGTACACTGGTTCGGGCATCTACCGCCACGTATGGCTTGCGACGCTGCCCGCCCTGCACCTGGCCGGGAACGGCGTGTTCGTGACCACTCCGGAGGTCTCGCCGGACAGTGCCGTGGTACGGGTGCAAGCAACGGTCGTGAATGAATCCGACAGAGCCCGGAATGCCGTGCTGGCTATTGCCGACAGACAACTGAAGGTCGGCGTGTCTGCCCATCAGTCGCAGACCCTGTCTGCCTCCTTTGTGGTCAGGAATCCCCACCTTTGGTCGCCCGACGATTCCTATCGTTATCAGGTGAAAGCCGAACTGATGGAAGACGGGAATGTCATCCATGCACAGACGGTCAACTACGGCATCCGCTCTTTCACCTTCGATGCCGAACGTGGTTTTGTGCTCAACGGCAAGCAGTTGCTGATCAACGGTGCCTGCGTGCATCACGACGATGGCGTGTTGGGTGCAATGGCTTTTGATGCGGCTGAGATCCGTAAGGTAAGGCTGATGAAAGAGGCGGGCTTCAACCTGATCCGCACCAGCCACAATCCTACGACGCGTGCGTTCCTCGATGCCTGCGACTCCATAGGCATGCTGGTGATTGATGAGGCCTTCGACGGCTGGCGCACGGCAAAGACGGCCTACGACTATTCCACGCTCATCGACTCATGCTACCGCGAGGACATCCGCGCCATGGTGGAGCGCGACCGCAACCATCCCTGCGTCATCTGCTGGAGCATTGGTAACGAGGTAATCGAACGTAAGGACATACGTGTCATTACTACCGCCCGCAAACTCAAGCAAGCCGTTCTGGATTACGACAGCACACGGCCTGTGACCGAGGCCCTGTGCGCCTGGGACAATGACTGGGAGATCTACGACCCCCACTTCGATGTCCTGGATATAGGGGGCTACAACTATATGATTCACAAGCATGCCGGAGACCATCTCCGCAACCCCAAGCGGGTGATGTGGCAGACTGAGAGTTATCCGCGCGATGCTTTCAAGAACTGGGCACTTGTCCACGACTATCCTTATATTATAGGTGATATCGTATGGACGGGACTCGACTACCTCGGCGAATCGGGCATTGGCCGCAACTACTACGAGGGTGAGCGGCCGGGCGAACATTATGTCAATGGCGGACAGCCCGACTGGCACGGAGCCTACTGCGGTGATGTTGACATCACAGGTTGGCGCAAGCCTGTCAGCCACTATCGCCAGTTGCTCTGGGGTGAAACACAGGAGGCACTTTATATGGCCGTAAAGGAGCCCGACGGCTACCACGGAAAGATTCACCAGACATCTTGGAGCGTTTGGCCTACCTGGGAGTCGTGGAATTGGACCGGTTGGGAGGGAAGGCCTGTCGAGGTGGAAGTCTATACGAAAGCACCCGAAGCAAAACTCTACCTGAACGACCTGCTTATCGGAACGAAGAAGGTCGGCAGGGATACCGAATATAAGGCCGTCTTCACCGTGCCTTATCAATCCGGTACCTTACGCGCTGAAGCCGGAGGCCGGCAAGTGACGCTCAGCACTGCCGGCGTACCTGCCAGGTTGCGCCTGACAGCCGACAAGCAAACCATGACAGCCGATGGGCAGGACCTGGTATTCATCACGCTTGAAGTGGTGGACAAAGACGGTCGTCTCTGCCCTGATGCAGCCATCTCTTGCGAAGCCGGCGTAAAGGGCCGCGGGCATTTGCTCTCCTTCGCCTCTGCCGACCTCAAGGACCGTGAACCCAAGACATCCCCGCACGTCACCACATGGAAAGGCCGTGCCCTGCTCGTAGTACGCAGCACCCATGCCAAGGGCCAGGCAACAGTTAGCATCCGCAGCAACCTTCCCACCGCCACCATCACCATCAAGAGCAAATAATAGGGTCTAAAATAGGGCCTAAAATTCATTGAATTATACAACAATTGTGTACCTTTGTGGCAAAATCAATGCAAAAAACTTTTTTTTACGATGACTAAAAGACGATTTTTTCTCCTCCTCTGCATGCTTTCCTGCATGTTCCCCTTAGCGGCAAAAGAACTCTTGTTGGTCGTGGAAGCCACCAATGGCTCGCTCACCCGGTTCCAACTTGAGGACAAGCCCGCGCTGACCTTTGCCGCATCACAACTCACGGTGACCGTGGGCGACAACGACTATCGCTATGAACTTGACGAGGTCGCGCGCTTCTACTTCGAAGAGGGTACGTCCGACAACATTGCCAAGGTCGGTACCGACAACCTGCTCGTCAGCAACGATGGCCATGGCAATCTCACCATTCAAAACGCCCGTCAAGTCAGTGTGTTCACCGCTGCCGGCATCCGTGTGGACGGCGTCGCTGCCTTGCACGAGCATCACGCAACGGTGTCGCTGGGCAGTCTGCCGGCCGGCATTTATCTCATTAGTATCAACAATCAGAAAACCATAAAATTTACGAAAAAATGAAACGGAGCCTTTTCCTCACGTTGGTGTGTTTGTTCACCCTCGGTCTCAACCTGTTTGCACAGGATGCTATTGTCATTGAGAAGAACGACAACTCAAAGGTGAAATTCAATCTGAAAGACATTAAGCAGGTGACGTTCGAGAAGCGCCAGCCTGCTCAGAACTATTATGTGATTGGCGGCTCGCAGGACTGGACCCAATCGGCTAAGGACAAGAGTCAGAAATTCAACCACAGCGCGCTGAGTGTGGAAGAAGACCCGGTGTTCACCATCACCATTGAAGCCTTGGAGAATGCCGACACTTGGTTCGCCATTGCCGACGATGAGGCCTGTGCCGCCATCGTTGAGAATAACGACTGGTCTAAACTCTTCGGCCCCACTAACGGCAATGGCCTCGGCGACTATTCCGGGTCGCTCGACCGCCGTTACGAACTGCCGAGCAACTACTCGTTCCGGATACCCTATTCGGGCAGGGATATCAACATCACCATCAACATGCGGGACTACACCTATGAAATCAGTTACGACGACGGTTCCGTAAAATATATCTATGAGATAGGCAACGAGAGCAATTGGCTTGAGTTCCATCCCCTTTGTTCCGTCAATGCCGACGGGAAATACCAGGGCTATTACTATCTGGACGGCATTTTCAAGTTCTGCGCTGACGGCACCGGCCAGTGGCAGGGAGACCAATGGGGCGGCGACGCTGAAGGCAATCTCATAAGCGATATCGCCGGCGAACACTTCCTTGTCCCGAGTGAGGCGGCTTTCTATCAGATTAACGTGGACCTCAACACCCTCACCTATCAACTCGTTAAGGTCGAAAGCATCAGTGTGATCGGAGGATTCAGCGGTTGGATGGAGGATTTTGACCTGACCTACGACAAGGCACAGGGATGCTGGCAAATCACGCTCACCGTTCCCGACACCGAAATCAAGTTCCTCATGAACCATTCATGGGACTACAACTGGGGTGGAACCGCAGACAACCTTGAACCGAATGAAGCAAACCTCACCTTGGAGGAAGGATCATACGACATCAAAGTGTATTTAAGTTATCCGGGCAATCACAAGGCCGTGATCACCAAACTGGAATAGTAGCTCCCTCTCCCCTCTCGCCCGCCCCGACCTCCTCCAGCCTTCCCCCCTCGCTCCCTCCCGCCCCCTCCTGTTAGCGGGCCGCTGTGCCCTCGCCATACGGCGAGGGTCCTTCCCTCTCCCTGCTCCCTCCCGCCCCCTCCTGTTAGCGGGCCGCTGTACCCTCGCCGACCGGCGAGGGTTCCATCCCTCTCCCTCCCCCTGTCCCCCTCTCCACCCTTGGGCGTCTTCGCCCTCCTTCCCTCTCCCTGCGCCTTCCCGCCCCCTTCCTGTTAGCGGGCCGCTGTGCCCTCGCCATACGGCGAGGGTCCTTCCCTCTCCTCGCTCCCTCTCGCCCCTTCCTGTTGGCGGGCCAGTTGACATCAAAGAAAACCAAGAAAACGACCTGCGCTGCGTCGCCCTTCTAGCCAAGAAAAAAATATTTTTTAACAAAATCTGCCTACATACTACATAAAAACGCCTCGCTACTGGAGCGAGGCGTTTTATGTAGTGAGTTCTTGGATTGCTGCGCCGGAAAAGACTGGGTGTCTATTTCAAAGCGGACTTCTCTCACACCTTCGGCACCGCGTAGTAAGTCACCCCGAACATTTCGCGCTTGCTCTGGAACCCGAGTCCGCTGAGGACTTTGCCTACCTGCATCTTTGTGCCCGTGGACGGACGGATGAAGGAGTACTCGCGGGTGATGACGTCGAGGAGCTGCGTCATGCTTACGGGATGGCAGGGCTCGTCGGCCTCGGGCTGACGGAAGCATTCGAGCACGATGCGCTCCAAGTCGAGGGTCGACTGGTAGGGCGTGTTGTGGCGCTGGATGCTATGCGTCTCCTCCTCGGTGAACCAGTAGCACTTGTTGTCCCGCACCTCGCTCAAGATCTGGGCATAGAGCTGCTCGTAGTCGATGGGCGAGAGGTTGTCGATGATCCGACCGGAGGGGATCACGATACAGAGGAAACGCCGCGAGCCGGTGGGGTCGTGCAACGGATGACGGTCGTTGGTCGTGGCCACGAAGCTGGCGTAGCGCGGACGGTCCTGCTGCGCACGGCCGTAGATGGGACGGCCGTTCACGCGGTTCTTGGTGAGCAAATGTTTCATCTCTGACTGCTGGGCGGGGCGCACCTGCTCCAACTCGTCGATGTTCACCAACAAGTTGTGGGTGAGGGCCATCTCCTTGTCGAACTTGTTGGCGAGGTTGACGTGGTCGAGAAAGTACTCGCGCAACGCCTCGGGCAACAAAAGGCGACAGAAGGTGGACTTGCCGCAGCCCTGTTCGCCGATGAGCGTAGGCACCAACTCGTTGCCGTGGAGAGCGTCCATCTGCAACCAGTGGGCGACGCAGGAACGCATCCACACATGGAGCCAGTAGTGCTCGTCGGCGTTGAGGCCGGGGAGGCGGTTTAAGAAGGCGTCCACGTGGTTCTTGCCGTCCCACTCAGGGAGACTCTTAAGCCACTCGCGCACCGGATCGAAGTCCGGCGTTGCGCGCGAATGAATCAAGGTGAGCAAGCGGTCGCGCAAACGCTTCTCGCCGCGCAAACAGGCCTCGGCGGCCATGATGACGCTGTTCTGCTCTTCAAGGGTGAAGATGCGGAACGCAGGGTTACCCTTCTCGCGGAACTCGATTTTTCCGCTGAGGAGGTTACGACGGAAGTCGTACTCAGTGCTTACGAACTCCTGTACAGGGTTCATTGCTGGCTCTTCGGCGACCATTTTTTTCTTTTCCGGCGCCTGAGCCTCGATGGGTGCCTGAACGGTGTTCAAGCTTTCGTTGATAGTTGTTGTTTTCATGGTTAATTTTAAAATTAGTAATTAGTAATATTAGTAATAATGAAACTTCCTCAGACTAAACTGCGAGCTTCTCGCATCTTAAACCCCTTAAATCCCTTAAACCCCTTAAACCTCTTAACCTCTCGAACTCTTGAACTCTTGAACCTCCTCTTAAACCTCTTAACCTCTTAACCTCTTAAACCCCTTAAACCTCTTTAACCTCTTAACCTCTTAACCTCTTAACCTCTTAAACCTCTTAAACCGCAGCCCCTGGCTGCCTAGTTCTCTCAAACCGGGTGCAAAGATACAACATTCTTTCTTAACTTGCAAGCATTTTACAAACATTTTTGAAAGATTTTTTCGGGGTTTTTTACGTCAGGTCGAATGCCTCAAAACGACGATTCATAAAGGCTTTTACGCCTATTCGCATAACCCGAAACGAATAGTGGAATAAATACTTTTCACTTTTCGACTAATGTCTTGCGTTAGGCCATATATTAAAAAGCACTGTGTACTATTAAAACATCACAATGTGCTATACTAACGTAAGAACGTGCTTTTATCATATTACACATTTCTTTTAAGATTATTTAAAGGCGCAAATTTGCAGGTCTGCGGGGTTTGGCGTACATTTGTCTCATCAAAAACAATTGTGCGACTAACGGTCGCCACAGACAAAGAAAAACTCAAAAAACGCTTCGAAAGGTATGGCAGAAATCAATTATTATAAGTTGGAGCAGCATGTTGGCGACAAGGACTCGGACGAGACGCGTTCGGTCTATCGCCTCAAACAGAAGAGATGTATCTCGGGCAGCGACTTTATTAAAGAGGTGGCGCACCGTCGCGGATATAGCGAGGCGACCATAGCCGGTGTGTTCATTGACGCGGCCAATGAGTTGGCGGAGCTGCTGGGCAGCGGTTATTCAGTGGAACTGCCCGGCATCGGTGTCTTCAGCATCGGTGTGCGGATGAGAGCGGAGGAGGGGGAGGCCTCGGGTGATGGGGCTTCGGAGGCCTCCGGCGGAGGGGATGCCAGGGAGAAGAATGCACGGAGCCTGGAGCTTCACCACGTCAACTTCCGCAAGAACAAGAATCTTTTCTTGGAGGTGGACCGCCAGTTCTCACGGCAGAAGATCAAGCGCATCTACGGCCGCGAGGGGGTGCGCATCAAGACATCAAAATATCCCAATGTGAAAAATCGCATGTATGTAGCCCGCGAGTTCCTCGCCTCCCATCCCTTCATGACCGTCCAGGACTATGCCGACATCACCGGTCTCTCCTATTCTGCCGCCCAGCGTGAGCTGAAGGACAACTGGGACAACCCCGCCTATGGCATCACCGCCAAGGGGAAGGCCAGCCACCGGGTATATGTGCTGTCCGACTGATCATTTACCATTAGACCAGGTACCAAGTACCATTTAGCCTTGTCCTTAAACTCTTAAACTCTTAAACCTTTAAACTCTTAAACTCTTGAACCGCGCCACAGGCGCCCCTTAAACCCCTTAAACCGCAGCCGGAGGCTGCACCTTAAACCCCTTAAACCGCGAGCCCCGTTCGCACCTTAAACTCTTAAACTCTTAAACCGCGAGCTCCGCTCGCCCCTTCAACCGCAGCCTTTGGCTGCCCTTCCCTCTTCCCTCGCGCACGTGCCTTTTTCTTAACCGTTTCGTAATATTTTTGGCTTTTTTGTGTGTTTGGTCACAAAAAAACGCTTATATTTGCGCCATGAACAAGTTGTCTCACCTTAATATTTATGCCTTATGAAAGTTGGAGTACCTAAAGAAATCAAGAACAATGAGAACCGTGTGGGAATGACCCCGTCAGGCGTGGCAGCCCTTGTGCGTCGTGGTCATGAGGTCAACGTACAGCACACGGCCGGCGAGGGCAGTGGCTTTGACGACGACGCGTATGTCAAGGCGGGCGCTCGCATCTTGTCCACCATCGAAGACGTCTATCGCGAAAGTGATATGATCGTGAAAGTGAAAGAACCCATCGGTGAGGAGTACGGTCTGGTGCGCCCGGGCCAGTTGCTTTTCACCTATTTCCATTTCGCCTGTGAACGCGAACTCACCGATGCGATGCTCCGCAGCGGCGCGGTGTGCTTGGCCTATGAGACGGTGCAGTTGCCGAATGGCTCGTTGCCGCTGCTGCAACCCATGAGCGAGGTGGCAGGGCGGATGGCCACGCTCAACGGGGCATATTATCTGCAGAAGACGAAGGGCGGCAAAGGCAAACTCATCAGCGGTGTGCCGGGCGTCGGTCCTGCCAAGGTGCTGGTACTGGGCGGCGGTGTGGTCGGTGAAGCGGCAGCCCTGATGGCCGCCGGCTTGGGCGCAGATGTCACGATAGCCGACATCTCGCTGCCCCGTTTGCGCCAACTCGACCTTGAGACGCCGGCTAATGTGCATACTCTCTATTCCTCGGAGCATAACATACGGCAGCAATTGCCCACGGTGGACATCGTTGTCGGTAGTGTGCTGGTGCCCGGTGACAAGACTCCGCACCTGATCACGCGTGAGATGTTAGGGCTGATGGAACCGGGCACGGTGCTCGTGGACGTGGCCATCGACCAGGGCGGCTGCTTCGAGTCGTCGCATCCGACCACCCATAGCGATCCTGTCTATGTGGAGCAGGGCATTCTCCACTACTGCGTGGCAAACATACCGGGTGCGGTGCCCAACACGTCCACCCTGGCCCTGACGAATGCTACGCTGCGTTATGTACTGGCGCTTGCAGACAAGGGTTGGCGGCAGGCTTGCAAGGATGATCCGGCACTGGCAAAAGGTCTGAACATAGCCGAGGGTAAGGTCGTCTTTAAACCCGTCGCTGACGTGTTCGGGTTGGCGTACGAAGCGCTCGCGTAGCGTAAGCAAAGAGAATCAAAAGGGCTGATCATTCATGTTGAAGTGAACCCCGAAAGTTTTTTGTCCAACTTTCGGGGTTCACTTATGTGAGTACCAGCCCTAAATTTGTTCTTTCAAAAAACATTTACCGGACAGCAATACTCTCGTTTATGTAGTATGTAGGCTAATTTTGTTAAAAAATATTTTTTTTTGAGGGGATTCGGTTGGCTGAGATGGGTTAACGGTTCTTCACTTGAACGCGTTTTGTAAGAAAAAAGCGTATTCGTCAAAAATAAGGCGGTGGAAGGAGGATTATTCGTTGGAAAAGGTGTATCTTTGCTCTGGATTTGCAGGCTGGGAACTTTCGGGACGCCGTTGAAGGCGATGTGGGTGACAAGGGACTGGTCCCTGTCACTTCTTTTACAATCTACACGACGAGCAAACTGCTTGGGCATACCAGCGTCCACACCACGGAGATTTATGCCGACGTGGTGATGGAGAAGAAAGCGGATGCCGTGAACCTGACGAATGGACTGTTCGGATAGGATTTTCTTTGAAACTTTTTCTGTTGAGGTCAAGACTTCGGCGTATATTGCCCGAATGTATGTTTATTCCTCTCGGTTTTAGCAGAAAGATAAAGATTATTCCTCTCGGTTTTTTCATTATATTTTTGTTTTTTCTCTCGGTTTTATCAAATAAATAAATATTTTTCGTCTCGGTTTTATCAGAAAATACAATATTTTCTTGTGTGCCTCAAAAAAAATGCCTACTTTTGCACCTAAGATAACAAACAATAAGAATTTATGTATATAGAACGATCAATAGATACCCTTCTACTTGAATGGAAGAACAGCAGAAGTCTGAAACCCTTGCTGCTGCGTGGTGCGCGTCAAGTCGGGAAGTCGTGGGCTGTAGAACATCTGGGTGAAAGTTTCGATTACTTCATTGAAGTTAACTTTGAAAAGCGTCCTGACATGAAGGATGTATTTGAGAAAGTGCATGATGTCCATGAGCTTGCCAATAGCCTTGGCATTCTATACAATAAGCCTGTAGAGCCAGGCAAGACCTTGATTTTTCTCGATGAGATACAAGACTGTCTTCCTGCAATAAAAAGCCTATGGTCATTCAAAGAGGACTTCCCCGGACTGCACGTTGTTGCCGCAGGTTCTCTTTTAGAGTTCGCTCTAAAGGAACTGCCGTCTTTTGGTGTGGGAAGAATACGCTCGCTATTTGTCTATCCGTTTTCCTTTGACGAATTTTTGATTGCAGAAGGGAAATCGTCATGGGTAAAAGCAAAAAAGGAAGCAAGTAGCGACAAGCCTTTGCTGACAGCCCTTCATAATGACTTGGTGCAGCATTATCGTACTTTCCTGATGGTTGGAGGTATGCCTGCAAGTGTGGCAGCGTGGATAACCAGCCACGATTACAGACAATGTCAGACAGAGCTTGACGACATCCAACTCACCTACTATGACGACTTTGTAAAATATGCCAAGAAGGTTGACCCGACACTGCTGCGAAACACTTTGCAAAGTGTGATACTCCAGATTGGCAACAAATTCGTTTACAGCCAAGTTGAGGGTGACTACCGTGCAGAGGAGGTAAAAAAGGCATTAGGGCTTCTATGTGATGCTGGCATCATCAAGCGCGTCAGCCATACAGCAGCCAATGGCCTTCCGCTTGGTGCGGAAATCAATGAAAAGTTCCGTAAGTACATCTATCTTGACAGCGGTTTGCTCCTGCGCATCTTAGATATGGATTTAGGTAGTGCCCAACAACTCACAGAACTGATTATAGCCGGAACTGCAGAGGATTTGGTTAACAAAGGAGGACTGACAGAGATGGTGCTTGGATGGGAACTGGTGAAATACAATAATCCGCGTTCACAACACGACTTATACTACTGGGAAAACACAGCTGAAGGGACACGTTCAGAGGTGGATTACATCATTGCCCGTAACATGAAAGTGTTGCCAATTGAGTGCAAGGCTGATACAAGCGGAAAAATGAAGAGCCTTCGCGTATTCATGAGACAGAAACATCTGACGGATGCTATTCGCTGCTCTTTAGAGAACTTCTCGTTGCTGGAGAATGAGGACAAGAAAGATGATAATGCGGTGAGACGCATTTCAATAAATCCATTATACGCTATATCGACCCTGTATCATTCGATTAATCCTTCCATACCTATTGCATTAGTATAGCCTTACAATATGACCAATAAGGTAACCTCATAACAGGAGGCTTCAGATAGTTCTTGTGTTCAAAAAATGTTTGTGTTCAAATAAATCTGTGGAGTTATCTGAATACAAGCACTTTTGGTGTTCAATAATATCTTTGATTAAAATGGGTGACAATACAGCAGTGATATACGCTCGCGTTTCAAGTACAGGGGAACGGCAAAGCACAGAACGACGGATATGTCGGCGGATGGTACAACAGCGCTGAAGGACTGTATTATTTCGACAGCACCCGTCTGTTCCCTGAGGACTCGCTTGCTGCCGCCATTCAGTTTGGGAAGGAAAACGGACAGTATTCCGTGTTCATCCTTTCCACTGCAACAGATATACCCCTCAACGGGAAGGTCGCTCAGATTGTAGAGCGTGGCACATTGCAGGTGGGAACCACGGGTGACTACCGGCCTTTGTCGTATCTGGAGAACAATGGCAACTATTGGGGCTTTGGCATCGAGATGGCCGGGAAGATCATCCGAAACTTCAATCTTTAACTTAATAACAGCGGATTTGGAAGGTCATAAAATGAACCTTTATTCGAGTAATGTTGATAACAACCACTGGATGATTGTTGAATCCACAGAACCAATTACATATGAGGAGATGGATCATAGAAGGCAAAAAGTTCCTGTCCCCTTTTGCCGAATGAAGAATTGGCTGGCGCGGTGAAGAGGGAAGTCAACAAAGTAAAGATCAGAGAACCGACACTGGGTCTAATTCTCCCCCACCCTGCGAGACAAACGCCTGTCCCCGTGTATTT
>JAILCU010000095.1 GCA_024690405.1 Bacteroidales bacterium
TGCAGTGGACGCGCCCGGAGAAGCGCGCCCTCGTCATCGAGGCGCTCAAAAAGGCATCCTTACGGCATCGACATCCCTGCCAACTTCGCTCATTTCAACCGTTGTATACGTGAAGGCAATACGCCGCAGAGCAGCGGCACACCCACCTACCGGCGCCAGCGTCGTGCCTTCCTCGTAGGCTACGACCGCAGCGTTCCGCGTCTGCGGCAGGCCAGCCACTGCATCGGCTGCAACCAGTGTACATCTCACTGCCCTCAACAAATCAATATCCCGCGTGAATTGCAAAGAATTGATGCTTACGTGGAGAAGCTGAAACAAGAAGGGGGTACATTATAAAGAAAACAAAGGAAACAAAGAAAACAAAGAAATGAGTCCGGTCTGTACCGGACTCATTTCTTTATAATAAATAGAATCATGAAGACTTCACAGTGCTTGCCTGTGAGTCTATGGTCTATTGTTTCACCACCTTCTTACCCGTTTCATCAATATACACGCCACGCTGCGGATTATTAACCTTAAGACCACTAAGATCGTACAGACGCTGCTGCTGGCCATTGGCATTGACGCCATTGATGCCGTCAGGATTATTGGGGTCGATAACAGTGAGCACACCGTTAACATAAGTGAACTCATAATTGTCGGCCTCAGCGCCACTGGCACGGATCTCGTATGTGCCGGCAGGACTATCTATGGTAGCATCACAGGAAATGGTAGGCTGCTGGGTGAGCACATCCTGGATCTTCTCGCGATTACGCAGGGTAGAATAGGTAAGTTCGAAGTCCGGATTCGCTTCATTGATGTTACGCGTGTAAGACTTTGCCGTCACGGTCACCGGAGCGCGCTCCACCGTCAGTACGCCGTTTACACACTGAAGGCCTAAGCTCGTGATACCTGCGGTCCCCACTTCGATGGGGTAAGTAGCAGCGGGAGCAGTAGCCTCAACGTTGGTCGAAAGAGCAGGTTCTCCATTGATTGGAGCACCAGTTACGGTATAAGTCAAACGCACATTCGTGCGACCATACTGACGACTGGCAGCATCTGCGGTAATGGTAGGTGTACCCGTAAATTCCAAAATCTCATATTTGCCCCAGACGTCATCGGCCTTGTAAGCATCGATCATGCCTGCAGGAACAAACACGATCAGATCACGCGAAGGCAGACCCGAAGAATTGGTCGTCACCACCTGTGAGGGATTAAGCAAAGCCAGATACTTGAACTTACCACAACTCGTGAAGACATTCTGACCGATGCTGGTCACGCTCTCCGGCAAGATCGCAGAATAGAGATAAGCATTCTGCCGGAAAGCCTCATCGGTCACCTCCGTCAGCGAAGTGAAGTAGCGCAAATCCTCCAGACCTTTCAATGAACTTCCTGCAAGTTTAAATACAATAGAGAGATCTGTGACGGCAGCAGCTTCATCAAGACTGATCTCATCGTCTTCGTTGTCGTCCCACGTATTCACGCACAATTCCTTGGCACGAGCATCAGTGAAAGCGATTAGATTCAGCTTCTCACGCAGGGAAGCAATTGCTCCCTCAACGGCCTCACGGGAGCTGCCGAAGTTATCGTACACAGCCTGCTCAGCACTGACATCAACCCCCTCCGTGGCCGCAGCCGTAGCAAGCAGTTGCTTCAGTTGCTGGGTGAGTTCATAGAAAGCGTTGGCGGCCTCTACGTCATCCTCTGTAATGAATGCCCACTGACATCCTTCAGGATTATCGGCATATTTAATATCCCAATACAAACCGTAGGTACCACCATAATCGGTACTGAAGTTGGAAGCATGCTGGAAATCCACACCGAGATATTCGCCCTCAACATAAGATGCATTATTCTGCGGGGTCTGCAAGGTGTACACGTTGGTCTGCCCCTCCACGGGAGCCAGCACCCAGTCTCTCGATTTATCCGTACTACCATCGACGAAACACGTCTTAACGCCACTGCCCACCTTGTCGTCCGACTCCGTGCGGAAGAGGTAATTATTCGTGCCTAATTCCATGTTGCAGAGATAATAGGTTCCCGCCGAAGCATTGGCTACGCGCAACTGATAAACCATTCCCTTCTGGTTCACCACGGCCTGCGTACCCCAGGCTTCGCCCTTACTGATCGAGCGATGCAAGCCTAAGTTATAGATATACACATTCTTGTTAGGTTCAGCCTCTGAGAAGTCGGGCAACTCCACCGTGCGCATCTCCTGAATATTGGTGAAGTCCTTCCATTGTTCGGCAGCGGCATATAAGTCACGCGTGCCTCGTGGCACATAGAGCACACACTCCTCCTTGTTTACCCCGTAGAAGATATTGTTACCCAAAAGGATATAGCTGGGATCTGCCACCGGCAGATAGATTTCCTTCAGCGCACGGCAATTATAGAAGGCCCGGTCTCCAATATCTTCAAGGCTGGAAGACAGCACGATCTTTTCCAACTTGGTGCAACCTTGGAAGGCATTGTAATAGAGAGCGGTGACAGAATTCGGAAGCGTCGCGTCAAGCACTTGAGTGCAAGAGAGGAAGGTATTGTTGTTCACCACTGAGAGATTCGATAAATATTTCAAGTCATCCAGTGTCGTTAGCGATGTATTCCTTGACAGGGCTTCTGCCCCCATGTCAAGGATATTGGCAGCTTCAGTGCTGCTGATCTCCTTGTCTCCATCGATGTCATACTTGCTCACAATATAATCCCTGAACGCTTCATCCTGGAAATTGATGAAATTCAGTTTTTTACGCAGACGCCGACAGGCCTTCTGAATGTCCTCCAACGTGCTGTTGAAATCATCGTACACAGCCTGCTCGCTGAGGGTGTTCACGCGTTTTGTGGCTGCGATGGAAAGCAGATTTGCCAATTGTGAAGTATAGATGTTCAGCAGTTCAGCGTCGCCATTGTATTCCACCAGCATCCAGTGGCAATTCTGCGGATAATCCGCATAAGAGATATCATAATACGTTCCATAGGTCGGGTACGAAGCGCTGCTGGCATGATCGGGTTGCACACCCAGATATTCTCCTTCGATATTCTCCGAAGACGTTGTGGATGGTTGAATCGTATAGACATTCGTTTGTCCTTCCACCAGTTGCACATCCCAATATGCGGGACGTCCCGTGGCTGTGAGCTTCGTAGTGCCACCATCCACGAAGCAAGCTTTCACACCCGAGCCCACATTCCTGTCCGTCTTGGTACGGAACAAGATATTGCCTGAGGTGGGATAATCCTTGCTCGAAAGATAATATACGCCATCAGCCATCGATGCAGTCTGCTTGAACTCAAAGCGCATCGGCGATTCCGTGTCAGCCACAATAGCCTGAGTACCCCACGCCTCGCCATGCGTGACGTAATAACCAGTACCTACATTATAAAGATAGTATTGCTTACCCTTCTCCAGGGGAGCGAATTTCCCCTGCGAGAGGGTACGCAGCTCGTAGATCGTGCCAAAGTCTTTCCATTGCTCTGCGTTCTGGAAAAAAACACGCATGCCCTGCAGCACGTTCAGTGTAGCCGAACCTACACTGACACCCTCAAACACATTAGCGCCCAGTTCAATACTCTGCGGTGTTACACTCTTCACCGTCATCGAAGTCAGCTTGGTGCAACCACTAAAGGCCTGTTCGCCGATATACAGCACACAATTTGGCAGTTCGACCGCCTCAAAGGCCTGACAATTCTCAAAGCTATGATTCTCAATGCGCGTCACGCCGCTGGGAATGTCCATGTCTGTCAGCTTCTTACAGCCGCAGAAAGCGCTCTCTCCGATTTCCGTCACGCCCTCAGGCAGCACCACCTCCTTCAAGGCCAGACAGCCATTGAAGGCACGCGCGCCGATGCGCTTCAGTTTCTTTGGCATTTTAATCGTGCTGAGCGATGTACAACCGTTGAAAGCATCGTCGCTGATGGTTGTCAGCCCGGTGAAATAGTACAACTCGGCAAAAGTGGAAAAACGCTGACCTTTGAAGACTGAGCCCAAATCTGTCACGGCAGCTGCCTCACCATAGGTGAAGGTTCCGTTGTTATCCGCATCCCAGTTCTCCAGGCACAGTTTCTTGACGACGGCATTGGCAATGGGCAGTGCCTTGCTCGAATAATCCTTCGGTTCGCAACCAATGACTGCTTCCTGTCCTGCAGCATAGCCACCGTCCGATCCCCCCAGCCCCTGTGAGCCCGGAGTCATCTTGTTCAATGCGTAATATCCATCCGACTGTCCGCCCCAGCCCCAATTGATATGATAACAGCCTTCTTTGTAACCGTCTGCGACAAAGGCGTGGCCACCACTCTCATTCTGACCGCTCAGATAGAAGGGACGTCCCTGCGTCAGTTCTTTATAGAGCAAATCATCCCAGGTATCATCATTGTAGCTACCGGAATAAACATACCTTGCCGCACCGTCATAACCGAAATAATTATTGAAGGCATCGTCCACCTCATTTGATTGGGCACCTGAACTTGAATTCGTATAATCCATGTGCACTGCCACACCACAATAGTGCATCAGCTGAGCCACTGCCTTTTTTTGTATGGACGTGGCGCCATTGCCATAGGAGTCCAACATATTGTCCCAATCGATGGGCGAACCGGCAGGAATTCCCTCCACACTCAGGTTTCCGAAAGTCTCGTGTGAGGTCCAGGTTGTATAGGCCGGCATCGCAGCCTGCGTCTCCGTCACCGATTTGTCACGCTGATAATACAGCACCTGAGCCATTGCCGTTGCCACACAACCCGTAATGCTCCGTCCGAGCGTGAAATACTGGGGGCACTCCTGGTTGTAAGGGTCTCCCTGATTCCATTTTGTGGTCACCATCGGCTCTATAGTTGTATGGATGGTTACCTTCTTCGGTGCTGCCGACGGAGTCTTTTGCAGATAGGCCACATATTCAGCATGTTTGTCCAACCAGTATTGCATATTGCAAGGCAGTTGCTCATAATCGAATTCGCCCGAATCGGTATATCCGAGCACACCGTCAACCTTGTCATCGCCGGCGACAATGACATAACCTTCATTGTCACCTCGGTTAAAGACATAATACAGTTCATTCACGGTGAGCAATGCCGTGCGCTTGCGGGTAGGCGCCAGCTTGCGTGTGTTTGTAATAGGAGACAAACGGCGACTGCCTTGCTTATTCTGCAGATATTGCTCTGCTTTCTGCTGAGCCTGTTCGCGCGTGATTGGGTCGGCGTGGGCACTGAGCACAAGGCATAGACACGCCAAGAGCATGAATACTTTCTTGTTCATGGTCGTTTGAAATGGATTGAGTTAGATTATACGCCACAAAGATACACAAAATTTTTTAACGCCCTCACGATAGTGATAAAGATTTTGCTCCTCTGCATTATTTTTCTCGTTTCTTTCGGTTTTTTTACTTTTTATTGTACCTTTGCCCCATGATATATTATTCCAAGAACGAAGATCGCCTGAACGCCATCAGTCATGCCTTCGGCATCCTCCTCGGTATTGTCGTAGGCATCATCTTCCTTATATGGTGCTACCGTGCTGATGACCACTGGGCCGGAACTGCCGTCAGCATTTATCTGACGGGTATGCTTGCCAGCTATGTCTGTTCCACGGTCTATCACGCCATCCCCTCCTCATGGCCTTCACGCGAGTGGTGGCGACGGCTGGATCATGCCGCGATCTACTGGCACATTGCCGGCAGCTACTCCCCCATCACCCTCATTGCCATGCAGAATGCCGGTTGGTGGGGTTGGGGACTCTTCGCCTTCGTATGGGTTGCAGCCATCGCCGGCACCGTTGTCAGTTTCATCCGCCTTGATGAACACAGCTATCTTGAAACAACCTGCTTCGTCCTTATGGGGCTCTCCGTTCTCGTTGCGTTCAAGCCTCTCATGCAATGCGTAGACTCCACCACCATCTGGTGGCTCATCGCCGAAGGCTTCTGCTATATCACGGGTGCCGTCATCTTTGCTTTCTCTCACAACCGTCCCTACGTCCACACCATTTTTCACTTCTTTGTTCTCGCCGGCTCTGTCTGTCACATCGTATGCATCTGGAAAGTGCTCATGCAGTATGTAGGGTTGTAAGCGCTCAAAACTTCACTTTTTTGCCTTTTCTTGATGTACTTTTGAAAATAATGTGTACATTTGCACAGGACAAAGCCCAAAACCGGAGTTTTGTTTCCTACCATACGACTACATATTCACCCTTTATTCACTAACTTTAATCACTATGGCTTACAAAGTAATTGACATTGAAGGCGTAGGCGAAGTCTATGCTGAGAAACTCGTTGCCATCGGCATCGTCAAAGTGGAACAACTGCTTGAGAAATGCGCTACCCCCAAGGGACGCAAGGAACTGGCTGACGCCACCGGCATCAGTGACAAACTTATCCTGCGCTGGACCAACCACGCTGACCTCTTCCGTATCAACGGTGTAGGCCCGCAGTTTGCCGAGCTGCTTGAAGCTGCCGGTGTCGATACCGTCAAGGAGTTCCGCCACCGCGTGGCAGAGAACCTGCAGCCCAAGCTCGAAGAGACCAACAACGAGAAACATCTCGTAGGTCGCGTGCCATCACTTAAGGAGGTCGCCAAGATGATTGAGCAGGCTAAGGAACTTGCTCCTGTCGTCACTTACTAAACGACTCCATTTGTCCCCTTTTGCGTCTGCGAACATGGTTCGTAGACGCTTTTTCTTCGCCTAACTCAGCTCCCTTGGGAGTAAGACACAGACTGGAGCCATTCTATCATGATCAGAATAGAAACAGCAATGATAGGTACGGCTTACAAAAAAAGGAACAAGAGACCGCACAGTCTCTGTTCCTCATGAAGCAGACAGATGATAAGGACATCCTGTGGGCGCCTATTTCTGCCGTATAAAGATATTGATAGGAGTACCGGAGAAATTCCAACGCTCACGAATCTGATTCTCAAGAAAACGGCGATAGGGTTCCTTGACGTATTGGGGGAGGTTGGCGTAGAAGACAAAGGACGGGATGCGGGTATCGGGGAGTTGAGCGCAGTACTTGATTTTAATGTACTTGCCTTTGATCGATGGGGGCGGATAGGCCTCAATGAGGGGGAGCATCTCTTGGTTGAGTTTGGTCGTGCCGACACGGGTCTTACGGTGTTTAGCAACTTCTGCCGCAGTCTCCAGGACCTTGAAAATACGCTGCTTAGTGAGTGCTGAAGCAAAGATGATGTCAAAGTCGGTGAATGGAGCCATGCGCTCGCGGATGGTGTCCTCAAAATAGGTAATGGCGGTATTGCTCTTGTCGTCAACAAGATCCCACTTATTCACCACGACGACGAGACCTTTCTGGTTACGTTGGATGAGGGAGAAGATATTGAGGTCTTGGGCCTCAATGCCGCGGGTTGCATCAAGCATAAGGATGCAGACATCGGAATTCTCAATGGCCCGTATGCTGCGCATAACGCTATAGAACTCGAGATCTTCACTGACTTTATTCTTACGGCGAATACCTGCTGTATCGACGAGGAGAAAGTCGAAACCGAATTTCTCGTAATGGGTGTAGATACTGTCTCGAGTGGTACCGGCGATGTCTGTGACAATGTGCCGGTCCTCGCCAATGAAAGCATTGGTAAGGCTGGACTTACCGACATTGGGACGCCCGACCACCGCGATGCGCGGCAGATCAGGGAGTTCCTGTATCTCGTTGGCCGCCGGCATTTTTTCAAGAACGAGGTCTAAGAGATCGCCTGTGCCGCTGCCTGTAGCAGAGGAGATGCAGAAAGGATCACCGAGACCGAGCGCATAAAATTCTGCGGCTTGCCACTGCTGGTCGTTATTATCAGTCTTGTTGGCTACGAGGATGACAGGTTTGTCGGTTCGGCGGAGGATGCCGGCCACAGCCTCGTCAAGATCGGTGACGCCTGTATTGATATCAACAAGAAAAAGAATCACATCGGCCTCTTCAGTGGCAAGGGTAACCTGTTTACGGATCTCTTCTTCAAAAATATCATCACTGTTGACGACCCATCCGCCGGTATCAACGACAGAGAATTCACGGCCCACCCATTCGCACTTGCCGTACTGGCGGTCGCGCGTGGTACCCGCCTCATCGGAAACGATGGCATGCCGGGTCTTTGTCAGGCGGTTGAAGAGGGTGGACTTGCCCACATTGGGGCGTCCGACAATGGCTAAGAGCATAATAGAGTGAGTGAAGTGAATGAATCGTGTTATTTAATGAAAAAGCGTCAAGCGAACTCTTCTTATTCCAAATCATATCCGAACTGCTTCATCGCTTTATCGGAATTACGCCAATCTTTGTCGACTTTTACGAAGCATTGAAGATAGATGCGTTTGCCAAAAAAGCGTTCGAGTTCCTTGCGGGCTTCAGTGCTGACACGCTTAAGGGCGACACCCTGATGACCGATGATGATGCCTTTCTGCGACTCGCGTTCAACGTAGATGACCGCCTCAATGCGGATGAGATCCTCAGTCTCCTTGAAACGCTCTACGACAGGTTCTACAGAATAAGGGATTTCTTTGTCGTAATAGAGGAGAATCTTCTCCCGAATAATCTCGGTAACGAAGAATCGGGCGGGTTTGTCGGTCCACGTGTCCTTGTCGAAATAGGCAGGCGACTCAGGAAGAAGTTCTTTGATGCGCAACAGCACCTGATCAACTCCGAAGTGATGAAGGGCGGAAATGGGATAGACCTCGGCATTGGGGAGAACGGCACGCCAAGCCTCCACCTTCTGGGCTAAGACGGCATTGACATCTGAAGGGCGGGCTTTTTTCCCGGAAAGAGCCTTGCCGTTCACCTTCTGCCCGTCAGCAACGGAGTCGGTGAGATCTATTTTGTTGATGAGCACGAGAACGGGGACCTGCAGATGCTGTACCTTCTGTAGAAACTCCATATTCTTGTCGGGCGTCTCAACCATGTCCGTCACATAAAGGAGGACGTCGGCATCCTGCAGGGCACTCTCCGAGAACTGGAGCATCTGCTCCTGCAGTTTGTAGTTGGGCTTGAGCACACCAGGCGTGTCGGAGAAACAGATTTGCATCTCGGGGGTATTGAGAATGCCCATGATTCGGTGGCGAGTAGTCTGTGCCTTGAAAGTGGCAATAGAAATACGTTCGCCAACGAGGAGGTTCATGAGAGTGGACTTTCCTACGTTGGGATTACCCACGATATTGACAAAACCCGCTTTGTGCTTACTTTCCGTCATAGCCCCATTTCATATAGGCTGCGCCCCAGGTAAATCCGGCACCGAAGGCGGTGAAGATGAGGTTGTCACCTTTGCGGAGCTGCGACTCGTAATCCCAAAGTGCCAAAGGAAGAGTAGCACTAGAGGTGTTACCGTACTTCTGGATGTTGAGCATCACCTGTTCCATGGGCACTTCCAGACGCTTGGCGACAGCCTCTATGATACGCACATTGGCCTGGTGAGGGATAATCCAGGAGATATTATCTTTGTTGAGGCCGTTGCGTTCGGCAATTTTCGCGGTCGCATCGGACATGTTGGTGACAGCAAACTTAAAGACGGTTCGTCCCTCCTGATGGAGGTAGTGCATCTGATGTTCGAGGGTGAAATAGGAAGGCGGATTGGCCGAACCGCCGGCAGTCAGGTTGAGATAGGGCAATCCCTGTCCGTCGGTGCGGAGGTAGCTGTCCATCCATCCGAAGTCCTCCGTGGTGGGTTCAACGAGAACTGCCGCAGCGCCGTCGCCAAAGATGGGACAGGTCTGACGGTCGGAATAGTTGACGATGCTGGACATCTTGTCGGCGCCAATGACGATAATCTTCTTATAACGTCCGCTCTCAATCATGCAAGCAGCCTGATCCATGGCAAAGAGAAAGCCGGAACAGGCCGCAGAAAGGTCCATGGCATGGGCGTTGGCGAGTCCGCATTTGCCCAAAACAATGCTTGCCGTGGAGGGGAAATGATAGTCGGCGGTAGAGGTGGAACAGAGCACGGCATCGACAGAGAGCGGATCTGTGGAAGTGCGCTCAAGGAGTTGCTTAACAGCCTTGCGGGCCATATAGCTGGGACCGAGTCCCTCCTCGTTAAGGATACGCCGTTCCTTCACGCCGATTCGCGTCATGATCCATTCATCCGAGGTATCAACCATACGGCTGAGTTCCTCATTGTTCAATATGTAGTCAGGGACATAACCCCCAACGCCAGTGATGATGGCATGTATTTTTTCCATAGTAAAAAAACGAAATTCACAATTCACAATTCATAATTCACAAGCGTTTCTCACGCGAGCCGTTCGATCCGTTGCCGACGACCGTCGTGGGGTTGTGAATTTTGAATTATGAATTGTGAATTGTCGGTAGTAACCAGAATGTTTTGCTTACGCTTCTTCCTTCTCAATAGCCACCTTGCCACGATAGTAGCCACAAGCAGGGCATACGGTATGGTAGATGTGGAACTCGCCGCAGTTGGGGCATACGGCCAATGCAGGTGCTACGGCCTTGTCATGAGTGCGACGCTTGAGAGTGCGAGTTTTGGATTGTCTTCTTTTAGGATGTGCCATTTTGTTTTACTATTATATGATTTTACGATTATCAGTGTTTATCGTCAAGCAGGCTTCTTAGGGCCTCCCAACGTGCATCGGCTGGCGCATTGCCAGAGGTGTCGTCTGACGGGGAGGTGAAGAATTGGCTCACTTCTTCAGGGCACTGCCCGTCAGGGTGTACGTGGTAAATCGGTATCGCCAGTGCGATGGTCTCATACAGATTCCACGCGACATTGATTTGTGCATCGGTCTCGGGCACAGTGATGATCTCTCCGTCGTCGTCGAAGCGTTCACCCAAATGCACCTCGATGGTATCCTCGGCACTGACGGGTTGAGACATCGGTTCGAGACATCGGTCGCAAGGAACGGAAACTTCTCCTTCGACATGGAAGAGCAGTTCAAAGTGGCCCGACTTTCTGTTCACCCGCAGCGTGGCATCGAGACACCCCTGACGAATCAGTTGCTCATCGAGGGCCGCAAAGAACGTGTCGTCGAGATGCCAACTGCAAGTGTAGCCATCGGCTGGCAGGTCGGCCAAACTGATCTTGAAACGGCTCAATGTGTCCATACGGGCTGCAAAGGTAGGTGTTTTTTTTTGAGTGACAAAAGAATCGGCCAAAAACTTTAAAGTTTAAGCTTCAAAGTTAATGGTTTTTAGGTATTTAATGACTTTTGCACGTGGATTTCGGATCAATTTTTATTCAACTCGATGCGAAACGTGGTCCCTTTGCCTATTTCGGAACTCTTGACAAAGATGTGACCACGATGATACTCTTCGACGATACGCTTGGCCAAAGAGAGACCGAGCCCCCATCCTCGCTGCTTGGTGGTGAATCCTGGCTGGAACACGTTCTTGAAATGCCCTTTGGGGATTCCCTTACCCGTATCTGCGACCTCGACGACGACACGTTGCGGCTCATCAAAGGCTTTGATATCAATACGTCCGTGCCCATCCATCGCATCTACAGCATTCTTGCACAGATTCTCAACGACCCATTCAAAAAGCTGAGCCGAGAGGTTAACATAGAGGGGCTGCTCTGGCATATGGGCTTCAATGACGACATGCTCACTGGTCCTACGGTCGATGTATTCGACGACATGTGAGATGATGTCGTTGAGGTTCTCGGGTTTGGGCTCAGGACGGGAACCGATCTTTGAGAAACGCTCGGCAATCATCTGCAGGCGTTGGACATCCTTATCCATCTCCGGCAGGAGCTTGTCCTGAGGATAGCTCTCACGCAGCACCTGCGTCCATGCCATAAGCGAGGAAATGGGCGTACCAAGTTGATGGGCCGTTTCCTTGGAAAGTCCCACCCACACCTTGTTCTGCTCGGCACGTTTGCTGCTGAGCAAGGCAAAGACTGCCACAACGACAAAGATGAGAACGATGCCCAGTTGTATATAAGGATAGCGTGCAAGGCGCTTGAGCATGATGCTCTCATCGTAACAGATCTCCATGAACTCGTCGTCGGTATCAAGACTAATCCGGATGAGATTGCCCCGAGCCTTCATGCTTTCAGCCATACGAAGGACGATGCTCTCCACTTCCTCCGGCGACTTGGCCCGCACTTCCAGATTACGATAGGTCTGGACGCCACCATCCGTGCCAATGACGATGACGGGGATGGAATGGTTGCCATTGATTACCTTGAGCACAAGGGCGAGGTCTGTTTGTTCATCGGCCTGCTCGAGAGAACGCATCGCCTCTGCCCACACCTCCATGTTGCGTTGCTCCTCACGAGCGAGGTCGTCAACGAGGAAATGCGACCAGATGAGCGATAACGCACAAATGACCACGGCGGCACAAACCAGCAGGATTTTCACCTGCCTCATTCTGTCTGTCCAAGGCATGAAGAGAGTATTTTTTCTTAAAGAAACGAAATAGAGGGGCGTTTTAGTATGCAGATTGCAGAAAAAAATGTAATTTTGCGGCCATGAAGCGGAAAATCGCACACCTTATATATATATTAGCCCTCGGTGCAGGGCTTTTTGCCCTTGCATCATGCCATAAGGACGAAGAAGAGCGATGGGACCATCCCAAAAAGAAGATGGACCGTACGCTCATTGTGTATATGGCGGGCGAAAACACCCTTGCGAACTTCGTAAAGGACGACTCTGTAGAGATCGCCGCAGGACTGCCAAGCATCCCTGAGGGGTGCCGTGTAGTACTTTACATCGATGATGCACAGTCGAGTCGCATCTGCGTGGGCACGAAAACGGGACCGCTGAAGACGGTGCTCACCTATTCAAAGAACATGTGTTCCACCGACAGCGCCGACATGGAAGCCGTGTTCAACGACATCTACAAACTCTACCCCGCCACTCGCTACGGTCTGGTGATGTGGAGTCATGCCTCCGGATGGGTGTTTGCCAAAGGACGGCAGGCACCGCGCCGCACCTTCGGCATCGACAACGGGAAGCGAGACCCTTATTCCAATTCCGGCATGCAGATGAACATCCCCACGCTGGCCCGTGTGCTCAAACACTACCCCCATCTCGACTACATCTTCTTCGATGCCTGCTTCATGCAATGTGTGGAAGTGGCCTATGAGCTGCGCGAAGTGACGGACTGGGTCATGGGTTCCTCTGCCGAGATTCCCGGTCCGGGTGCGCCCTACGACTACGTCATTCCTCATCTCGCGGCCTATGAGGCTGATCCTCAGGCTGCGCTACAGGCCTACTACGACTACTATCAAACGGGAAAAGGTGCTGAAGAATACGCCGGATCCATCCTCTCTGCCGTGAGGACCTCGAAGCTGAAGGACCTTGCCGATGCAACAGCGCCGTTAATGTACCAATTGCTCTACGAACACGAACTCGTGGATTGCGGACAGGTACAACGCTACTTCCCCCTTGACAATTCAACCTCTTTCGCAGAGTTCTATGACATGAGCGACTTCTTTCACATCCACTGCACGGAGGAAGCTTACAGCCAATGGCGCACGATATTGGAGCAAGCCGTACCCTATCGCTACCTTTCTCCCCTTTGGAGTTCGGCTTACGTCTCAGGACCGATGAGAGTCGCAGATCCCGACTACTGCGCCGCGGTGTCGATGTTTGTTCCCACAATATCCCATTACAGTACCGAATGGATGAGCACCTACCGCCAACTGCAATGGTACGATGCAATCGGCATGAGTAAAACAGGGTGGTAAAATAAGGATGGCTATGCGAAATACATTTTTCAAGAACAACTTTAAGTCCGAGGATTTTGAAGAATGCTTCAATTGGTATAGGGAGCACATGAACGAACTCCCCCAGGGATTATACACGATTCCCGGCGTGCGTATTAAAGACCTGCCCTCGACCATCACAAAAATTTTGAAGGCTTTGGAGAATCGGAAAATGAACTCCCCCTACTATGGAATGCTGTCGAACCTTCTGTACTATCGGGATGAAATTATCCGCCTGTCCGACGGTAAGCTTTCTCTTGACAGCAAACCGGAAGGTGAGGAGCAAACAGCTCAGGAGTGACTGTCGTCACAGATTGATTTCAAAACATACACACTCAAAATCTCACATAAAACTATGTTATTTGGCAGACAAACCTACGTTGAACGCCGCGATGTCCTGCGTCATCGTGTGGAGCACGGCTTGATTGTGCTTTTCGGCAACAATGAGTCGCCGGTCAACTATCCTTCCAACGGCTACAAGTTCCGTCAGGACAGTAGCTTTTTGTATTATTTCGGTCTGCAGCGCGACGGCCTTGTTGGTGTGATTGACGCCGACTCGGGCGAAGAATGGCTCATCGGAAACGATATCGACATCGAAGATATCGTATGGTTCGGCTCTGTGGACAGTGTCGCAGACATGGCTGACATGGCCGGAGTGGCCAAGAGTGCGCCCATGAGCCGTTTGGAAAGTCTTGTGCGAGATGCCACCGATGCCGGACGCGAAGTGCACTTTCTACCCCCCTACCGTCATGACCTCATGATCCAGCTGATGGATCTCACGGGCATCCATCCACGCGACCAGAAAGCCAAGGCTTCGTTGCGCCTGATTCATGCCGTAATAGAACAGCGTATCGTAAAGACTCCCGAGGAAATCACAGAGATCGAACGTGCCTGTGCCATCGGCTACGAGATGCATACAACCGCCATGCGGATGTGCCGTCCCGGCGTCCCCGAGCAAGAGATTGCCGGACGCATCAGCGGCATCGCCTCATCACGCGGATGCATAGTCAGTTTCCCCAGCATTCTGAGCATGCATGGCGAGATTATGCACGGCTATCCATCACCACGGCCGCTCGAAGCCGGACGACTGATGCTTTGCGACTGTGGGGCAGAGACGAACGAGAACTACTGCTCCGACAACACCCGCACGACACCTGTCAGCGGACACTTTGACGCCCGCCAGCGCGACATCTACCAACTCGTGGTGGACGCCCACGACCACGCCTATGAGATGGCTCGTCCGGGTGTCAAATGGTGGGACGTACACTTCGCGGCAGCCCGTGTCATCACTGAAGGTATGAAATCGTTAGGACTGATGCGCGGCAACACCGACGACGCCCTCGCCGCCGGCGCCCACGCCCTCTTCTTCCCCCACGGACTGGGTCATGCCATGGGCATGGACGTCCACGACATGGAAGGCCTCGGACAGACCTACGTGGGCTTCGATGATGAAGTGCAGCCACGCCTCGACCAGTTTGGCACGAACGCCCTGCGCTTCGGTCGCCGCCTGCAAGAAGGCTATGTGATGACCGACGAGCCTGGCATCTATTTCATTCCCGCCCTCATCGATGAATGGCGCGCCAACAGGCATTGCGCCGACTTCCTCAACTTCGACCGCATCGACGAATACCGCGACTTCGGCGGCATCCGTATCGAGGATGATCTGCTCATCACCGCTGATGGCGCACGTTATCTCGGAGAGAAAATGATCCCCTACCATGTCGACGACCTGGAAGCGTTTATCAATGAATAAGCTTCAGAGTTCATCCCCATTTTCTATTTAATACAACCCCAAAAACATGACAATGAAAAAAGTATTATTGATTCTTGTGGCAGCTCTCGTGGCCGCTCCCACGTTCGCTGCAAAGAAAAACAAAGAAGAAAAGAACAGCAAACCTGTATTCACGGTTGTGAAACAGCTGCCCATCACCAGCATCAAGAACCAAAACCGCAGCGGCACATGCTGGGCCTACAGCACCCTGAGTTTCTTTGAAGCAGAAATCCTGAAAGCCACCAACAAAAGCTATGACCTGGCCGAGATGTTCGTCTGCAACAAAGATTATATGGAACGCGCAGAACTCACCGTACGCATGCATGGCGACAGCGATTTCTCGCAGGGAGGGAGCGCTGGCGACGTGCTCATCATCATCAAGAACCACGGTATCATCCCTGAGGATGCCATGGCAAAACCCGGCACCATGATTGGTGATTCGCTTGCCAACTTCAACGAGTTCTTCAGTGTGATGACCCCTTATGTACAGGCTGTCGCCGAGAGCAAGTCCAAGAACATCTCCACTCAATGGAAACCCGGTCTGCAAGGTATTCTCGATGCTTATCTCGGCAAGACACCCGAGCGCTTCACCTATGAAGGTAAGGAGTACACCCCGAAGAGCTTTGCCGCAAGCCTCGGCGTGGACTGGAACGACTATGTAAGTATCACCTCTTATACCCACCATCCCTTCTACACCAGCTTCGCCGTAGAAGTGCAGGACAACTGGCGTTGGGACCACAGCTACAACGTACCTCTTGACGAGATGATGCGCATTATAGACAACGCCATCGACAACGGCTACACCATCGCTTGGGGTGGAGACGTCAGTGATGACGGTTTTACCCGTCAGGGTCTCGGCATCCTCTATGACCTCAAGTCTGCAGGTGAGAACCTCTCTGGAAGCGACCAAGCCAAATGGTTGAAACTGAAACCTGCCGAGCGTAAGAACCTGGCTGAGGAACTGGGCGTTAACGCTCCTGAGGCCAAGCCCTCGCAGGAACAGCGTCAGAAGGATTTCGACAACTGGGAACTCACCGACGACCATGGCATGCATATCTACGGACTGGCCAAAGACCAGAACGGACGCGAATACTATATGGTCAAGAACTCTTGGGGTGAGACCGGCGACTACAAAGGCACATGGTATATGACCAAGGCCTTCATCGCTGCACGCACCATGGACTTTCTTGTCAACAAGAAGGCCATTCCGGCCGATATCCGCGAAAAGCTGGGTATCTAATCCGCTTCGCACAAAGGAAAGAGCAAAAGGAAAGAGCCCGCAAGTTGCGGGCTCTTTCTTATTTATACATGCCTACGGCTCATGTGTCACTCTTTCACATCCTTCTCATACATGTCTTCCATCTCGGTCAGTTCCTTGAGCAGCAGGGCATATTTCTGAGCAACGGCTTCTGCAAAACGCCGGCCTTTTTCAGCGGTAGCCAGATGGGGATTGCCGAT
>JAILCU010000099.1 GCA_024690405.1 Bacteroidales bacterium
CAATATGGCAGCTATCGGATCGAAGAACACGAAGCCGGAGATGATCGTGCGTAAGTACTTGTGGCATTTGGGGTTCAGATACCGGCTTAACGACCATCGGTTACCGGGGCGGCCAGACCTGGTGCTGAAGAAGTTTAGAACATGTATTTTCGTCAACGGATGTTTCTGGCACGGACACCTGCTCCAAATACCATTTAACCATTTCTCATTAACCAAATCTCTGCAATCCACTATCCAAAGTTCAGCGTGCTGCAAGATTCCAAAGACGCATACAGAGTTTTGGGTGAAGAAGATTGTAAGGAACAAGAAGCGCGATGCGGAGGTACAAAAACAGATTGCAAAGATGGGATGGCACACGGTTACGGTGTGGGAGTGTGAGCTGTCGCCGAAACGGCGCGAACAGACCCTTCAATCCCTTGCCTTTACGCTTAACAGAATTTTTCTTGATGATTGCCGTAAACCCCTAATAGAAAGGCCTATACGCAAAGGGGTCAGATATCAGATAGAGAGTGAAGAGAATGCGGAGGAGATGTTGATAGCAGCGGAAGAAGAGGCGATAGCGCATACTCATGCAACATGTAAAGAGTAACTCCAACTTTGAAAGTTTGAAACAGCTTTGTCCCAGCCCATTCAGGGTACATCCCATATTTGCTATGTTTCTGTAAAATGTTAAGAAACGGACCCGCGGGGCATAATGTAAGAGCGGGAAGGGAGAGGTGATGAAACAAAAAGTGTAAGAAGTGACTGAAGCAAAGGCTTCGGTCACTTCTTGCTTTTATAAACCAGGCAAAGCAAAAGTGGAAAGGAGGAAGAAAGAGGGAAAGAAAAAGAAAAGGAAGAAGGAGAGACCGAGAACAGAGGGGGATACTTCTGATATGCCATCAGGAAGAAGAAAGTTGGGCGAATATAAAACATAATCACTTTATAAATAGAAATAACATCTATAGGTCTACTAAATTTTATAATTAAGGATAAATTAGGAAGTTAAAAGGTAGATGTATTTATTATTTTCGTTTATTTTGGTAGATGTTATTGAGAATAATCGATTATTTTACTCATATTTTATAACTTTTTATCCAAAATATTTGCAAGATTCAATTAAAAGGCCTATATTTGCAGCATCAAAAGGAGAAAGAGAGGCTGAAACGCAGATCAAGATCTCAAAAGAGGGAATCCCTAAAGAGAATAAAGCAAAAGAGGTGAACCAGAAAGAGATCAAAGCCAGGGACCAGAACAAAAGGAATCTTCCCGGAAGCGAACTGACCAGGGCCGTGCGGAGTAGGCGAAAAAAAGACATTGTTTGCTATGCAATGCACGATATACACACAGACGATAAGGAGTAAAAAGATCAGGACCAGCATCTTGGATTTTAGCGAACTGATGATTCGCTTTGGTAACGACGTTAAGAGACGTCGTGAGGTGGAAGATTTCAGGAAAGACCTGGATGATCTTCCACCTTATTTGTATACGGATGCTGCCGGCAGACTTCCCCGTATCTGCGCCGGAGAAATTGTACGGAAGCGACGCGACGGAACGGAGAGGAAAACGTACACAGGCATAGTGACACTGACCTTCGGGATGGCAGAACATGAGGAGGATCTTATGCGCATGAAGGCAATGGCAGCGACCTGGCCAACGACCATGGCGGCAATGGTAGCAGCAAGCGGAAAGGCTGTGGTGATACTGGTGAAGGGTACATGTGAAGACGGTACTCTACCCCAAGAGACAGAGGCAATTCAGCACTTTCATCAGCTACTGTACCAACAATGTGCCCAAGTGTATAGCAGCCTGCTGGGGATACCGCCGACGGCTCACGCGGCCAGTAAAACAGACACTTTCGCGTGGACGTACGACCCCGCACCATATTACGATGCGGAGGCTGCCCCCGTGAAAGTGATGCACCACGCCTTGCTTCCTCCTATCATTGAGGGCACAGAAACAGCCATGAAATACGGACCCGAAAGCTGTGTTCCCTCGGCACAACAGGATGAGCTATGGCGGAGATGCTTTGCTTTAGCGGTAGAGAAAAGAGCAGGTGCGGAGACCGGCGACCTGGAAGCTGTAACGCTGGAGGCGCTGCGTCTGGGCATACCACAAGAAGATACGGTGAGACAGGCGACAGGCCATTTGCGCTGGAAAACGATGAAAGCAGAGCATGTGCGCGCCATCGTGGAGAGCGTATATATGAAGAACCTTTCGCAGAAAGGGAATGAACGTCAGAATGTGACGCAGGCGAAGACGTATCGGTTATCAGAATTTGTGCATACACACTACGACCTTCGCTTCAACCTGCTTACCCGCTGTGTGGAATGGCGACGCAACCATTCAGGAGCACTGACCTTTGAGACGTTGGACACGCGACAGCTGAACACGATGTTGCAGGAGTGCCATGAAAGCGGGCTGGACATCAAGGAGCGCGACATGAAACGTTACTTAAGCTCAACACGCATCCGCGACTACCATGCGGCACGTGCATACTTGTACGCACAGAAAGGGAAATGGGACGGGCGAACCGACTATATTGGTGCAATAGCAGACCGTGTACCCTGCCATAATCCGCACTGGCGCAAGTGGTTCCACACATGGTTCCTGAGTGTAGTAGAACATTGGTGCGAGGACTCAAGGCGACCCACATGCACCTCGATACCGCTACTCGTAGGACAAGAGGAATCCGGCAAAGACCACTTTGGCGAATGGCTGCTGCCCCCCGCCCTACGCGAGGCAGGATATAAAGAGTTGCCCGATTTCGCGAATGCGAAAGAGACCGTGAGGGTCGGGAGCAGCGCATGGCTTGTAGGAATCAACAATATCAATCTGATGAGCAAAAAAACGCGACATTCAGTCATTGAAGCATTGCTGCAGAAGAACGCAGTGCCCGAACAGTTGACCTATAGCAGGATGACGCAGGAGACATCAGGCTACACATCATACGTAGCCACATCAAGCGGGGTTGAGATACTGGCCAGCGCGAGTGTAGCGCGTCATTTCATCGTGGCAGACCTGCGCCATGGGGCCGTTATCGACTACAGCGGGACATGGCATCACGATGAGGCTTACGCCCAGGCCGTAGCCGAGTTGGAGGCGGGTGAACGAGCCTACTTTGATATTGAAGAGTTACGACAGATAGAGAGCTACAACCAGCAGTACCACACCATGTGTCCGGAAGTGAGCCGATTCCTTGATATTTTTGAACCGATGGTGGAAGCATGCGAGGGCACACGCAAGCTGAAGCTCTCGGACATCACACGCATCATACAACAACGCACAGGATACGAATACAACGACAAAACCATGAACAGCCTGGGACGATGGCTGACAGGAGAAGCGCGAACGGGACGATTGCGCAGAACGATATCCAACGGTTCACCAAGGTATCTGGTCAGAGAAGGGGCGAAAGCCATGCAAAGTGCAAGATGAACAGTACATCATAAGAGAAGAAATCCGAGGTCAGAAGATGAGTTTAATAGATAGTTGTTATTCTGTTTTGAACTGAACTTAATATCATATATCCATTCAAGAATCACTCCATATTATCCTGTTATTGTCCGAAATAGCATCATTATTTGTAAAAAAGGTGAATTAGAACACAAAAAAGGTTGCAAAAATAGGATATTTTGGGGTTTTGAGGTACCTTTGCACCCGACAAAGACAATTTGCGTTTGATAAAAACTATAGAGAACATAAAAAAGATACGCATATTCATGGAATTTACAGCTCTACAAATCGCTCAGCATATAGGCGGTACCGTTGAAGGAAACGGCGAAACCCGCGTACACACCTTCTCCAAAATTGAGGAAGGAGTAGAAGGCGCTTTGTCGTTCTACTACGACCCGAAATTCGAGCCCTATGTTTACGAGACCCGTTCCTCCGTCATACTGGTGCCCTCGACATTCCAACCGGCACAACCCGTGAAGGCCACGCTTGTACGCGTGGAGGACCCGCGACTGGCCATCGGTCAGCTTCTGGCAATGTATGAAAGCATGAAACCCAAGCGCAAGGGTATAGATCCCTTAGCCTCGGTAGCCCCAACGGCCCAAATCGGCGAAGGCGTGTATTTGGCTCCATTCTGCGTTGTAGAAGATCATGCAGTGGTAGGTGACGGTAGCATTTTGCATCCTCACGTGACAGTAGGCGAGGGTGCAAAAATAGGCAAGGACTGTATCCTCTATGCCCATGCGACAGTCTACCACGACTGTCGCATCGGTGACCGCTGTATCCTGCATGCAGGGAGCGTGGTAGGTGCCGACGGATTCGGCTTTGCTCCGAGTGCTGAAGGCTATGAGAAAATCCCACAAATTGGTATCGCCGTACTCGAGGACGATGTGGAGCTGGGTGCCAACAGTTGCGTGGATCGCGCTACCATGGGTGCCACCGTCATCCGGAAGGGTGTAAAGATAGACAACCTGGTGCAGATCGGACATAACGTAGAAGTCAATAGCCACACCGTGCTGTGCGCACAAGTCGGCATTGCCGGTTCAACCAAGGTAGGAGAATGGTGCACGTTCACCGGACAGGTGGGCATAGCCGGGCACATCACTGTAGCTGACCACACCACCTTAGGTGCCCAAAGCGGAGTGCCGGGGAATATCCGCAAACCCGGACAGACCTTGATAGGCTCTCCTGCCATCGATGCCAAGACATTTGCCAAGGCGATCGTCGTATATAAGTCATTACCCGAAATGGCCGTCCAACTGCGAGAGTTAAAAAAAGAAATGGAGCAACTCAAAAATAAATAAAAATAGAAAAATCGACGTGTTAAAACAGAACACCTTAGGCGGCAGTTTCACGTTGCATGGCAAAGGCCTGCACACGGGACTCAATTTGATTGTGACATTCAATCCCGCCCCCGAGAATTACGGTTATAAAATCCAACGCATAGATCTTCCCGGAGAACCGATTATCGATGCAGTGGCCGAAAATGTAGTGGAAACTACTCGCGGCACTGTTCTTGCACAAGGTGATGCACGCTGTAGTACAGTGGAACACGCCCTGGCCGCGCTATATGCTTTGGGCGTGGACAACTGTCTCCTGCAGGTAAACGGGCCAGAAGTACCCATCCTTGACGGTTCGGCTGAGATCTACGTGCAAAACATACGCCACGTTGGCGTGGTGGAGCAGAACGCCCCGAAGGACTTCTACGTAGTACACAAGAAGATTGAAGTTCGCGATGATGAGACGGGTAGCGTCATCACTATTCTGCCCGACGAACAGTTCAGCATCACCGCCATGATCGCCTTCCAGTCCAAAGTGCTGAGCAGTCAGTTTGCTACGTTGGACGACATGGGAAATTTCGAGAAAGAGATTGCCCCTGCCCGCACCTTCTGTTTCGTTCGCGAAATCGAGATGATGCTTGCTGCAGGACTCATCAAAGGCGGTGACCTCGACAACGCCATTGTCATCTACGAGCAGCCCAAAACGCAGGAAGAGTTGGATCAGCTGGCTACCAAAATCGGAGCCCCTCGCCACGAAGCTTCGGAGCTCGGTTATCTGCAGACGAAGCCTCTCACGTGGGAAAACGAACCGGCACGCCACAAACTGCTCGACATCATAGGCGACATGGCGCTCATCGGCAAGCCTATCAAGGGACGCATCATCGCCACACGCCCAGGCCACACCATCAACAACAAATTTGCCCGCCAGATCCGCAAGGAGATACGGATGCATAAAGTGCAGGCTCCTATCTATGACCCCAACAAAGCACCGGTGATGGACATCAACCGTATCCGCCAACTCCTACCCCATCGCTATCCGATGCTCTTCGTGGACAAAGTCATTGAGATGAATGCCAACAGCATTATAGGCGTAAAGAATGTCACAGGCAACGAGCCCTTCTTCCAAGGCCATTTCCCTGGCGAACCCGTCATGCCAGGCGTGGTGCTCATCGAAGCCCTGGCGCAGACCGGAGGGATATTGGTTCTGAGCAATCTCGACGAGCCCGAGAAGCACAGCACTTATTTCCTGCGCATCGATAATGCCAAATTCATGCAAAAAGTAGTCCCCGGTGATACGTTACTTTTCAAGGCTGCATTTACCGCTCCCTTCCGTCATAATATCGCTCAGATGCACGGGTATGTGTTCGTGGGTGAGAACGTAGTAGCCGAGGCCAGCCTTGTAGCTCAAGTGATACAAAATAAGTGAACCCAACCAAATGATCTATGAGTAAAATTAGTCCACTTGCCTATATCCACCCTGAAGCCAAGATCGGCGAGAACGTGGAAATAGGCCCCTTCTGTTATATCGACCGAGGCGTGGAAATCGGTGACAACAACACACTGATGAATAGTGTCACGGTGCTCTATGGAGCTCGAATCGGCCATGGCAATATTTTCTTCCCCGGCGCCGTCATCAGTGCTATACCGCAGGACTTGAAGTTCCGCGGCGAAGACACCCTTGCTATCATCGGCGACAACAACAAGATCCGTGAGAACGTGACCATCAACCGAGGCACTGCAGCCAAAGGTCAAACCGTAGTGGGCAGTGGTAACCTGCTGATGGAAGGTTGTCATATCGCTCATGATGACATCGTGGGCAACGACATTATCATCGGCAATTGCTCGAAACTCGCGGGCGAAGTGGTGGTAGACGACCACGCGATCCTCTCCGCTTGCGTGCTCGTGCACCAATTCTGCCGCATCGGCAGCTACGCCATGGTAGGTGGCGGCACACGCTTTTCGCAAAGCATCCTCCCCTACAGCATTTGTGCCCGTGAGCCGGCCAGTTACTGCGGTCTGAACATCGTTGGCCTGCGCCGCCGCGGTTTCGAACGGGATGTCATCAATACCATACACGAAGCTTATCGCATCATCTTTCAAGGCGGTCTCTCGCTGACAGACGCCATCGAAACCATCAAGAAAGAGCAGCCCGACACGGACGAAATAAAATATATCCTGGACTTCATAGAAGACACCAAACAGCGTGGCTTCGTCCATTGATCATAGAGGCATATGTTATACACAATCACCGTTGTGAGCCCGGAAGTGGAAGATTTCGTCATCGAACTGCAGATCGAATCCGATGCCACTTTTGCCGACCTGCACCAATTGATTCGCCGGAGCTGTGCATGGGGACCGCACAAGCCCTCGACATTTTATGTCTGCGACGACCACTGGCACCGCGACCGTACGATCCCCGAGCAGAGCTACGAATACGACACGATGGACGAGGTGGAGTTAGGTGATTATCTTGACGATGAAGGTCAGCGCCTGCAATATATCTTCGACGCAGAAGAGGGACGCGGCCTGCTTATGGAGGTATCGCACATCAACTACGGCAGCCATATTGACGAGCCTGTCTGCCGAAGGAGTCACGGCACGCCCCCTGCACTCGTTCTGGAAAAGCTGCCCTCTAACGAGAAGAAGAGTACGCAGGACCTGTTGGCTGAGCTCAACGCTGCCGCACTGGCAGAGGAGGATGACATGGAGCCTACCGACGATGACCTCTTCGACCTGGGCGAAATAGATCTGGAAGGCTTTGACTTCACTGAAGGCGAATGAAGACTCTCGTCGTACTCTTGGGTCCCACTGCCGTGGGTAAGACGGCCCTTGCATTGGACATCGCCCAATACATACAAAGTCCCATTCTCAACGCCGACAGCCGTCAAATCTACCGCGACCTGCACATTGGCACTGCGGCCCCCACCGCTGAGGAACAAGCTCTGGTGCGCCACTATTTCGTGGGAACGATGGGCCTGCAAGACTACTACAGCGCCGCGCGCTTCGAGGAGGACGCCCTTGCCCTCTGCGACAAGCTCTTCAAAGACCATGACCGCCTACTCATGAGTGGCGGTTCAATGCTATATATCGATGCCGTTTGCAAGGGCATTGACGATATCCCCACGATTCAAGAAGAGACGCGTATAATGTTACGCGAACGCCTCGAAACAGAAGGCGCAGAGACTTTAGCACAAGAACTGCGACTGTTGGACCCCGAATACTACGCACAGGTGGACTTGAAAAATACTAAACGCATTGTGCACGCCTTGGAGGTGTGCTACCAGACGGGGCGCACGTTCACCAGTTTCCGTACCGCGACACGCAAACAACGGCCATTCAGCATTCTGAAGATAGGACTACGACGCGAACGGTCTGAACTCTTCGAGCGCATCAATCAGCGCGTGGACAGGATGATGGCCGACGGATTACTGGAAGAAGCCCGCCAACTGCTCCACCACCGACATGAGAACGCCCTCAACACCGTCGGCTACAAAGAGATGTTTGAAGTGCTCGACGGTCACTGGACACTTTCCTTTGCCATCGAACGATTAAAAAAGAATACGCGCGTGTATGCGAAGAAGCAGATGACGTGGTTCGCGCGCGACCCGGACATCCACTGGTTCCACCCCGACGAATCCGATGCCATAAAGAACCTCATCAACCAGTTCCATCCTTAATCAAAAAAGCAGGACCTTGCATCCGGAACCCTCTTTATGAAACTGAAACCACTTTTAAAACGCCTATACTCCGGTCCATGGTACAAACGCACAATTGTGTGGTTCTGCACCATCGTCATCGCCTTGTTACTATTGCTCGTTGCCGTGGACATCAACTTTCTGTGGTTGTTTGGCAAATCACCAGGATTTGCACAGATCAAGCACCCCGAGACCCAGGCCGCCAGCGAAATCTACACGTGCGACAGCGTTATCATGGGACGCTTCTATAATGAGAACCGCACGCCCGTGACGTACGAAGACCTGAGCCCAATACTCATCCGTACGCTCATCGCTACGGAGGACAACCGTTTCTATCATCACCACGGTGTAGATATCCCCGGACTGCTATCGGCTGTAAAAGACATGGCACTGGGACACGCTCGCGGCGCCAGCACCATCACCCAGCAGCTTGCCAAGAACCTGTTTCGCGTTCGCACCCAGTACAGCACGGGCCTCATGGGGCACATCCCAGGCATTAAGATTCTGGTGATGAAAGCCAAGGAATGGATTGTGGCGACGAAACTCGAGATGCTTTTTTCGAAGGAAGAAATCCTGACAATGTACTTCAACACCGTTGATTTCGGCAGCAACTCCTTCGGTATCAAAACCGCGGCCCGCACCTATTTCGGCACCACGCCCCGCGAGCTCAATTACGAACAATGCGCCACCTTAGTGGGACTGTTGAAAGCCACAAGTTCTTACAACCCGCGTCTGAACCCCGAACTATCCACCGAGCGCCGCAACGTTGTGCTACAAAACCTGTACGAACAGCAAGGCCTCATCTTGAATGGCGAATTCGCCACCCAGGAACAGCTGGACAGTCTGCAAGCCATACCCATGCAGTGTGTCAATAGCAAAGATGACGGCTACTACGACGGGTTGGCCCCCTATATCCGCCAAGAACTGCAGGAACACTTAAACAAGCTCTGCGATATGGGTCTCATCACTGGCTATGAGAACGAGCGTCTTGACCTCTATTCAGACGGACTCACCATCTACACCACCATCGATTCACGAATGCAACGCTATGCCGAGGAATCGGCGCAGCAACAGATGCGCACCCTGCAACACCGCTTTGAAGAACACTGGCACGGGCAGACACCCTGGCGCGACAGTCATTACAAGGAAATACCTCATTTTATAGAAAACATCGCCAAAAAGACGAGTTATTACAAGCAACTCACGGAACGTTTCCCCAATGATCCCGACAGCGTGGAATGGTACATGAACCAGCCCCATCGTGTCAAACTGTTCACCTACGATGGTCCCATCTACCGAAACATTTCCACCATGGACTCCATCCGCTACATGGTGAGTTTCTTGCACTGCGGTTTTGTGGCCATAGAACCCGACACACGCCACGTGAAGGCATGGGTGGGCGACATCGGCTTTGACTTCTGGGAATACGATAAAGTGACTGCCCTGCGCCAACCGGGCTCCACCTTCAAACTCTTTGTCTATACCGAGGCGATGAAAAAAGGCTTACGGCCCTGCGATCTCCGTCTGGACAGCTATGCTGTCTATGGCGATTCGACCAGCAAGAGCAAGAATGCCGTGTGGATTCCCCATAATGCAAACGGACGTTTCACGGGTGCACACATGACCCTCAAGCAAGCCTTTGCACAAAGCGTGAACAGTATCGCTGTGAAATTAGGTTACGAAGTCGGTATCCACAACATTGCACACACCGCTCACAAGATGGGCATCCAATCCCCGTTGGAGGAGGTACCCGCACTCAGTCTCGGAGCCAGCGACGTGTCGCTCTACGATCTTGTGAATGCCTATTGCACTGTCGTCGACGACGGGATGTACAGTATGCCGATGCTCATTGCGAAAATCGTAGACCGCCACGGCCGCATCATTTATCGCGCTTACACCGAGCGCGAGCGCGCCATCTCCTATCGCTCGGCCTTCTTTATGCAACAAATGCTGATGGGCGGAATGACCCAACCTGGAGGTACGTCGCAAGGTCTGTGGCAATATATCAACAGTGTGAGCAGAAAGACGCAATTCGGCGGAAAAACGGGAACTTCAAACAACCACTCCGACGCATGGTTCGTAGGCATCACGCCCAAGCTGGTCGCCGGAGGATGGGTAGGCGGCGAATACCGAAGCATCCACTTCCGCACTGGACAGTTAGGTCAAGGCAGCAGGACAGCCCTTCCTATATTCGGAAGATTTATTACAAAAGTCCTTAGCGACAAACGTTTCAGCAAGTATTGTGTCAACTTCGCCCCGCCAAAGGAAGAGATCAACAGAAGCGACTATGAATGTGCCCGATATGTGCCCCAGCCCGTCGATACATCCTCGCACTACGACGCCCCAATGGAAGGAGTGACCTTCGACAACATGCCATTGGAAATAGAGACGCTGCCCGACGAATCATCCGTTGAATCCGACGAAGTGCCCGCAGATCCGGCACAGGAGATGTAAGCAGAGAAGGGATGAAGATTGACACCAATACCCCGGAATTTCAGGCGGCATTGAACATGATCCGCTTCACGCACCATTCGGTGTTCCTCACCGGCAGAGCAGGAACAGGCAAGAGCACCTTCCTGAAATATGTCCGGGAGAATACACGCAAAAAATGTGTGGTGCTGGCGCCCACGGGCATTGCCGCAATCAACGCCGGCGGCGTGACATTGCACAGTTTCTTCAAACTTCCCTTTCACCCTCTCGCGCCCGACGACACGCGATATGCGGGGCACCGCATCCGCGAATTCCTCAAATACGGCAAAGAGCACATCAAACTTTTGCAGAGTCTGGAACTCATCATCATTGACGAGATCTCTATGGTGCGTGCAGACTTGATTGACTTTATCGATCGCATCCTGCGCACCTACACCACCAACCACCGAGAGCCCTTCGGTGGAAAGCAGATGCTGTTCATCGGGGACGTTTTCCAGCTGGAACCCGTAGTGAAAGCCGACGAGCGCGACATCCTCAGCCGTTTCTACCCCTCGCCCTATTTCTTCTCAGCCAGGGTGTTCAGACAAATGGAGCTGGTCAGCATTGAACTCACAAAAGTTTACCGTCAGCACGACACGTCATTCATCAGCCTACTCGACCGCATTCGAACAAACACGTTCTCACCCTTAGACCTTTCGCATCTGAACAAGCGTGTGACAGAAGCAAAAGCAACCATCGAGTCCCCATCCATCCACGAGTCAGAAGAGCGATACGACAACGATTACCTCCCCACCCGTTTAGGCATCACGCTCTGTGCCCGACGTGACGATGTCGATTTCATCAACGACTCAGAACTCAATAAACTCGACGGAGAGGTCATCCACCTGCACGGCACCATCCGCGGAGATTTCCCTGCATCCTCGCTACCCACCCTCCTCGATCTCGACATCAAGCTCGGAGCACAGATAATCTTCGTAAAAAACGACCAGGACAAACAGTGGGTCAACGGCACATTAGGTGTCATCACGGGTTTCAGCGAGGAGCCCTACGGACTGATCGTCATCACCGAAGAGGGCAAGGAAGTGATTGTGGAAGAAGCCCAATGGGCAAACATGCGCTATACCTACGATGAGAAAGAGAAGAAAATACAGGAGGAACAGTTAGGGACGTTCACCCAATTTCCCATCCGACTGGCTTGGGCCATCACCATCCATAAAAGCCAGGGCCTCACCTTCGAACGCGTCAATATCGATTTTGGCACCGGAACATTTGCTGGCGGACAAGCTTACGTTGCTCTCAGCCGTTGCACCTCACTCGAAGGAATCACGTTGAAGAAACCGTTAAACAGAAGCGATGTGTTCGTGCGGCAAGAAGTGGTGGACTTTGCCAAACATTTTAACAACAAACAGTCTTTTGACCGGGCCTTAAAAGCCGCAAAAGCGGATATCGAATACACAGAGAGTGCTCATGCCTTCGAAGAGGGACGATGGGACGACTTTCTCCACCATTTTTTTACGGCCATCCACGCGCGCTACGACATTGAAAAGCCTCTCGCACAACGACTGATCAGACGAAAATTATCTGCCATTAGTCGCATGAAGGCAGAGAATGAACAACTGAAAAAGCAACTGACCAAACGCAACAAGATGTTGCAGCAATTCGCCAAAGAATACTATCTGATGGGCAACGACTGCATCAGTGAGGCCAAGAGCTATCAGGCAGCACGACGCAACTATGAGAAAGCCGTGGCGCTATGGCCTGAATTTGAGGCCGCACATAAACGGCTCGGAGATTGCCTGGACCACGAAGGGATGAAAGAGGAGGCTCGGAAGCATTGGAAAATGGCGGAAAAATTACGAAAGGGGAAGAAGGGGGGATGAAGGATTTTGGCTTAAGTGTTTTTGGGCTCTGTGCAAAGTGAGGGTTGAGGCAAACAGTAAAGGACATCGCCCCACCCTAATTTCACGTAATCAATACCTGTTGCGAAGAATGAGAATACACCGGTCTTGCATCAATCAGGTTCTGAGAAGCCTGCTTTAAAATTGAAGTTTTATTCAAACCACTCCGAAGAGCGAGGGGCGCATGTTTGCACGTCGCACAAAGACTCTTGCAAAGGATATGCTATTTTCCGCTTCGCTCAAATGGATTCGAGATTGATATAGAGAATCATCCTAATGCATCTATAGCTGTTCTGTAGAAACCCCAAAGCAATGAGAAGGAAAAGTATTGAACGGGATGGATTGGGCGGGATGTATTGCGTTAATTTTACTTAATAATCACGTCTCAATTTCGTCACTTCTTGGAAAATGGGTAATTTTGGTGCATCATTTATCCACTAACCATTTTCTATAATGAAACTACGCAGCATTCTCTGGCTCACCATGGCCCTGATCTCCGCCACTTCGCTTAGCGCGAAGAAAAAGACGGAAGCTTATCTTTTCACCTATTTCACAGGCAACGCCCCTGAAAAAGAACAGATCTGCTACGCTATCTCTGAAGACGGATGGAACTATACGCCCCTGAACAACGGACAACCGATCATCGCATCTAAGGATATCGCACGAACAGGTTGTGTGCGCGATCCGCATATTCTCCGCGGCGAGGACGGCCATTTTTACATGGTGGTCACTGACATGAAATCCAGTTTGGGATGGAGCAGCAACCGTGGGATGGTGTTGATGCGTTCCAAAGATCTGGTGCACTGGAAGAGTAGCGCCATACATTTTCCGGAGCGCTATGCTGGCACCATGTTTGAGCACGTCACACGCGTGTGGGCACCCCAAACCATCTATGACCCCCTGACGAAGCGCTACATCGTCTATTTTTCCATCCTGACGGATGACGGCTCATGCCCTTACGACCGTGTCTATTGGGCGTATGCTAACCACAACTTCACGGATCTCGACGGCGAACCACATCTGCTCTTTGACATGCGCTCTGCCAGCATCGACACAGACATCGTACGTGACGACGAAGGCCTGCTTCATATTTTCTTCAAGACTGAAGGAAGCCGCCAAAAGGGAATCAAGCAGTTCGTGGCAAAGAATTTTTACAACGGAAAAACTTGGGAACTGCAGCCAGGATGGTGTCAGGACACCAACAAACAAGTTGAAGGTTCCGGCGTCTTCAGATTACACGACGGAACATGGGTGCTCATGTATGACTGCTATACCAGCGGACATTATCAGTTCTGCAAAAGTGACGACCTTAAATCCTTCAAGCGCGTGCAGGACACAAAGACAGAGGGCACATTCACCCCAAGGCATGGAACCGTCATCGCCATCACAGCCAAGGAACGCGACCGCCTTCTTAAAGCCTTTCCCAACGATTAACTCTAAGCTTATTCCTTCCGAATTATGGACGCGAGTTAAAAAATAGCGCGTTCCTGGTACTTGTGAAGAGTAAAAAGCGAGCCTTTTGCACGGCTCGCTTTTCTTTTTAACATTCGGGTAGGACGAGGTTGTTAAAAAAGTTTAAGGCAAAGGATTTGTTCTTCCTTTTATTACTCGATAATTGAAAAAAAGCCTTAATTTTGTGCGGTTTTATACAAAAATCATTTGCTAAATCACCCTTTAGGGTGTGTTTTCATCTTGGAATTTACAAAAAAACTAATATATTAACTATCTCAAATTCAACGTGTATGAAAAACCGTTTTAGCACTACAGCTAAGTACACAGTGCGTGCGCTATGCGTACTCGCTGTTTGCGGGCTTTCCAGTTCATGTAAGGACGAATACCGATGGGACGATGAGAAACCCACCTGGTTGAATTCCAGCATTTACGAAAGTCTGCAAAATGGTATGAAGGACGAGAATGGGAACGTCATCCACACTTTCAAGAACTACGTAAAGTTGTTGGAAGACCCGGACGTCAACCCAGAAGGAGTCCGTAATCTGAAGGACGTGTTGAGCAAGACAGGCTCCAAAACTGTATTTGTCGCTGATGACGAAGCGTGGGACGCCTTCTTCAAATCCAATGCCGCCTTGCCTGAGGCCAATCCTTGGCATAATGCAACGAGCTATGCCAACCTGAGTTCCTCGCAGAAGAACCTGCTCATCCACTCGAGCATGCTCAACAACGCCATCGTCATGGAAAACCTCGCAAGCAGCGATGGAACGAGCACCACCTCACCCATCCGTGGAGAATACATGAGACGCTTCACAGACGTAAATCTCGTGGACACCATCACCTATCTGCCGGCCAATCAGATCCCTTACACGTATAACACCGCAGACATGGAGAATGGTCGTGACTATTGGAAAGAATTCCGCGAGCAGGCCGACGGCACCGAAGGCACGGGCATCTATCTCGTGCTTGATTCCACACTGAGCATGATGCTCCATTTCACCCAGGAACACATGTCAAAGAAGGAAATCACTGACGCCGACTTCGAGACCTTCATGGGTCGGACGCGCGAGACACGCGATGTACATATCTATGATGCACTGCTGCTGGAGAAAGACGGCGTGGCAGAAAACGGATATGTCAACGTAACGGAGAAAGTCATCAAGCCGTTGCCTAATATGGCAGAGATGATTCGTACGAACGGTCAGACCAACATTTTCAGCCACATGCTGGACCGTTTCTCCTTCCCCTACCCCAACGCAGAAGTCACCCGCAGCTACAAAAACCTGCATCAAGATTTTGAAGGCACCATCTACACCAAGAAATATTTCGCATTGCGCGGAGCGGGTGGTCGTTCTCAGAAGGTGGGGCCCGACGGAAAAACTTTTCAGGACGAAAAGGGTGAGATCAACTTACAGTACGATCCTGGATGGAACCAGTTCTACCTCGAATTTGACCAACGCGCCGACATGGCTGCCATGTTCGTGCCGAACGACAAAAGCTTGTTCGAATATTTCTCAGAGAACGGTGCCGGTTGGCAACTTGTGCTGACGTATGCGACCGACCCCTATGCCGAGGTACCAGAGGGCGATTTCGACGCCTTGTACCATAAGATTGACATGATCCCGCTTTCTACGTTAGCCGACTTGCTGAACGTGATTATGTTCAATTCCTTCAATGCTTCCGTACCAAGCAAGATCACCACTCTGCGCGACTTCCAGTCACAGGAAGAGATGTTCACGCCTGAAGACATCAATGAGATTGACACTTGTCTGTTGGCCTGCAACGGAGCGATTTACGTGATGAACAAGGTCTATGGTCCGGCATCCTACATTTCTGTCGCAGCCCCAGCTAACATCAGCACCACGAACCTCATCATGAAGTGGGCAATCAACAATGGTAGCGACAATTCGACGGACAAGATGCACATGAACTACTTCGCTTACCTGATGGCTATGCGTTCGAGATTTGCCTTCTTCCTCCCCAGCGACGAAGCATTAACGAGATACTATGACCCCATCAGTTTCACGAGTACAAAACCGCGCGTGATTCAGATGTCCTACACCGGAAAAGGCGCTCTGCCTGTATCGTACGGCAAAGTCCTCTATAGATATGACATTGAAAATGGCACTATCGGTACAATTTACAATCTCGACAACCTGACCGAGAGCGAATTGATTAACCGCCTGAAAGATATTCTGGAAAGTCACACCATTGTGCTTGAAGACACCAGCGCCCTTAATAACAGCGATGAGTACTATATCGCAAAGAACCACTCTGCTCTGAAAGTGACCAAGGACGAAAATCATGAAATCGTCAAGGTCCAAGGTGGATTCCAGCTTGAGAACGAGCGTGCGGGCATCATCTACGGCGACCCGGGCACCCATGAGATTGAGGTGAAAGCATCAAATGTCAACCACATGGCAAACGGTACCACCTATATTCTCGACGACTCACCCATCATCCCCGCCAGCAAAAGTATCTACGGCATCATCCACAGCGAATTCGGTGAGCAGTGCAGCGCCTTCTACGACCTCACGGACATGAACTCCAACGAGGACATCATCAAAGCATGCGGCCTGGACATCGACAAACTCGCCGTTTGGTTGAATGCCAAGTCCTCCGGTGGTGTCGACTTCAATGTCAAGTTCTTCAACAACTACGATTATACGGTATTAGTGCCCACAAACGAGGCCATTGCAGACGCCGAGGCGAAAGGTCTCCCCACATGGGCCAGCATCCGTGCAGACTACGAGAGTTTGGAGCCAGACACGCTGGACCCCGAGATGCGCATACTCACCGCAGAGGATTCACTGCGTCTGCAGACAAAGATTACCTATCTGAACAATTTCATCCGTTGCCACTTCCTGGATGGAAGCATCTTCGAAGATAAGAGTGACAAAGCAGATAAAGATTTTGTCACTCAAAGCTACGACTCCCAAAAGGGTTCCTTCGTAAAAGTATACATTAGCCGTAAAGGGGAACAACTCTTCATTCACAACGATAAAGAGTTGTATGACGAGTCTGACGATGTGCCAGTCTACACCGTCGAAGGCGACCTGAGAAATATCATGGCTCGTGACATCGTCTGCCTGCTTGACCCCAATGGGAACTATAGTGGTGCCAAGACATCGCCAACAGGCCGTTCGTCAATGAACAATATCGTGTTGCAGAGTTCCAGCTTTGCCGTAATTCATCAAATCAACGGAGTGCTCAATCACACGAAACTCGTGAATGAACGCTACGACAGCACATGGGCGACTCCTGCTTCCTGCAAGAGATATCTCAAATATCACTCCAATCTTCCGATAAAAGAACATCCGTATGAATAAGTTCATTAAATTAATATTGCTTTGGATGGTTTGCCTCATGGCAACCACAGCCAGTGCCCAGTCACGACGTATCTCGGGTACAGTGTCGGATGAATTTGATGTCGTCCCCGGCGCCAACGTCGTCGAACGAGATAGGAACAACCGTATTGTCAGCGCTACGGTGACTGATATGAACGGTAATTTCACGCTGAACATCAAGGACCCAAAGAACAACCTCACCGTCACGTTCATGGGTCTGAAGCCTTGGTCGCAGCAGATTGGCACGCGTTCCGTTTTCAAGATTAAGCTGGCCGATAACACCAAGACGATGAAAGAGTTCGTCAAGACAGCCAAGAAGAAACAACAGAGTGGCGGTCTGAGCATCCCCACACGCGAATTGGCCGGTGCTACACAGACCTTCAACATGGACGAAATGGAAGGTATGGCCTTCGAGTCTGTAGACCAAGCCCTGCAGGGTCAGATTGCAGGTCTCGACATCGTGGCCAACTCTGGTAACCTCGGTTCCGGAACCACCATGCGCCTGCGCGGTACCTCTACTATTAATGGTAACGCACAACCGCTGATCGTCGTCAACGACCACATTTTTGAACTCCCAGAAGATGCCCAAAGCATCAACTTCGAGGACATGGACAACGAAGAACAGTTCTCCACGCTGCTGAATGTCAACCCCGAGGACATTGAGAGTATCGAGGTTCTGAAAGATGCCTCTACGGCTAAATGGGGTTCACGAGGTGCCAACGGTGTCATCGAGATTAAACTTCGTCGTGGCCACCGTGGTCCGACAAACGTCACCTTCTCCTACAAGTTCAATGGCACTTGGCAGCCGGATGGTTACAAGATGCTTGACGGCGACGGCTATACCATGATGCTGAAGGAGGCTTACTACAACCCTCAGCAGATTGCAACCACGATTCCCGAGTTGGATTATGACAACACCCTGACCGATATCTACGGCCACTACAGCCAAAACACAGACTGGATCGACAAGGTTCGTCAGTTTGGTAAGGAACATAAATGGTACGTCACCCTCTCTGGCGGTGGTGAGAAAGCGACCTTCCGTGTGAGTGCAGGTTACGATAAGTCAACGGGTTCTATCATCGCCCAGAAGCTGAACCGCTTCACCACGCAAACCGCTCTTGATTATTGGGTCAGCGACCGTATCAAGTTTACGTCGAACATCAGCTTGACCTTCACCACGAACTACAAGAACAACCCCAACGATATTCTTAACCGTGCCTATACGGCCATGCCTAACATGAGCGTTGAGGAATTGATGGCCCAGGAGGTCAACGGCGAGCTCACTTACCTGACTACAGGACGCTATTTCAACATGTTACCACTTGACCTGAACAACAACAATGACGGACATCACACCAGTTATCAACTTCGCGACATGTTTATGAACGGTAACCCCGTGGCATACGCTTATGGCGGTTGGAACAAGGAGAACCAGTATAACCTTACTCCGCAGTTCGCCATCGAGTATAAATTCCTGGGCAAGGACGATGAGAAGACACAGCTGAACTATAAGGGCGATGTACAGTTGAACATCTACAACACATCTTCCGATAAGTACCTACCCGCAGAACTCCGCACGATGGACTGGATTTATGGCGGTGAAACCGGACAATATTGGGACGGCGACCCCCACTATAACAACCGTAATACGGTAGGAAATTCGGAGTATAAGAGCCTGGAGTTCACCACCCGCCACGACCTCTCCTTCTACCCCAAGTTCAAGAATGAAGACTGGACTCTCCCCCTCCTTGCCCGTTGGGAAATGAAGAGCGGTCAGTCCAGTAAACAGAACACCGAACTCTGGAATGTGCCGACAGGTATTACCGACCCTACTGTCAACGCATTGCTCACCGGTGCTGGCGCCAGCAACAAAGAATGGCGCGAAACCAGTTTCTTCGTGCAGGCGCACGCGTCCTATAAAAGTAAATATAGCTTGGATGCCAGTGTCCGTTGGGACGGTTCCACCGCCTTTGGTTCCGGCAACAAGTTCGGTACATTCCCGTTCGTTGGTGCACGTTGGAACATTATCGACGAGAACTGGATGAAATGGTCACGCAACGTCATCAGCATGTTAGCCGTTCGACCCACATGGGGTATTACAGGTAACACTGGAGGCGGCGAGTTCAGCCAATACAACAGATATGGTCAGTCGGGTTATTACAACCGTCATACTGTCATTATCCCAGAGAACCTGTCCTTGCGTTCCATCCGATGGGAGAAAACCCGCAAAATCAACCTCGGTTTCAACCTCGGCTTGTTCGACGACCTCATCAACTTCGAGCTCGACGTCTACGACCACAAGACCACTGACTTGATCATGCATAATCAGCGTATCGCCTCTGCCAACGGCTTCAGCACTCTGGCTAAGGTCAACGGCGGTGTCATGCGTAACAAGGGTTGGGACCTCAATGCCCACACGGGTTGGTTTGCTAAAGTCGGCAAGTTCCAGCTGAAGCTGCGCGCCAATATCGCTCAGAACTTCAACGAAGTGGAAGAAATGGATCCCCTCATCCTCGATGATCTGAATCCCTCTGACACCTATCAGCCGGCAAACCTGGCTTACAGTAACCTCCGCCGTATCCAAGTCGGCAACGCCCTCGGCTCCATCTACGGTCTGAAATATCTGGGTGTTTATCGCTACGACTACGACCACAGCGGATATGACCAGACTTCCTGGCATGCTTACGGACTATATGAAGTGGATGAAAATGGTAACACTTTCTCCAACTATCAGGATGCTGTCATGTACGGTACCGGTTACGATGCTTATGGCAACCCCATCAATACAGCTTCTGCAGCAAAGCACCGTGGAGAAGTTGCCACCTGCCCAATCGCCTACGATGCCGACGGCAACATGCTCACCGACCAAAAGGGGAATCCCCTCCCCTTCTACTACTGCTATAACGAAGGAAATGCCAAGGCTTTCCAAGGTGGTGACGCCATGTACGAAGACATCAACCACGACGGACAGATCGACCGCTACGACATCGTCTACCTCGGCAACTCCAACCCGAAGTGCAACGGTGGTTTCGGTTTCACCGCCAAGTGGGACCGCCTGCAGGTCAACACCGGTTTCAACTTCCGTATGGGTAACCAGATTGTGAACCTAGCCCGCGCCAACGCCGAGAGTATGCGCACCAATGCCAACCAGAGCTATGCCACGACATGGCGCTGGCGCAAGAATGGTGACGAGACGATGATTCCCCGTGCCCTCAGCGCCTCCAATTATGCCAGCTACAATTCGCTGCCGTCCGACCGTTATGTAGAGAATGGAGACTACCTGCGTCTGCAGTACATCCAAGTCAGTTACGACATCGACCCCAAGATTCTCAAGAAGTGGGGCATTCGTAACCTCAAGCTTTATGCCTCGGCCAACAACCTGTTCGTATGGAGCAAATACACCGGTACCGATCCTGAGGTCAGTCCCTCTGGTTTCGGCATTGCAGTGGACAACAACCGCACTCCGCGGTCACGCTCTTTCACGGCTAGTATCAACCTCGGCTTCTAAAACATAGAACGACATGAAAAGATTCAAATATTTATCTAATATCGCACTACTGGGCCTTATGGCCCTGGGTGCCGCTTCCTGTGATGACTTCCTGACGCTCTATCCTCAGGACCGAGTTGTAGAAGAAAATTTCTGGGAAGACAAGAATGACTTGGAGAGTGTTCGCTATGGTGCCTACAAGCAGATGGCTTCCACGCTGAATAATCTCATTATATGGGGTGATATCCGTTCAGACGCCTATTCCATCAACCCCGTTTACGAATCTGCTCAAGGCAGTTACTACACCTATAAGAAGATTGTGGAAGGCCAGTTGGACTCTACGTTAACTTTTTACGACTGGGGTTCAGTTTATACCACGATCAACTATTGCAACAAGGTGATCTCCCATGGTGAAGAGGTATTGCAACGCGATCCGCAGTTCACCCGCACCGAATGGGAACAGATGAAAGCGGAGATGACGGCACTGCGCGCCCTCAACTACTTCTATCTCTTGCGCGCTTTCAAGGATATCCCTTACAGCAACACCGTCATCAACTCGGACGAAGACGTACGTGCCTTTGCAGCGACGCCACAGATGGCAGTACTCGACACCCTGATCCAGGATGTGCGGCAAGTGGCCGGCAAAGGACGTAACCGCAATGCCCAGCTCATAGACACCCGGGGTCTGATGACCAACACCAGTATCTATGCCCTTCTTGCAGAAATGTATTTATGGCGCAGCGCTTTGCGCGAAGGCCGAGGTTTCTCTGAGGACAGTGTGAAAATGGATGCCGACAGCGTCATCTATTTCGGACAGAAATCATTGGATTTCCTCGCGATGCAAAACCAACAGCTCACCAACAGTTCGTTCGACCGCTCACGCAACAACACCGATGACTATGACAGTGGCCTCACCAATGCCCCGCTCATCAAGAACGAGGATATGGAAAATAGCTACAACGCACAGCAGATGGTGAATGTGCCCAGTTACAATGCCATTTTCGCCAACGGAAATAGCGACGAGAGCATCTTCGAGCTGCAGTTCTCTGCCGCCGACAGCCGTAGCAACGACATCGTCAACCACTTTTGGGGACATAGCAGCGGCACCCATTTCGCTTCCAACGAAGCGGCCATGAGTAATGCAATTGGCAGCAAACTGGTCGAGAATGATTGCCGCATGTGGTACAGCTGCATGAAATATACCGGAGACATGGAACGAGAAAAACTGGAAGAAGGATATTGCCTCAAATGGACACAATGCTTGTTCGGATTCAATGGGGGCCGTCTCGTGACCAATTTCCAGACCGAGACATACAATAACTGGATCTTCTACCGACAGACTGATGTGATGCTGATGATGGCAGAGGCATTTGCAGTAATCGGCGAATTCAAGAAATGCCGTGATATCGTTGACGCAATTCAGAAGCGTAATATGCTGGATCAGGAGACTGGTCTCTCCACCCCTTCTGACAAGACCAAGCAAGCTTGCATCGAACTGGTCATGAAGGAACGTCTCATCGAATTCGTGGGCGAAGGTAAACGCTGGTTCGACCTCGTGCGCTATGCTGAGCGTATCGGCGGCGGACACAATCCGGATCCGCGCGAACCGCAATATACCGATGGCGCAGATGGCGTGACCCAGATGGTAGATAATTATCTGGCAAAGGGCAACTACAGCAAATTGGCACCAAATCTGAAGAACTATATCAAGAACCGATATGGTCTCTACTGCCCGATCTATTACAAGGAACTCAGGGCCAACAAATACCTCATCCGTCAGAATCCCGTATGGGATCGGCAGAAAGGGATCGGTACTGAGGAAACGACTGCTGAAGAATAAGACCTCATCTACAGCTTAAAAAATCACATACATATGAAATATATCGCTAAAATCTATCAACTCAAGCTGATCGTCGTAACGGCATGCCTCTCCTTCCTGTTTGTAGGTTGCACGGAGGATATTGACACATCGGCGCGTTTCACCTTGAAGGAGTACACAATCCTCTCCTACCTCGAGGACAGTGTCAACAACAAGGGCATGTTCACGGAATATGTCAGACTGCTTCATCAGGTTCCTATCAGTTCAAAGTCCAACTCGTCTACTGTAGCACAGTTGATGTCCGCGCGCGGTAAATATACCTGCTTTGCGCCAGATAATCAGGCGATTCAAGACTATCTGGACACCCTTGCCGCCAAAGGCATCATTGATGAGGCCAGTTGGGAGTGCTCCACTTTTAGGAATAGCCCTGAAAAGTTAGACTCGGTACGCAAGATTATCGTACTCAACAGTATTATTGACGGTAGCAACAACGGTACCATCTATGATATGGCACAAATATCCTCTTTTGACGACCTCGATGAATTCTCTACAGCGAACCTCAACGAAAGAAAGCTCTATAAGACGCATGTCGAACAGACGGATACCATCAGGATCAACGGTATGGCACTCATCGACCTCAACAACCGTGACATTGAGACCATCAATGGCCGTGTCCATCACATCCATTCCGTCATCGCTCCGAGCAACGACACGATGTCCGATATCTTCCGCCAATGGCTCGCTGAGCACAAACGCGGTTTCCAAGTCATGGCCAAGCTCATCCTCGCCACTGGATTAGAGGATACACTGAGCAAGACACAAGATGACGTGTGGGAGAGAATGTATCAACAAGGAGAGGTCGAAGACCTACCCCTGCATTCTGACAATGAAGGTATCGGCTCTATACCCAGACACCGCAAATATGGCTTTACCATTTTTGCCGAACCCGACGAACTTTGGGAAAGCGAGATGGCTTCAGTGGGCATCAACAAAACGGCAGAGGAGATCACCGTTGAAGATGTCAGGAACTATCTAAAAATAAAAGGTGCTTATCCGCAGGCCACGGATGACGAAAACTATACCAATGAGAACAATCTCGTGAACCAGTTTGTCACCTATCACGTGCTGCCTGTGAAGTTGACACGTGATAAACTCGTGATCCACTACAATGAACGTGGATATAATTTCAAGACATCCGGCAAACGCTATACCATTCCGGTCTTTGAATATTATACCACCATGGGCAAGCGTCGCCTCCTGAAAATCTTTGAGAGCGGAGAACGTGAAGGCATCTACCTCAATTGTTTCCCCATCTTGCGCAACGGACGTGGCAAGTATAGCCCTGAAAACCTGAACGTAGATGACTACAAAGAAAGCGGTGAATACAGGGATATCACAGAAGGAGATAACATCTGGTGTATGTCTGCCACTGAAAATGAGGGCAATAAGATCAATTATGAGACGGCCGACGGTGCGAATCACGAAGACCTCATCAACGGATGCATCTATCCGATAGAAAACATGTTAGCCTATTCTGGGAACGTGCAGTATCAGCTCAGCAGGGAACGCATCAGAATGGATATCGCAGCCATCTTCCCCGAAATGATCAACAACGACATTCGCCGTCCTATGGAAGGCTACGCCGAAGACAACGACAAGACACGCGGTTTCCCGACCAACTACAATTACTTGGCCGATGTGCAGATTCAAGAAGGAACCTTATTCTATTACCTCTCCGGCTACGACCGAGGATGGTTTAACTATCAGGGTGACGAGTTGAATATCAAGGGCAAGTATGAGTTCACGATGAAACTGCCCCCCGTGCCGAGAAAGGGTCACTACGAGATTCGGTTTGGCGTCAGTGCAAACTCTAACAGACGCAGTATGTGCCAGGTGTACTTCGGTGATAACCTGAACTACCTCCCTGCCGCAGGTATACCTATGGACCTCCGTATTGGTTTTGTGAACCATCGTTTTGCCGATGGCAACCAGACGTCAAACTTCGGCTACACCAGCCAAGCGGACTACAAATCGGAAGCCAATTTGTCAATTGATGAACAGGACGAAGTCACCAAGGCCCTGAGAGCCCGCGGATTCATGAAAGGTCCCAAGTACTACCAATGCGGCAACGAACTGGCCATGGAACAAGAACCTGTGACACGTCGCATCATGGTCAGCGCCGACCTTGATCCAGAAAAGACATACTATATCCGCTTCAAGAATGTACTCAACAACACTCAGCTCCAGTTCTTCGGAGACTTCCTGGAATTTGTGTCCAAGGATGTGTACGACAATCCTGAAGAGCCCGAAGATTACTGGTGATTGTCAGGTGCTATTGGTTAACTCAAAAAATGTTATGCAATTATGATACAAAGAAAGATTAAAAGATGCATCCAGGCAGGACTCCTCGGAGCAGTGATAACGCTGCTCCCAGCCTGCACTGATGACCATTTCATTGTACAAGACGGAGGCGGAGTTGGCGAGAATGCCACGAAGACACTGTGGGAACAGATCGAGGCCGACCCCAATCTGAGCAACTTCGCACAGATTGCAGCGAAGACACCCGCCTTCAAGGACGAGAAACATCCGATCCAAAATTATACGTTCAAGGATGTGCTCAACAGCAACCAGTCCCTGACGGTCTTTGCACCTACCAACGAAGCCTTCACCGCCGAGCAGGTTCAGTACTATGACTCGCTGGTAGCAGTAAAACCTTATGATGTCTTCCTCCGTCTCGTAGGTAACCATATCGCCCGTAACCGTTATGTGGCGACGGGCACCACCCCCAACGGAGAAGCCGAAAAGCTGGTGATGGTGAACAACAAAAAAGCGACCTTCGACCGTGCCGGCAAAATGTTCAAGGACATTCAGCTGGACGAGACCAACTACAATATTCCGGCAACGAATGGAGTACTACACCATATTAATACTCTGTCTCCATTCGCCTATAACGTATATGAGTATATCCGTGCAAACGACCACATCTATCGTCACGTCAATGCCTGGTTGGAACAGCACGACACGCTCTACTTCAACTCCTCTCTGAGCGCCGAAGCAGGCTCCAATCCCGAAACGGGAGAACCGGTTTATGTTGACAGCGTGTACACACGCTATAACTCATTGTACGCTTATCAGTACAGCCCGAATTCCGTGGAATGGGTGATGCCGCACAAGGGTGTCAATGCCAACCTTGAAGCCGAAGACAGTATCTGGGCCGTGATTCTTCCAAGCGACGCCGCATGGGAGGAGGCATACCAGGATCTCGAATCGGATTATGTCTATGCCAACACTTATTATGACAAGAGCAAGGAAGCGGCCTTGGTAACAAATAACGGCTCTGCAAAACGTGCCATGACACTCACAGTCACCGACTCGCTCAAGGACATCGCCTTCAACATGGATATGGTCTCGCCGCTGGCATTTAATGTGCGTATGCAGAAACGAATCCCCGAACAGCCCAATTTCTGGACGATAGAAACCTTCCTGCAATATCAGATAAAGAAACTCTTTAATACGCGCACCGACACCTTCACCGTCGACAAGGAGGCTACACAAGATGTCAAGCCTATTCTCTTCGACGGCAAAGAACCTGTTACCGTTTCTAATGGTATTGTCTATCCTGTAGATCATTGGAACTATCCCAAGACTTACGGATTTAAGGATGTGGAAGTGAAAGTCAACGCTGGAAGCATCTTCCAGAATGTACGTTACAACCTGACCAAGCAGGAACAGAAGGAACGTACTTATAATGCGGACTACGAGACGCATAGTTTCAACAGCGAGACCAGTGCCCTGGCTAACGACAGTGCCCTGGGCAAGATCAGTAGAAACACTTTCATGACGTTCTCGCGCAGTAGCAGCGTGCCGACAGTGGAACTGGTGCTGAAAGGCAACGATGGTGCCGACCAGCAGGTACGAAGTAATGTACCCTACGATATCTACGTAGTCATGGTACCCGACTTCTATCGCGTAGATCCCGATTCCATTATGGCTGTAACGCCGGGTGAGGATCCTTGCAAAAAGAATAAAATGCAGGTACAAATCACCTACCTCAGCGATGATCTTAAAGAGACGACGACCAATGCCAATAGCATGAAGTTTGAGTATGACGGCACGAAAGTGGATTCTATCTATGTCGGTACAATCACATTCCCCTACTCGTACAAGAACCTCAATAAGAGCTATCCGACCATCATTATTAAGTCGCAATCCATTAAGAAGGCTGAGCTAGAAGAGGGTTACCAAACTACGTTCTCTCTTGACCGGATCATCCTCAGAGCGAAAGAAGAATAAGAATGAATCCTAAACAATCTGAAATCATGACGAAGAGATTCAATCCATCAAACATCTATAAGGCATTCCGTCTTGCGCTCTGCCTGTTTGCCCTGTCAAGTGCTTCTCTGGCACCTGTTATGGCACAGGATGAAGTAGATGAAACAGGAATAGCCGAGGCTGACAGCATCGCACTGGCTAAACGCCGCATTGCTAAAAAGCCTGTAAAACAATATGAAATGAAATCTGTTGCAGGTACTGTTACCGACGCGGCCACGGGACAACCCATGGGAGGTGTGCGTGTGCAAGCCTTGCAACTGCCGCGTTACTCCACCCTGACCGAGGAGGACGGTACCTATAAACTCGAAGTGCCGGTCTTCTGCCATGCACTCCTCGTAGATGCACCGGACTACAACCTCTTGCAGCTCGCCATCAAAGGCGAAGAGGATCAGGATGCCAAACTCCTGAGTGCTCAGTTCAGTAGCTATTATACGGATGGTACCACCATCACTGCCCAGCGAAAGATCACGCTCCGTGAGACCAGTTCCATCAGCGTTGAAACGGACATGCAGAATCTTATGGCAGGCGATATCCACTCTACCAGCCTCAGCGCATTACCTGGACAAGGGGCCTATTTCACAATCCGAGGCATCAACTCCATCAACGCATCGGCACAGCCGCTGTTCATCATTGATGGCAATATGGTTGACCTCGAGGAAGAGCGCACCAGCCTTCACGAAGGATATTACAACAACCTCCTCGCAGGCCTCGACCCTGAAAACGTCGAGAGTATTCAGGTCCTGAAGAACGGAACGGCCCTCTATGGAGCCAAGGGTGCCAATGGCGTGGTCATCATCAATACCCGTAGAGGTCGCAGCCAGGCAACCAAGATCAACGTCCGCATTTACGGGGGTGTTGAGCTGGCTCCTGACCGCATCAAGATGATGGACGGTTCGGCATACCGCAACTATCTCAGCGAACTGGCCGGAACGGTGAAGGATGTACGGGAGAGTACCTCTGGCGATCTTAGCCAATATGCCTTCCTCAACGAGGCACCCGAAAGCAGCAACTATTATCGCAGTGTCTTCCACAACAACACGGATTGGCAGAAAGATATGTACCATACGGCTTTCACACAAAACTATAAGGTCAGTGTGGAAGGTGGTGACGATATCGGTATGTACGACCTCGCCTTAGGGTACACCTCAGGACAGTCAACCCTCAAAGGCAACGACTTCAGCCGACTCAACCTCCGCTTCAACACGGATATCAAGATATTCGAGAAGTTGCGCGCAGGTCTTGACATCGCTTACAATCAGACCAGCTACAATGTCCTTGACAATGGTTGGAGCGAGAACTACGACATGCAGAACATCGGTTCTACCAATGTCTTAGGCTTGTTGCAGGCTCCTTTCCTCTCGCCCTATGCCTACTATCACGATGAGAGCACAGGACGTCTTGAGCTGTCTCACGAATACGCGGGTAAGTATGCTTCCACCAATGGAGCCGGACGCTGGATTCAGAATCCGTTCTCCTTCCCACACGGATTGGACTACGATATCAACGAATGCTTGCGCAACCCGTATTGGATCATTCGTAACGGTGAAGGCAAGAACAAGAACTATGCGGAACTCACCCAGATCAACATCAACTTCTCCCCGAAGTATCAGGTGACCAAGCAGTTCTCCATCAGTGATCGTTTCAACTACACCTTGAACCGCAACAACGAGAAGTATTTCCTGCCTATCAACGGCGCATCCATGTACTTCCTTCAAGACCTCGGTGAAATCTCTTCAGTGCTGAAATCTCAGTTCACCAAGGAAACCACCATCAATAACGACCTGCGTCTTGAATGGGGCAACAACTATGGTGCCCACAACATCAATGTCTTTGGCGGATGGCGCTATAACAACTATAGCTACAGCTACTCCTTCATGCGCGGTTATAACAATGAAAACGACAAGCTGCCCAACATCTCCAAGAACATGCAGTTTGTGAACTATGGCGGTACGAAAGACAATTGGATTGACATGACGTATTATCTCAATGCCGACTACAACTACCAGAACAAGTATTTCGCCCAGTTCACGGTATCCAGCCAGGCCAGCAGCCGTTTTGGAAAGGATACGAAAGATGGTCTGAAACTCGCCGGAGTCAGCTGGGGTATCTTCCCAAGCCTGCAACTCGGATGGATCATCAGCAACGAGAAATGGTTCAAGACATCGCCCGCTGTCAACTACCTGAAACTGACCGCAGGCGTAGACCAAAGCGGCAACGACGGAATTGACTACTACGCTGCCCGCACTTACTGGGAAAGCCAGCAGGTCAGTGAGAACACAGTAGGTCTGGTGTTGAAGAACATTGAGAACACAGGTATCCAATGGGAAACAACAACACGCTTTAATGTCGCCCTCGAAGGCTCGTTCTTCAACAACAGACTGAATGCAGGCGTTGACTTCTACATGAGTAAGACAGACAACCTGCTCACGCTGAAGAGCCTTGATTATCTCTCTGGTTTGGGACAGTACTGGACCAACGACGGACAACTTAAGAACCGCGGTGTAGACGTTCATTTGGCCGCCGCCCTCGTCAACCGCAAGGATATCAAGTGGGAACTGGGTGCAAGCCTTGGTCACTATAAGAACGAGATCACTGAGTTACCCTCCACGGACGTGATGACACTCACCGATGTGAATGGAAATGTGACGAAGGTCATCAATGGCCACACCAACAGCATCTATGGCACAGACAATGTACTGACTGCTGTAGGATATGCCGCAGGTACCTTCTATGGATGGGAAACGGATGGCGTCCTGGCATCAGATGCTGAGGCAAGCACGGCAGGTGCTCTTGGATACCTCAAATACCCGACTGGTATTAAAGAGAATCCTTACTACAATTTCCAAGCTGGTGACGTGCGCTTCGTTGATCAGAACGGCGACGGTGTGATTGATGACAACGACAAGGTGGCTATCGGCGATCCCAACCCCACTCTCTACGGCAACATCTTCACCAACCTCACCTGGAAGAACCTCCGTCTGGATGTGAACTTCAAGTATTCGCTCGGAAACGATGTTTACAACTATCAGCGCTCCATCATCGAAGGTGCTAACACCACATACAATCAGACCACGGCAATGCAGAACCGCTGGACCTATGAAGGACAGCAGACTGATATGCCGAAGGCTTGCTATATCGATAGCGAAGACTGGCGCAACAACGAGCGTATGTCCGACCGATGGATTGAAGATGGCAGCTACCTCAAGCTGAAGAATGTCAGACTCACCTATATCGTGCCGCTGCACAACGAATGGCTGCAGGGGCTCCGCGTATGGGGCGAGGCTAACAACCTGTTCACCTTAACACGTTACCTGGGTGTCGACCCCGAAACGAGTGCACGCAACAGCGCCCTCTATCAGGGAATCGACACGGGGCTGCTCTCCGTTGGACGCAGTTTCAACCTGGGTGTTTCCATCAACCTCTAATCAGACAGCAACATGAAAAAGAATATCATTGTATCTCTTCTCCTCGCTTTAACGTTGGGATTTACGTTCTCCTCATGCGAGGATATGCTTACGGGTGACATGGATCGGCACGTGGAAATCGACGACATCGCCCAAGACACGCTCTACAGCTACTGGGGTATCCTGCGCAGCCTGCAGAATGTGGCGGAACGTTATGTCATTCTCGGTGAATGCCGCGGCGACATGGTTAACGGCACTCAGTACGTCAGCGACTCCATCCACTCGATATTGGAATTCACCGCTGAGGATGGCTCCAACCGTTATCTCAAAGCCGCTGATTTCTATCACATCATCAACTCTTGCAACGCTTATATCTATCGTTGCGACACGACTGCTGTTTCTGGCATGAACCAGCCTTTGATGCTGAAGGAATATGCTCAGGTGGTCAGCATTCGTGCTTGGGCTTACCTGCAGTTGGTACTCACCTACGGAAAAGTGCCCTATTTCGAGCAGCCTTTGTTGTCAACTGCTGATATGGAAGATTTCCACAAAGCAGAACAATTTGTGGATGCGAGCACACTTGCCAGCAGCGGCGTCGTACAAAAAGTGGAGGAAGTGCTCTATATTCCGCCACTCGAACGTGAAGAATGGGATCGCATTATTCCATACATTGATTATGGATATTACGGTCGCACCACTGTCATCGCTCAAGCTTCCCAGTGTGTTTTCCCGCAGGATCTTGTCCTCGGCGACATCTACCTGCTCCGTGCACAGGGCGAAGGCTCTGAAGCGGATTACCGCACGGCGGCTCAGCACTACTACAATTTCCTGAACTCCGACAAAGGCGGACCACTGCTGCCCAACACGCTCTATGGACGTATGGCAAAGAGCATGGCGACCGAACAGTATTACAATAATGTGGATGCATGGTCAAGAAACATCTTTAAAAGCAACACTAAGACGAGCGCCACAGCGGAGGTCGTGACAGTCATTCCCAGCAACACGAACAAACTCTGGGGCGTTGTCCTCCGTGGCATCAATGAACTGTTCGGTTTCGATGCGACCCTCAGCGTCAACACGTCCGCGTCTGACACCGTAACCTCTGCAACAGTCTATCTGGAGCGTAACTTCGAACATCAGCTTGATGCTTCACCGGCCTACAAGGCTTTGAACAAAGCGCAGAGCTTCGAGGCTTATGTTGGTCCTGATGGGAACTACCATTGCACGGTGCTCCAAGGCGCCGGCGATGCTCGCTACGAGATGTCCACCGGCAACTACACCGACTATGAGAAAGGTGCTCAGGACGAGACGAACTTCGTCATGAAGCAAAACGTCGGAGGCGGATTCTCCACCACCTATCCCATTATCTATCGTAAGGCAAGCGTCTGGCTTCGCTTTGCTCAGGCTCTGAATGGCGCCGGTTTCCCAACTTATGCCTTTGCCATACTGCGGCATGGTCTCGTAGGTTCCGACGGATGGATTCCCACCAGCATTGAGGACTATCCTGCAGCCACCAGCAAGTACTACGATCCAACACTGATTGTCGGCACCGATACGACGTTCTACACCAGTGTTGAAGAGTTCTTCACAAACTGCCTCGCCGCTGGTCTGGACACACTGACGACAGCTGAGGATTCTACGGCATTCATCACGGCACACACGGCAACAGCACCACTCACCTACTCCCAGGTACCCTATTCCGGGAGTGCTACCTGTGACTACATCAGCCGCCGCGAGATGGATGAGGCAAAGAACTATAAGTTCCTGGACTTCGGTACCTCTTACCTCCGTGGTTCCAATAGCTACAACACCACAAGAATTATCTTCGGTCCCACAGAATACAGCATGTATAACACCGAAAGTATTATCAACTCAAATGGTGCTGTTTCAATGGGTATCCACCAACGTGGATGTGGCGTGCTGAAACCGGGTGAAGCAGAGTCGACCTACAACTATGTCGATCAAATCAATAAGATGCTACGTCTCTACGAACCCGACTTAGTAAAGGTTATGGATAGTGATACGATTGATTATACCATCGACGAGATCTACGATCCTGCTAACTTGCGTACCATCCAAGTCGCCATCGCTGACCTTATTATCGATGAGATGGCTCTCGAGACAGCTTTCGAGGGCAACCGCTTCTTCGACCTGCTCTGCTATAGCCGATTCCTCGGCAGCAAGGGTGTAGAGCGCTTTGCAAAACGTGTGTCTGAACGTAGCGGCTCAACGGACGGAGCCCTTTACAGCCGTTTGCAGGACCAGAGAAACTGGTATTTCAAGCTGAAATAATTCAAGGGCTTGACGCCCATGAGGAGCGGTCTTACTGACAAAGCCGCGGTTCCTCTACATACCCCCCTCGACGAAGCCTCTGCGTGTGTTCATCATCCACGCAGAGGCTTCCTCTTATCCAGCCTTCGGCAAACGCCTTTTCCTTGAACGACGGCGAGGAAAAATTTACCATCCATCTCTCTTTTGAATTTATAAAGAGTTTTTCGCCCTAAAGTTTGGTGCGAAAAACTTTTTTATGTATCTTCGCACACAAATAGGCTTAACTTAACCAAAAAGAAGACAATGAAAAGATTATTCGTCGTTCTGTTTGTTGCGATGGCGTCGCAACTCACACTCCCTGCCCAGAACCAGAAAGAGGCATGGCTTAATCCTAATGTTACGCGCGTCAACACCGAACGTCCACGCGCTTCATTCTTCGCCTTCGAGAATGCCGACAAAGCCCTCAAGGCCGATAAGGCGGCCTCTGACCGCTTCCTCTCCCTCGAAGGTAAATGGCGCTTCAACTTCGCTCAGAACCACAACGAAGCACCCGCCAACTTCTTCGCCACAAATTTTGACGATTCCAAATGGGTCGACTTCCCCGTCCCCGGACTTTTTGAGTTCAATGGCTATGGTGACAAGATCTATAAGAATACGAGTTACTCATGGGATACACAGTTTAACTCCAATCCGCCGTACGTCGAGGAGCGCAACAACTATACCGGAAGTTATCGCAAAACCGTCACGATCCCTGCCGGATGGAATGGACAGGACATATACCTCCATGTAGGCTCCGCCACCAGCAACCTTGAAGTCTGGGTCAACGGCAAGCACGTCGGATACAGCGAGGACTCCAAGATGGAAGCTGAATTTGACCTGACTAAATATCTCAAGCCGGGCAGAGAGAACCTCATCGCCATGCGCGTCATGCGGTGGTGCGATGGTTCTTATCTCGAGGACCAGGATTTCTGGCGTTTCACAGGTATCGCCCGTGAAGTCTATCTCTATGCCCGCCCCAAGGCTCATATCCAGGACATCTTCATCGTGCCGGATGTCATCAACGACTACACACTCGGTGTGTCCACCATCACCATCAATGCGCCAAGCGCGAAAGGATATACGGTGGAGGCCATACTGAAAGATGCCAGTGGTAAGACCATCGGCACGGCTACGTCTCAACCGTTTGCCGGCAAACCGCTCACCATCAGCCTCGGTGGTGCCACACAGCTCTGGAGCGCTGAAATCCCGTATCTCTACACAGCCCTCTTTAACTTGAAAGACAAGAAAGGGAACACCGTGGAGAGCATCATGCAGAAGGTGGGATTCCGCAAGGTGGAAATCAAAAATGCACAGGTCCTCGTCAATGGTCAGCCGGTACTCTTCAAGGGAGCCGACCGCCACGAACTTGACCCCGATGGCGGCTATCTCGTGAGCGTCGAGCGCATGATCCAGGACATCAGGGTGATGAAGCAGCTCAATATGAATGCCGTGCGTACCTGCCACTATAGCGATGATCCCCGTTGGTACGACCTCTGCGACCAATATGGCCTTTATGTCGTGGCAGAGACCAATATCGAAAGCCACGGAATGGGTTATGGCGACAAGACCCTGGCCAAAAATCCCATCTACCACAAAGCACACGTAGAGCGCAACGAGCACAACGTTCAGGTGCAAAAGAACCACCCATCCATCATCTTCTGGAGCCTGGGTAATGAAGCGGGCTACGGAAAGAACTTCGAGGATGCCTACGATGCGGTGAAAGCCATTGATTCCTCTCGTCCCGTTCAGTACGAACAGGCTCACCAGAATGGCAAGACAGACATCTTCTGCCCCATGTACTACGATTACAACAACTGCGAACGCTACAGTCAGGGCGACAATCCGCGTCCCCTCATCCAATGTGAATATGCTCACGCAATGGGTAACTCGCTGGGTGGCTTCGCTAAGTACTGGGAACTTATTCGCAAATATCCGAAGTATCAGGGTGGCTTCATCTGGGACTTCGTTGACCAGGGCATGCGTGCCACCAGCCGCGTCACCGGCAAGGAAATCATGGCTTATGGCGGCGACTTCGGACGCTATCCGGCCTCTGACCACAACTTCAACTGCAACGGCGTCATCTCTTCCGACCGTATTCCGCATCCGCACGCCTATGAGGTTCAGTACTATTATCAGGACCTGTGGCTGACCATCCCCGAGGGAAAATCGCTTCTCGACGGCGAAGTGGAACTCTACAACGAGAGTTTCTTCCGCGGCACGGATGACGTAGAGGCTCAAGCCACTGTCCAGACCTACAATGGACAGCGTATTCAAAAGGAGACTTACACCCTGCCCGTTCCTATTCAGTTAGCTCCTCAACAGCGCCAGCGCTTCAACATCCCCGCCAACATGCTGGCTGAGCTGAAGCGTTACATTGCCGGCAGCAAATGGGCTGCGGTCGACGTCCACTTTGTCCTCAAGGCCGATCGAGGTCTGCTCAAGAAGGGCGAGGTCATCGCTAAAGCTCAGTTCGAGGTCGCACCTTACACCTTCCCCAAAACCGAAGACCTTCTCGCTGCTGCCACGCCAAGCACTTCTGCCAACGTAAAGAAAGCAGCCAAGAACGCCGCCATTACCATGGAAACGGTCACCAAGGACGATGCCAAATCATGGCTCACCCTCGCTGCTGACGGCACCTCAGTCACTTGGAATAAGCGGACGGGCAATATCGACTATTTCGATATCAATGGAACGCCCGTGCTCGAAGACCGCAAGAGCGTAGAGCCTTCCTTCTGGCGCGCCCCCACCGACAATGACTACGGTGCTCAGTTACAGAATAAGCTTGGTGCATGGAGAAATGCCCGTTGGAACATGACTTCCATGGAATGCACCGACCTCGACAACCAGAGCAAGCAGGTGGTAGTGAAATACCATAGCAACCAGGTCGATGCCGACCTTGCAATGACGTATATCCTCACGCCGAAAGGCGAACTCATCGTTACCGAGGAGCTCGATGTCAACGAAAGTGCTTCGAAGAAGCCTCAGATGATGGCCATGGGTATGACGTGGCGTCTCAACAAGGCTTATGACAAGGTATCCTATGTCGGCCGCGGTCCTGTTGAAAACTATTGCGACCGCAAGGACAACGCCTTTATCAGTGAATACAAGAGCCGTGTTGCCGACGAATATTGGAACCTCTACGTTCGTCCTCAGGAAAGCGGCAACCACTGCGACGTCATCTCGTGGACCATGGAGGCGGCGGGACGACCCGACGTCACCTTCCTCGCTTGTGGACCCATGGAGGTTTCTGCCCTCAGATATGAGATCAGCGATCTCGACGACGGCCCTCAGAAAGATGCACACCAAAGCCATAGCGGCGACCTCGTTGCCCGCGACTACACGGTTCTTCAGCTGCGTGCTTTCCAGATGGGCATCGGTTGTGTCAACAGTTGGGGAGCATGGCCACAGGACCAGTTCGTTCCCAAATATGAGGACCACACCTTCACGTATATCGTAAAACCCGTAAAATAATGAACTGAAGACGACCCCTACCCGCTCTGCGAGGAAGTGAGTGTCTAACTTTAAAAGATTCATTTTCACACAACATGAAAAAGAACAACCAATCTGCAAAGGTCACCACCACCTCCCTCGCAGAGAAGGCCATGGGACGGTCTCTGATTTATTGGCTCGTCATTATCGCCATCCTGGCTATCGCCGGCATAAGATTGGTTCAGCAGGAGAGCGAGCTGCTTCTCCGCGCACAGGAACTGAACTTATGGCTGCCCACGGGCCTCTATTGGAAAACACTCATGCAATACCCCGGGGGTGCTGCATCGTGGTTTGCCACTTATCTTACCCAATTTTTCTTCTATCCCTGGCTTGGCGTAGCCATCCTATGCGGACTTTGGCTGATGATCTGCGCGCTCCTCGCATGGATCTATCGCCTTCGCGGACCGTGGATTGCGCTCACGGTACTCGTGCCGCTGGCGCTTCTGGCTTGCTTCACACAAACAGGTTATTGGGTTTACTATCAGAAATTGCAGGGACACCTCATGGTTCCTACCGTGGGGGTGCTCTTCGCAACACTTTCCCTTGCTGTTCAGCGTCTTTCCGACATGTTTTTGCCTTCCCGCATCGCTCGATGGTTACGTCTGATTTGGATGGGCACCGTATGCATCGTCGGATATCCCTTTTTCGGCGCCTGGGCCTTGGGAGCGACAGGACTGCTATGCCTCCCACAACGTGAGAAGGAAACGGGAGCATTCAATATACGCTTCTCCGTCCTAACGGTCATCTTGGCCATCATACTGATTGCCGCCGTACCACAGATTTACTATCAGCAACTCTTCGAGATGACCAAACGGGCATACGTCTACGTGGCTGCAATGCCTTCCTTGCGGTATGGCAAGGATAGCTTTGAGCAGTACCGATGGGCCTATTACGCCATCATCCTCGCGTTCCTTATCTTATTTATAGCATCTTTGCTGCGCGAAGGTTCTGCCCTCGCCGGTAAGCTGCGTCCATGGATGCGTCTTGTACTCGTCTTGGTACTTCTTTGTGTGGCTGTCTTCGGTGTTCGTGCAACTTGGTATCACGACACCAATTTCCAGAAGGAGTTGGCCATGAACCGCGCCATCGAGGAACTGGATTGGGAGCGGGTGCTTACCATCGCACGCCAACCCAGTGATGTCAAGCCAACCCGTCAGATCGTGATGTATAAGAACCTCGCACTGTTCCGACTCGGAAGAGCTGCCAACGAGATGTTCTTCTATCCCGAAGGTGCCGTTCAGCAGAATGCTCCTTGGCGTGTACGCATGACACAGATCGGTGGAAAGCTCATCTACTACCACTACGGCAAGGAGAATTTCTGCTACCGGTGGTGCATGGAGGATGGCGTGGAATTCGGGTGGAAAGTGGAGACCTATAAATTCATGGCCCGCACCAGCATCCTCAACCATGAATGGACCGTCGCACGCAAATACCTCAACCTCCTCAAGAAAACAACCTTCCATCGTGCCTGGGCCGAACACTACGAAAAGTACCTCGCTACGCCCGAAGCTTTCGATCTTGAAAAACTCGAAGCTTCTGTCAAAGCAGAGAAACCTCTCCTCGACGAGGAGGGCTTGAAAGAGTTCGAGCCGATCATGCACCTCATGACATATCCCGACCGTCTCGACGGAGACAACACCCTCGTCGAGATGTATCTGCTGCAGACTTTTGCAAAAGGTAACGGCGACGATCCTTACTTCCAGGAGATGACGCTTCTTTGCGCGCTTATCATGAAGGATATCAATCTCTTCTGGCCACGTTTCATGCGCTTTGCTACCATGCATCCCGACCTCCACATGCCTCTCCACTATCAGGAGGCTGCGTATCTCTACGGACACCTCGAGAATAAAGTAGACATCAGCCATATGCCCTTCGACCAGAATGTCCGCGATACCTATGCACGGTTCATGAAGTTCAACGAACAATGCGGGCCGATGTCCGAAGAACAGAAAGCGGTCGCTTTCTATCCGCAGTTCGGCAATACCTTCTATTATTTCTATTTCCTCGTACGCAACCAAAAAACAAACTAAGACATGGCTGACACAAAGAAAAAACACTGGCCGTTATGGGCCGTCATTGCCCTCGTCATATTCCATATCATCCTCTTTGCAGGAACGGGATTCGCTATCTTTGGCAATTCGGCCGAAGTACCTGATGCTTTCACCGAGGTAAAGACATCTCCATCCATCTACCCCGACTATATCGATGTCACCGCACCCGCCAACATCGCCCCTCTCCATTTCCATATCGACCACGAAACGGACATCACGGATTTCGTATCGCGCTTCACGGCAGGTAGCGAGACATGGACCCTCGGCGGTGAAGACGTACGGCCGGGCCTGAAGAAATGGCACAAAATGGTGAAAACGGCCTTGGCTGCCGATGGGAAGATTGCCGTTGAAGTTTTTACCAAGGGCAACAATGGATGGCAGCGCTACAAACCTTTCTGCATCACAATCAGCAAGGATAGCATAGACCCTTACATCTCCTATCGTCTCATCTCGCCATCCTATGTCACCTACGAGGACCTCACCCTCAACCAGCGGTGCCTTGAGAACTTCAAAGAGAGCCTCATCTATGGTAATATGATCAATAGCGACGAGGAGAACGGTCAGTGCATCAACTGTCACCATGCTCAGTGGTACAATCCCAACCGCATCCAGTTCCACGTCCGACAGTATCTCGGAGGTACTGTCATTGCCTATGATGGCAAGGTGCAGAAGATCGACCTCAAGACAGATTCCACCCTCTCGGCTGGCGTCTACCCCACCTGGCATCCCAGGAAACCGTGGATTGTCTATTCAACCAACAGCACGGGACAGAGTTTCCACACCCGCGACGTACAAAAGATTGAAGTACAGGACACCAAGTCTAACCTCATCTTCTACGACCTCGAGAACAATACCGTGACACCCATCACCCGCGACACAATGGAGTTTGACTGTTTCCCCTTCTGGACGCCCGATGGCAAATATGTTTACTATGTCAGTGCGCATTGGGAGCGTCGTGATACCGTACAAATGGACTTCGAGCTCATCAAAAACTACAAAGACGTTCAATACAATCTTTACCGCATTCCCTTCAACGAACAGACCCGCACTTTCGGTCCCCGGGAACTCATCTATGACGCCACCGCACGTAATCGTAGCGTCACCCTCCCACGCGTATCGCCCGATGGACGTTGGCTGATGTTCACCGAAGGTAAGTACGGTGTCTTCCACATTTGGCACAACGATGCCGAACTCATGCTCCTTGACCTCGCCCAAGCCCAACCGACGACACTTACTCCTGTCACGCGCTTTACGCCAGACAATATCCCTGACGAGATGCTTCCCCCCATGGCCAACAACGTCGTTCGGGAGAATGCTGCCGACAGCCTCAACGAAGCCATGGGGCAGATGCACCCGCTGCCTGCTGCCATTCGCTACATCACAGAGCTCAACTCCCACGATGTCGAGAGTTACCACTCCTGGTCAAGCAACGGATGCTGGGTCATCTTCTCATCGCGTCGTGACGACGGCAATTTCACCCGGCCTTTCATCGCGCACCACGATGGCAATGGCCACTTCTCACGACCCTTCGAGCTTCCGCAGGACAACCCGCAATACCATCGCCAATTCATGCGCAGTTACAACATCCCCGAATTCCTCACCGGTCCCGTCACTGTCCGTCCCCAGGATTTCGCAACCGTTGTTCAAAAAGATGCGATAAAAGCCACCCTCAAAATGAAATAGTTCCATCCTGGAACCACCTATTTCCCTCCGCGCTCTTTCCCTCAAAACTATACCAGGGGATGCTCCCGTTACCATGCCCGAGGGTTCTCCCGAGGGCCATCCCGTTACCGTGCCCGAGGGTTCTCCCGAGGGCCATTCTAAGACCTAAAGTCGGTTTTCTATTATGAACTGTAAATTACTTTCCCTTTTTCTCCTATACCTGCCCTTCTCCTCACCCATCCAAGCTCAGGGCACAACAGATGACTACAACCGCGCTTATTCCCTCCGGCGCACCTTCAACAATAGCAAGATCAAGAACCAGGTTGATGATTCCCGTTGGCTTTCCAACGGACGTTTTCAGTACCGTCTATCCGATGGCACCCAGACCCTCTGGCACTTCGGTCAGGTTAACCAAGACGGCACCATAACCCTTGCCGACACCACCTCTACCCGACCCGTCGAGGATGCCCAGCGCAATCAACGCCGCAGTTGGAACGAGCGCGGTCGGCGTGATCAGCAAGAGATACGGTTTATCGCTAACCCGTCCAAACGCCGTCAGGAGCGCCATTGGATGGTCACTGACGACGAACGCGATGCCGATCCTGTGCTCTCTCCCGATTCTTCCCTCGTGGCTTTCATCCGCAACGACAACGTCTATGTTGCCCGCCCCGACGGTTCCAGGGCCCGTGCCCTTTCTACCGAAGGCACCACCAGCCACTACTTCAGCAGCTACATTCAATGGAGCCCCGACAGCCGCTACGTTGCCGTCAATCGTATCCGCCCCATCGAAAAGCGCTATGTCTATTATGTCGAATCCTCTCCCGCCGACCAGCTTCAACCCATCCTTCACAAACAGGAATATGCCAAGCCCGGCGATGAGCTCGCCCAAAAGACTCCATACATCTTCGAGGTAGCTACCGGTCGTGCCGTACGTCCCGAAGCCGACCTCATCGCAAATCAATATTCCCTTGAAGGTCCACGGTGGTGCGATGATTCTCACGCCGTCCGTTTTGAGTACAACCAGCGCGGGCACCACCTCTACCGCGTATACGAGATGGCCGTCCCGGCTCCCCTCTCCTCACCATCTGCCACTACAACAAGATCTTCCGCCCCAGCTACATCCTCTACCAGCGGGTTGGGTGCCGCGCATATTTGCGCGGTCTCCCTCCGCACCCTCATTGAGGAACGCGCCGACACCTACGTCCGCTACTCCAACAACTACCGCCGCGATCTTCGTGGCGACAGCCTCATCCTCTGGCTCTCAGAGCGCGACGGCTACCCCCACCTCTATCTCTTCGACACCACACTCCCCGCCATCGGCAAGAAGACCCGCAACAGTGCCTCCCAAAAGGGCTTCACTGCCTCCGCCACCGAATGCCCCTACCGACAAATCACCCATGGCGACTGGTGTGTACGCCGTGTTGTGCACATCGACACAGACCAAGAGCTCCTCTATTTCACCGCCAATGGTGTGAACCCCGACGAGGACCCCTACCATATCCACTATTACCGCATCCGTTTTGACGGCACTGGCCTCACTGACCTCACCCCAGAGGAAGGCAACCACAACGCACGCTTCAACAGCGACTACTCTGCCCTCATCGACACCTACTCCACGCAGGACATACCTCCTGTCACCGTAGTCCGCTCTCTTGCTGCTTCTACCCCAGCTACGCCATCCAAGAAAGCCTCCCTTCCCTCTAAAGCAGCCCCCGGCACCATCCTCGCACGAGCCGATATCTCCGACCTTCTCGCTGCAGGTTGGGTTACACCGGAGATCTTCGTGGCACCGGGTCGAGATGGTATCACGCCCATGTGGGGCATCATCCAGCGCCCCACCAGCTTCGATCCCAACAAGAAATATCCCATCATCGAGTACATCTACTCCGGTCCTGGCGACAGCTACGTCCCCAAGTCCTTCCAAGCTTACAACGGCTACACCACATCCTTGGCTGAACTCGGTTTCATTGTCGTGCAGCTCGATGCCATGGGGACCAGCAACCGCGGCAAAAAATTCGAGGAGGTATGCTACAAAAACCTCAAGGACGCCGGTTTTCCCGACCGCATCGCTTGGATCAAGGCTGCTGCCGCCAAGTATCCTTATATGGATATCGACCGCGTAGGCATCTATGGTTGCTCTGCCGGAGGACAGGAGAGCACCGCCGCCGTCCTCTTCCATGGCGATTTCTATAAAGCGGCCTACAGCGCCTGTGGCTGTCATGACAACCGCATGGATAAGATCTGGTGGAACGAGCAATGGATGTCCTACCCCATCGATTCCACCTATTCCGAATGTTCCAATGTCGACAATGCCTACCGTCTCGAGCGTCCGCTCATGCTTGTCGTTGGCGAACTCGACGACAATGTAGACCCCGCCAGCACCATGCAAGTGGCCAATGCCCTCATCAAGGCAAACAAGCCCTTTGAACTCGTTGTCATCCCTGGTGCCCACCACACCGTGGGTGAATCTTATGGCGAACATAAACGCTATGATTTCTTCGTCAAGCACCTTCTCGGCATCGATCCCCCAGCCTGGTCAGAAGTCAAGACCCACTAACGCCCGCCTCCCCCTGCCACCCGTTACCGTGCCCGAGGGTTCTCCCGAGGGCCACCCAACGAGCCACCCAACCACTAACGCCCGCCTCCCCCCGCCACCCCACGTTACCGTGCCCGAGGGTTCTCCCGAGGGCCACCTAACGAGCCACCCAACCACTAACGCCCGCCTCCCCCTGCCACCCGTTACCGTGCCCGAGGGTTCTCCCGAGGGCCACCTAACGAGCCACCCAACGAGCCATCCAACCCACTAACGCCCGCCTCCCCCTGCCACCTCCCGTTACCGTGCCCGAGGGTTCTCCCGAGGGCCACCCAACGAGCCACCCACTATAAAAAAGCACTTGCCACCAGTGTGCAATCCTTGATAACGATTTTTTCATTTTTATTATTCCATCCCTCTTGAATACCCTACTCACACCCAATCAACTCGCCCTCTGGCACAGACACCTCCCCGCAGGTTCTCACCCCTGTGCCACCCCACCGCGCCACATCATCATCACCTGCCACCGCGGCCCTGATGGTGATGCCATTGGCTCTACGACGGCACTCGCCTCCTGGCTTCACCGTCGCCTTCCCGCCACGACCATCCACATCATAGCCCCCAACAACTTCCCCGATTTCCTCAAATGGATCCCCGGCGCCTCTGAGGTTCTCATCTATGAAGGCCACGAAGCTGAGGTACGTCCTATCGTTGAAGATGCCGACCTTGTCATCATGTGCGACCATGGCGAGCTACGCCGTATGTCCTCTCTTGGCGATGTCGTACGCGAGCACCCCACGCCTCGCATCATCATCGACCATCACCTCGATCCCGAACCCGACATTGCCGACCTCCTCATCTCTTTTCCCGAACTTTCCTCAACCTGCGAAGTCCTTCTCCGTCTCATTTTGGATTTAGAGACGGCACAACCCGCTCCTACGGGCACGGGTACGAAAGTAATAACAACTGAGCCCACCCTCACCCACGACGAAGCCGTCTCTCTGTATACCGGCATGATGACCGACACCGGCGCTTTCACTTACGCCAGTTCCCGTCCGGAAATCTACGAACTCATCAGCATCCTCCTCAGCTGCGGCATCGACAAAGACAAGATCTACCGCAACGTCTTCTTCACATACAGCCCCAATCGCATGAAACTCATGGGCTACATGCTCTACGTGAAACTCGATGTCTGGAAGAAAGCCCACACCTCCCTCATGACCCTCACCAACGCTGAACGGCGTCGCTTCGGTATCCTCAACGGCGATACGGAGGGCCTCGTCAACCTCCCCCTGCAGATTCTGGGCATGAAACTCTCCATCTTCCTTCGCGAAGACACCGAGCACCCTTGCATCCGCGTCTCCCTCCGCTCCGTCGACGACTTCCCCTGCAACGAAATGGCTGCTGAGTTCTTCAACGGCGGTGGCCACAAAAATGCCTCTGGCGGCGAAGTATGGGGCTCCCTCGACGATGCCATTGCCATCGCCAAGAAAGCCGTCCAAAAATACCTCCCCCTCCTCAAATCCAATTAATCCCCCCTCCTCCATCACCCTCACCTCCTCCCTCACCTCCTCCACCACCTCTTCCCTCCACCACCTCATCACCCCTTCACCCTCCTCCCCTCACCCTCATCACCAAACCGTCTCATCAACCAATAAAAATATCCCTCATGAAAAAACTTCTCACCCTCCTCCTGTGTGTTGTGGTTTTGCCACAACAATCCCGCCTTCAAGCCGCCCCCGCGACTGCCACGCTCCCCGCTAAGACCGCCCTCTCCACAGCTACCATCCCCGTCCCCGCCACACTCTCTACCACCGACGAGGCCGGAGCGGTACTGGCGCAAATCATAAAGGTCAACAACTACTGGCAATCCCACAACACCCCCTACGTCCGTTCTTTCTGGGACCACGCCGCCTATCATACCGGTAACATGGAGGCCTACCGCCTCACCGGCCGTGCCGACTGGTACGCTTATACCGACAAGTGGTGCCGCCACAACGATTGGAAAGGTGCCAAGTCCGACGACCGTGCCAACTGGAAATACAAGACCTACGGCGAAGGCCAGGACTTCGTCCTCTTCGGCGACTGGCAGATCTGCTTCCAAACCTACATCGACATGTATAACCTCGTCCCCGCTCCCTATAAAGTCGCTCGCGCCATCGAGGTCATGAGTCATGAGTGCAGCATGACCGACACCCACTTCTGGTGGTGGGCCGATGCGCTCTATATGGTGATGCCTGTCATGACCAAACTCTACAAGACCACCGGCGAAGTGAAGTATCTGGATAAGCTCTATCAGAATTTCAGCTGGGCCGACTCGCTGATGTTCGACCCCGAGGAACAGCTCTACTATCGCGATGCGAAGTATATCTATCCGAAGGCCAAGACCACAAACGGTAAGAAGGACTTCTGGGCACGCGGTGACGGATGGGTGCTGGCAGGGCTGGCCAAGGTGCTCAGCGACATGCCAGCCGACTACCGCCATCGTCCGTTCTTTGAGCAGCGTTTCCGCCAGCTGGCACAAGGGGTGTCCCGTTGTCAGCAGCCCGAAGGCTACTGGACGCGCTCCATGCTCGACAAAGACCATGCCGAAGGTCCTGAGACCAGCGGCACCGCTTTCTTCTGCTACGGACTGCTTTGGGGTATGAACCACGGGCTGCTCGACCGCCAGCAGTATGAGCCTGTCATTCAGCGTGCATGGAACTATCTTGTTCAAGTTGCTCTTCAGCCGTCGGGGGCCGTCGGTTACGTGCAGCCCATAGGTGAACGTGCCATTCCCGGCCAGCAGTTGTCGACTCGTAACGAGGCTAATTTCGGCGTGGGAGCCTTTCTTTTAGCTGCTTGCGAACACCTGCGCTACGAAGACGGCTCTCTACGCGGAGATAATGTATCCATAGACCTCACCGTCACTAATGAGAGCAACGCGTATTGCCAGCAGGTTTTGGCGGTTAATGCTGCCGATGTGTTCCAGCGCTTAGGCATACACGGAGGCCGTCAGTTCGTAGTCATCGACGCCGCTGGCCTTGAAGTTCCCTATCAGCTGAGCTACGACGGAAAGGTGCTGCTTGAAGCGAG